>JAAEMP010000189.1 GCA_024225445.1 Hyphomicrobiales bacterium | reverse complement strand
TTGGCCAATCCGCTTATGAATGTCTTCAATTGAGCGCTATCAAGCACATCTCCAACATTAGCCAGTTGCACACCCCTCTTCACAGATTCCAAATCGCGTCTCGTGGACGCAGAGCCCAGCTGATGCCTGGGTTCTGCTATTAATTGTGAAGAAACGCCGGGGGTTTTCTCGACCGATTGCCTAATATCTGGTTCAGATAAGGTCAGGTTGTTCCGCTGGTTTGTGTTCAACATCGCCTCCTGATCAAATCGTTCCGTCAATACAGCTACTTCACTGTAGGTGATACGGGAGTCATCTTTCTTTGGGGGCCTGATTGCCGGAATAGCCTCATTTTGTGTTTCAACAATATTGGAAAGTTCTGGGCTAACTGCAATCGGAGGCTTTGTTTCTTCGACAGAAACACTACCTGCGCCGCGAATATCGTGAACTGCCGAACGTATCGGAATGGACGATAACTTTGTTACATTTTCAGATTCAACCAGCTTATCTTGCGACATCTCAACTGACTTGTCAGCAGAGACATTTGCACTCACGGACAAGGCGGATGCTGGCTCACCCGTTTGCTTTATGACATGTTGGTCAATCTTTGATATCGATACAAGTTGCATAACCTCTTGTGGATTGAGGTATAGGTAAGCACCAATGAACATTGCCGGCAGGATTAAGGAAGCGAAAACGATTTTTGATTTTTGTGCCTTCGCGAGCGTATCGATTTTGGCTTCCGCTATAATTCCTCCAATTCGCTCGGTGCCTTTTCCCAATGACATCAAAGAGACCTGGTTCTGATCAATATCATCCAAAACGTCAGGATCAACTTGTTCGGGCGTTTCGCAAGCACCAATCAGGTTATTGCATTCATCACTCACTGATGTGGCAGCTTCCTCCAGTACATCCTCATCATGCAAATCAGGCATAAATAATGAGGAGGCATCCCGATAGAAGTTTGATGTCAGTTCCTCTTCCAGGCTTTCTTCCAGGCTGCTCTCACCAATTGCCTTATTCTTTGACGCCAAATCTGTTTTGCCAATCAGATCTTCTGAAAACAACCTGTCCAATTCAGCCAAAGCCTGTTTCAATGACGGACTTTGTTTTTGATCATTTTTTGAATCTGACCGTTTGTCTGGATAAGCCGAAGGATTGTTATTGTCGGCATTTACATTCTGCCGGGTAGTTATTTCAAGAGATTTCTCAAAAATCGGCAATCCAAATGATTGGGAATCTTTCCGCATATACCTAA
>JAAEMP010000188.1 GCA_024225445.1 Hyphomicrobiales bacterium | reverse complement strand
TCAGTGCCGCAGAATGGTGTTAATTAGTGGGTCCTGGCCCTAGAACAAACGCCTGATACCTCCAAACATTGGAAACCAGATGAAACTAAAACAAAATTCAAAAGCAGCTTCGGTTTCATTCACCAATGTCACCAAGATTTACGGCAAGGATGTTGTGGCGGTTGATGATGTCTCCCTGTCGATTGAGGCGGGAACACTGGTAACTCTGCTGGGGCCTTCAGGTTGCGGTAAAACCACCACGCTAAGGCTGATTGCCGGTCTGGAAATGTGCTCATCGGGAAGCATTATGATTGGCGACAATGATGTTACCAGACTTCCGGCTACAGATCGTGATGTGTCGATGGTGTTTCAATCCTACGCGCTTTTCCCTCATATGAGTGTGTTGGAAAATGTATCTTACGGTCTCAAGTTTTCCGGTTTCAGGAAAAATGAAATCCGGGAGCGGGCAGTGGCCGGTCTCGATCTGGTCGGTCTGGCAGATTATGGCATGCGTCTGCCCAGCGAATTGTCCGGCGGGCAGCAGCAGAGGGTAGCCGTCGCCCGCGCGCTGGTTCTGGAACCACAGGTACTATTATTCGATGAACCGCTTTCCAACCTCGACGCAAAACTTCGCCGCCAGGTTCGTGAGGAAATTAGGGAAATACAGCAAAACCTCGGACTGACCGTTGTTTATGTAACCCACGATCAGGAGGAGGCGCTGGCGGTTTCCGACCGTATCATAGTGATGAAGAACGCATTGATCGCCCAGGATGGCACACCGCGTGAATTATATGATGCGCCGGCCAACCGGTTCGTTGCCGATTTCATTGGTGAAGCAAATATTCTGCCATGCCGCATATCTGCGGTGAAGGGTGAGGTTGCAACTGTGAAAGTCGGAGGTTATTCGGCAAAGCTTCCTGCACGCGAACTTGAAAAGGGTGAGGCTTTGCTGGCTGTGCGTCCAAACCGGGTGGTAATCAGCAAATCAAAAACCGCAAACAGTTTCCCGGGAAAAATCATCCGTTTGACCTATGTGGGAAACCACCTGGAATTTACCATCAACACAGAATTTGACGATCTGTTCGCCACATCTCCCGATGTCGACAGTGAATTCGCGGTCGGAGATAAAGTTGCCGTCAGTTTCTCTGAAAAAGGCCCTGTATTGTTGGGGGCTTAAGGATAGGTTGAAAACCTGGCAGCCAATCCAGCGGCTGCTCTTTCAGCAGCCAGTTCAAATTGCATATTGTCAAATACCACTGCCTCAAGGCCATATAAAGCGGCTATATAGGCTCCAAAACCTGCACCCATGGAATGGCCGGTAATCAGAATATTTGAATCTCTGGGGTCTTCACCCATCGACTCCTTACCTGCCACCTGCTTGTAAAATTGAAGCGCCATGGCATCCTGAGCAGCTCCTGGCAGGCCCATGCCGAGGGAATAACCGTAATTGACGTCCGGCAGGGGACCATCGGTCCCCCGGTAGGAAATAACCGTCTGGCCGTTATAGCTATAGGCAGCGGCGTAGAAATCGACGACTTCGTCAGGGGTTAGGTCATTTGGGTCCGCATTAGGGTCTTTGAAAACCAAAGTAGAATCTGTTGTTTTTGTGGCAGTGCCAATTTGTGTTTCGTCATGTGCAATGCCCGGTTTATAACCTTGATTATACGCGTCCATCGCAAGGATTGCGTACATTAATTCTGGTAAGATACTCATTTAACTTCCGCCCCTTATAAAATCACGTATTCGTATTGCTTTGGAAATATCGAACTCAGGATGCTTCCAATCCCACATTGGTCCGGTAAAGTTTGCAGGCTTGTTTTCCTTTTTCCACCAACCGGTCACTTTCTCCACCTCACCCTTCGTCACCGGCTCCCCGGTAATCTCCAGTGTCACCGCCTTCAGCTTCACGCCTGTGCCGAAGTGTTTCTCCAGATCATACGGATCAACCCGCACCACACTGGCCGGGTCATTGATATCGGTGAAGGTAACCAGCAGGGGATAGGTGTCAGTTTTCAGAATGGCTGCCGGTTTTCCGCGAAGTTTTTTCACCATCGGCAGCCAGTCATAATTGGCCACCGGATTGATATGGACAGACCGCGCATCCATTTCCCCCAGTTCATCCGCATAGGCAATCGCTGCAATCGTCGCCGCTTTTGAATGACGTTTCAGTGATTTCAGCAACAAAAACAGATATTGCTTCACACCATTAACCGGAATTTCCAGCACCACCGCTTCCCCGGTGATATCAAATTCATATCCGTCAAACTGGCGACGCATGAAATTGGCAGGATTGGCTTTTACACCAATCACACTATGGGCTGAAAGCGGCCCTGAGGTGGTTTCAACTTCTATCGATAATTTGTAGTTCCACTGATAATGCGGTCGCACCCAGGAACAACCAATCATTCTGAGTAGAATGAAGATCAACAGCGCAAACACCAGTATTGAGATCGTCTTCTTTTTCATAATGCCCTT
>JAAEMP010000187.1 GCA_024225445.1 Hyphomicrobiales bacterium | reverse complement strand
GGAAAACAGTCTTTGCAAGGTCTAACCCTATAGTGGTAATGGTATTAGTCATGGACGCCTCCTGTTAATAGAATCGTTGTTAACGCTTCCATTATGGCTCATTTAGAAGCCGTGCGGGGCGTCCATACCATTACCGTAATTGCCGCCGTAATTGCAACTGTTGACAATTTGAATCAAGTTAAAGCTTTTTCGAGTCGGGTTTATTAAACCATCCTCGATGATACTATGTTTTTTAACAGGGGGTCCCATGAAAAAAATTGTCATAGCTGTAATATTTGCATCGCTTGGTTTTTCATCAGCTTCAGCGCTACCGGTTTACAACTGGGATCAATTCAAGGATGTTAATCACAAGGGTGCGATACAGGTAAATGCCAAGGGCGCTAAAGCCCATCATCAGGCTCGAAAGGCGAAGCGGGCACAAATACATGCCAATCGCCAGGCAAGGCGTGCTGTACACAAGGCCAAGAAACTTCAGCGACTGGAGAACCGAAAAGATCGTATTGAAGCACGTATTGATAAATTGCAGTAGGTTGTCAGCAAAATTATGAATATCAGTTCCTGCCTGCCTGGCGCTGCAGGTAACATTTAAATACTGTTATGTTTAAAAACTTCGCCAGGCATGTTGTTAAAAGTTCATGCCAGATCCGGACAGCAAATTTCATTCAATTGCTTGATGTCATCTGGCGTAGCCCAAAAACGCCAATCCCGTAGTGGTGTATGATCTGGCAGTTTGCTTTTCGCCGATATTTCCCGGTTGGTTTTCGAATAACTCGAAGGCCCTGGGTTGCCGGGGTTATACCGGAAATACGGTATTGCATTGCCAAATACACCAGCCAGAACGCAACAAACGACCGCTTCGAATACCCGTATTCACCGCCCGGGAAAATGCGGGAAATAGCGGGTGGCGTTTGATTGCAGGAATTGCTGGAATGATGCCATTGCCGGGGAGATGGCCATGCCAGACCTTGTCACTGAAAACCACTGCCTTTTGATCGGCATGCCTTCAACATTGAGGATCACCATTCTGCCGGTTTCCACTTCCTGGGCAATCGTATGCGCTGAAATAACGCCGATACCCATACCGGCCATCACCGATTGCTTTATCGTTTCAATTGAATCCATTTCAATGCCAAGCGCATCAAGTCGCCCGGGGATTTCTCCCAGATAAATTTCCAGTGAGGTTCGGGTACCGGAGCCTTTTTCGCGGATGAGAAAGGTTTCATCGGCAATGCGGTCCTTGCTGATTTCACCCTTGTTGTTTGCCAGTGGGTGAT
>JAAEMP010000186.1 GCA_024225445.1 Hyphomicrobiales bacterium | reverse complement strand
TTGATGGTAATCACGCCCCGCTCCCAATACCGACAAATTTGCTGTGTGTCTGAACAGACAAAATTTTGATTTTTGGGAATAAAATCCTGATTGGGATCATTGATCACAATAGCGTTTTTTGATGCCAAATTTGACTTCAGCCACGGCAACTCCTTGATGGCGGGCAGGGCGATGCGCAGTTTACTCTGTTCTGCCAGAGTTCTGATTGCTCTTGAGGTAGAAGGTGCAATCTTTTGGCCCATCAAAACATCTGGTGAAAAGGACAGATGATATTCCTTCTTTGCCTGTTCCACGTGGCCCTGCCGGTAGAGCAACGCGGCCGCCGGCATCATTGCCAGTGCAGCTGGATCATTGAATGAATGCCAGTTTCTTGGACTACCGGCATTGTTCAATGATGCTTGCCCATAGGCATATTGCATCATTGCATCAAAATCCTGCAGACTGGCAATTGATGCTACATAGGTCGGCAAGCTGCCGCGATCAAACGCTGGGAATGGCGACACATTCCATTCGGTAACTGATACAGGTTTCCCGACAACGCTTCCTGCGGCAAGCCAGTGGACCATGTTAGCCGAGTAGCGAGGGTTAAGTGTTAAAAGGTCAGGCTTTCCATATGAATGCACATCAATAATATCACCGTCTGTCAAAGCCGGCAAAGATGAAAGAGCACTCCCTCCCCATGTACTGGTCGGAACAATTGGTACCTTAACGCCCAAGTCTTTAAGATGCTTGATCATTTTTTTATTGAACTGGTGTTCCAGATCATTCAGGAACAGTTTTGAGGGTCCATGTTCCCACGAACGCCACACTTTTTTGGGATTTACTCCAGTTTTCAATGCAAACTCTTGTGCAAGAGACATATAGATTTTGTTATGTTCCGGGACCTTTTTGTTCGGCAACATAGCGTTGCCAAAATGGTGTGTTATATCATTTTCATTGGAAATCAGCACGCTTATGATGGCGGGGTCGTCTTTATAGGCCAGCGAAGTATAGGGATTTACATGGCTCAGGTAAGATTCTGAGAATTGCTTCATCTTGTCCTGTATGCTTTGATTGACGTAGTTGAAGCCTTTAGCCAGCCCGGTTTTTTTCCCCTTCGCAATTTCAGAGAGATATTGAATGTCATCCTTTGGCCCAAACCTGCGTCCCACTTGCAGATCAAGCCATATATATATGCCTTCTTCACGCAATATCTTTATCCACAGATCCAGTTTTTTTAGTGATTTTGCATCCAAAGACAGTGTGTTATCGGCACGATCGCCAAAAATGTTGGGTTTAACCCATCTTGAGTCATGATGATGAAACCTGACCAGATTGATACCCAGCCGTGACAAGCGTTTTGCATGAACACGCATATTGGACTCTGTGGTTTTAAACAAACTGCTGCCGGAGAAATTTACCCCCCAAAACCTGGCTTTGACCCCATCCTCGAAGGTAAGATTTTCGCCATCAGCTCGTATGAAACCATGCTTTCCGGCAGGTTTTTCATTGAAATTTAGAAAACCCAGATCAACTGGAGAGTGTTTGAAAGAAAGTACGTTTCGGTACCATTTCGTTGGCGATGGTTTGGCCAGGCGTTCCGCGGTCGTTGGAATCACTTTTCCACCCTCTGGCAAGCTAACCGTCATCTTCAAATGATGTTCATTTTGTGAAATGTCTTTTTGAATAAAATAGGCTCGAATTTGGTTCTTGCGACCTCGTTCAAAATTGATTTTTGCAATTGGTGGCTCGAACCTTACAGATAATGGTGGCTGATCGGAATGCAGCTGGAGAATCCAGCCTTTGTTATCAGGCAGCAACTGGGCCGTGGGAACAAATTTACCTTGTATGAACTCATCTGTATTGATTTTGAAACTAATTCCACCCAATTGGCTTTCGCGCCACTTCTCCGGTATTTTGGTATTGATATGCCAGGTCAATTCATTCGGCGCTTCCGAAGTTACTTTTCCATGTAAGGAAAAACCGGTTTTCTTACTTTTTCCTGCAATTGTATACGGGGGGCCGTCAATAATTTTTCCTCTCACTCCGACACCTGACCATTGCCATTTGTCGTGCCAAAACACGAAGCCAGCATCCACCACATCCAAAGTATGATAGCGTACTTTGAAAAGGCCGGTTTTTTCATCAAATTGAAGGGTGGATTGGGCATATAATGTTACTGGTAAAAGGAGCAAAAACGTGAAATATGCTATTATTGTGGAAAATTTTCTCATTCAAGATCCTGACTTAATATGACTATGGTGCCCAAAATCAATTGGAATTATTGGGTGGTTCCAGCTTACCATTTTAACAAAATTTGCATTAAAATCATAGTAAAACCATTTGTGTCAGTTTATAAAGAGGTGATGCTGAATAGTGACTGAAATCATTCGATTATGCAGCGACTTTTGGGAACCTGTTCAATGCGAGTATTGATTACCGGGGGTGCTGGCTTTATTGGCAGCCAGACACTTCTTCAACTTTTGGGTGAGCAACACGAGATTTGTGTTCTTGACAATTATTCAAATAGCTCTCCAATGGTATTCGAACGTGTCGCAATGCTGAGTAATTCCGCATTTGAATTAGTTGAGGGTGATGTACGCGACAGGGATACTCTTGCAAAAATTTTTGAAGGTTTCAGACCAGAAGCTGTTATACATTTCGCCGGGCTAAAGGCGGTTGGAGAATCAACAACCTTTCCGATAAGATATTACGAAAATAATATGCTTGGCACGGCAACACTTCTCCAGGCAATGGATGCGGTGCAATGCCGCCAAATTGTCTTTTCTTCATCTGCGACAGTTTACGGTGTACCCAAATACCTTCCCTATGATGAAGCACATCCATGTATACCAACCAGCCCTTACGGCCGCACGAAATACTTTATTGAAGAAATGATCAGGGACTGGAGCGCAGCGACGCCAACTGCTTCTGCAGTAATTCTGCGTTACTTTAATCCAGTTGGTGCACACTCATCAGGGATTATAGGTGAAGATCCGAACGATATTCCCAACAATCTCATGCCCTACATCTCTCAGGTGGCCGTGGGCAAGCTCTCCAAACTTCAGGTGTTTGGAAATGACTATGACACACGTGATGGAACCGGCCTGAGAGATTATATCCACGTAGTCGATCTCGCCCGTGCCCACCTTAACTCCATTGACTATGTTGCAGGTTCTGCCGGTGTTGAAACCTTCAATATCGGAACGGGTGAGGGAGCTACCGTTTTGGAGGTCATTCAGGCATTTGAAGCTGCATCAGGTCAAACAATTCCTTATGAAATCAACCAACGCCGTCCTGGTGACATAGCAGCTTTTTACGCCAATCCAGCCAAAGCCCATAATCTGCTTGACTGGCGTGCAAAATTCAATCTGGCAAATATGTGTCGTGATGCATGGAATTGGCAATCCAAGAATCCTGATGGGTATGTGCAAGGTCCAAAATAACGCAATACTTCAACATGTTATACGAATTTGGCTTGGTGGAATGCACCAAATTACACTGTGCTGACGGCAGTTGTGCCTGGTTTTTCTGTGGTGTTCCCGCCTATTTGGACGGTATTACACAATGTGAAGGCGGGAGGGTGTATGCACATAATGTCCAGTGAGAAATTTTGCGATTTCGGTACCGAGGTAAAGGTCCAAGCCGTTCTGACATGCCTTGAGTAACCATATCTGTTAAACAATACGCAATTTGTTTATGAACCTAATGAATGGCTTGCAGTAAAGGTGGATAATAAGTTAAAAGAGTGCTGTATTAGAGAATTGTTGCCAGTCGGGGTATGATGTGATGCGTGTGTTATTTTCGATAGTGGTATTGTGTTTGTTGTTGGTTCAAGAAAATGTGGCGGCGCAATCCTATAAATTGCGGCCTGGGGACAGGCTGGATGTTTCAGTGTGGCAAGATGACAAGCTTCATCGGGTCGTCGTCGTGCAGCCTGATGGACGAATTTCCTTTCCGTTGGCTGGCCATATGAAGGCTGCAGGCTCTTCTTTGGTGGCCCTGGAAGCAAAATTGAAAAGTCGTTTGCAAAAGTTCTACGCGGAAACTCTGGATGTTACTGTCAGTTTAACCTTGGCCTATAAAGACGAGATAGAAGATGAAGTTCTTCCGGACGTCGTCTACGTGACCGGCGAAGTAAATAAACCTGGCCCGTTTGAAATGAAAAAACCGACTACGGTTCTTCAGGCATTGGCATGGTCTGGCGGGTTGGGGCCATTTGCTGCAAAAAAACGGATCCAAATTCGAAGAATGATCGATGGCGAATATGAACTATACAACTTTGATTACAAAGCGGTGGAACGAGGTTATTATCTTGAAGACAATATTTATCTGAAAGATGGCGATGTCATTGTGGTTCCCGAAAGGCGATTGTTTGAATGAAGCCAACTGTAAAGCGCGCATGCGGCTTTACTTTGGTTCAACTGCCCATCGTAGGTATTGTCGCCACAATGAGTTCGGGGGTAGTGGTCACGCAAGCCCATGGATCCGGGTGGTTGCTTGATGTAAGCATTACCGAACGGTTCGAATTCAATGACAATATCGATAGCAAGCCCTCTGGGGCGGAGCACGCTGTTGGTTCTATCACAAACCTTAATACAATTCTCGCGTGGAAAGGCCACCGTCGAACCGCCAAATTTAATTCAAATTTTGATCTGAAAAAATATTTTGGACCGGGTGCCAGACCCCAACACAACACCTTCAATCATTTCCACAAGGCTGATTTTTCTGTAAAACGAAAAACAACAACATTTGATTATTCCGCATCATTTCGTTCACAGGATGCTGCCTCAAGTGTACTTGACGATACAGGCATTGTCATTCCTTTTGATACAAATCGTTTCAATTCCATGCTCAGTGCCAAAGTCAACCATGAAGTCAATAACAGATCACAGATCAATTTTTCGGGGTCCGTGAGTCAAGTTGATTTTGAGAGGACAAGTGCAACTTTAACACCCTTTTTTGATATTGATTTGAAGGCCAGTTTCGTTCACAAGTTAACTAAACGCACGACGGGAACTTTATCCATTGCGGCGGGCTTCCACGATGCTGATGATGCTTTGGATACGAAGCGAAACATGTACCGGTTAGTTGGCAAAATATCGACTGAACTTTTGCCGAGGCTATCAGCTGATATAAAGGTTGGTGCCATTATAGTAGAAGGCAGTATGGATGCCACGACTACAAGCTCAGCTATTTCTGGTAGTGCGACGGGCAGTTTTTTTGATATCGGATTGAATTATCGCATGAAAACAACAAATCTGTCGTTGACTGCATCCAATGATGTCACTCCCAACACTTTGGGTCGTCTCTCACGCAAAAACCGCCTCGGTTTTAGTGTTACACATCAAATAAATCACCGTTCCAAAATGGGTCTTTCGGTGGGTGCAATTTCTACCGAATCCATATTGGGAACAACAAATGATAGCCTATCCATAGCGCCGACATATTCTTACAGATTAACGAAAAAATTGAATGCTAATATTGGCTATGTTTACCGGCATCAAGAAGCACTTGGCATCGCATCTCATTCGAACAGGGTATATTTCTCTTTATCGCGTGCACTCTCACTTCTGCCGTAATTGACAGTGCATTGTCGAATAAGAAACTAAAAAAACGATATCAACCTCAGGCGTTCCAGATCGCAGCAAACCCGCCACTATTCGAAAACTACCTTTTAAGAAGTAAACCCGCTAACGTTATTGCTTTCCATGGTGGCGTGTCTCTTGTGGTCAGTTTGATGTTTCGCAACAATAATTTAGCCAGGTACTCCGTTTTTGCTCAAATGTTCAAAAATCAGATTCAATTTTAATTCTCGACTTGTAGCGTGTAGAGACAAAAGCCAAGGTCGGAAACTTTTCTGTGGGATTTAGGTACAGAAGATCTGGTAAGAGTGCCGGGTTAGTTTGTGTGGTGACCAGAGCTTCCTCAGAAACGCTAATACTTTGATGATTGTCTCTGATATAATGCAAGCTATTGGCCACCAACCGGATAGAAAGCTTGCACCATGCGCAACAATCGTTCCCCCAATCAGCTAATGTTTGACGGTTTTGAGACGGAATTCGAGA
>JAAEMP010000185.1 GCA_024225445.1 Hyphomicrobiales bacterium | reverse complement strand
ATCACAGTAGGCGGCACTACCGGCAAAGATTCCGGCTGGTTCCAGCCTTCACCGATTGCTGCAGCGGCCTCAATTGCATCAAGCGTTTCACTAATTCCCAGCATTGGCGCGATACCCAGTGCGATCAGTTTTTCAGCCAGTCTTTCATTCAGGTTTTCCTGCATTGAGGAGATAATCGCGGCTTTGGTGCCTGTACTGTGTTTGGCACCGTATAGCGCATCAATGGCAATATCCCAATTATCGCCATTGCATCGATCGGTGCGCGGATAATCCAGAACAAGGCAGTTGAGGTCAAAACCGGCGCGCATCATGGCGGTGAATGCCGCCTGCATGCCTTGACCATCTCCCCAGATATAGGTGTGATAATCGAGGGGATTGGCAACGCTCACCATCGATCCAAGCGCATCTTCAACGGGTTTTTTCTGGTCAGGGGTAAGGTCCGGAAAACTGATTTTCCGTCCATGCACAGCATCTGCCATCAAACAGGCTTCTCCACCCGAACAGCTCATTGACGAGATATTGCAGCCGGAGAGCGCTCCGTGAACATGGACAAGTTTCAGGGTTTCAAGAAAAGCCGGAATGGAATTTACCCGGGCAATCGAGATTCGTTTGAGGAACGCATCCGCTGCTGCATCTGAACCGGTCAGTGATGCGGTATGGGTAAAAGCTGCATCGCGTGCCTGTGCACTTCGGCCAATTTTCATGGCTATGACCGGCTTTTTTAATTGCCGGGCCCGTGCGGCCAGTTTCTCCATGCCGGAAATTGAATCAAACCCTTCTATATGTATTCCAAGGGCGGTTACCCGCGGGTCATCAAGAACCTGCAGGGCAATTTGTGAAAGGCCGAGCTGTGCCTGATTGCCAACCGTGATAATGTAGGCTATCGGCAATCCTCGTTGCTGCATTGTAATACTTATGGCAATATTTGAAGATTGTGTGATTATGGCAATGCCGGTTTGATCCTTTTCCAGCCGTTTGCCACCATGCTGGTCGGGCCACAGAGTGATGCCATCGGCATAATTTAACAATCCATAACAATTGGGACCGATAACCGGCATATCGCCTGCTGCATTCATCAGGGCCTGTTGAAGTCTGTCACCTTCGGTATCTGTTTCTGTAAATCCGGAAGCATAGCATATGGCACCGCCGCTACCGCAATTGCGTAATGCCTTGACTATTTCAATTGTGCGTTGCCGGTTAACCGCTACGAAAGCCGCATCGGGCGGGCCTGGAAGATCATCAACAGATCGGTAGGCGGTCAATCCGTGTATGGTGGATTTTGCCGGATGAACCGGCCAGATTTCCCCGTCATATTGAATTGTCCGGCACTGCTCGATTACTGCTGATGCCTCCCTGCCACCAATGACAGCAATTGATTTTGGTCGCAACAGGCGATCAAGTGTCAGTTTGTGATCGAATTTTCCGGCTAGCATCCAAGCGGCCTTAAAAGATCTCGTGAAATGATATGACGCTGGATTTCGGATGTGCCATCCCATATCCTCTCCACCCTTGCATCGCGCCAGAATCGCTCGAGCGGCAGGTCATCCATTAAACCCATGCCGCCAAAAATCTGGATTGCCTGATCGGTAACCATGCTCAGCATTTCACTGGCGTGAAGTTTTGCACTGGCAATCTGCCTGTTGGCGTCAAGATCCTGATCCAGGCGCCAGGCGGCTGACAGGGTCAGCCAGTCACTGGCATCTATTTGGGTGATCATGTCGGCAAGCTTGAATGAAATGCCCTGAAACCGGCCAATCTTCTGGCCGAATTGCTGGCGTTGGGAAGCGTAGTCCAATGCCAGGTCAAACACTCTTCTGGCCCGCCCAACACAGTTCGCCGCGACGGTTAACCGGGTGCCATACAACCACTCGTTGGCGATATCGAAACCCCTGTGCAGTTCCCCCAGTATTTGTGCGGAAGGAACGCGGCAATTATCAAAAGACAGGATGCAGTTTTGATAACCCTTGTGGCTGAGTGAATTGTAACCGGGTGAGATTTCGAAGCCTTTGGTACCGCGGTCTACCAGAAAGCAGGTAATTTTCTTTTTTGTTCCTTTGGCTGATTGTTCCTCACCCGTTGCAACAAACACAATGGCAAAGTCCGCAATGTTAGCATGGGAGATGAAGTGTTTTGAGCCGTTGATGATCCAGTCATCGCCATCAGGACGTGCGGAACATTTCATGCCTCGTATGTCAGAACCCGCATCAGGTTCAGTCATGGCAAGGCAATCAAATTTTTCACCATTTACGGCTGGAAGCAGATATTTTTGGCGTTGTTCGCCCTCACAGGCCATCAGGATGCCGGAGGGTCGGCCAAAAAATACACCTAACGCCATGCTGGCGCGACCGAGTTCCCTCTCAAGCAGGGTAAATTCCAGATTGTTTAGACCCCCGCCACCTATTTCGGTTGGCATGTTGGCGGCAAAAAATCCGGATTGCTGGCACTTACGGGTAATTTCCTGCGCCACTTCCTTTGGTACGGTACCGGATTTTTCAACTTCATCCTCGTGCGGATAAATTTCCTTTTCGACGAAACTGCGCACAGTGTCGACGATCATCTGCTGTTCGCTGGTTAAGCCAAATTCCATCTTAGACCCTTTCATGGTCACATTGAACCGCTTGACCGATTTTTGGCGTTTGCTGGCAATGAAGGTTTTGCGTCGTGGTCTGGTTGACCACAAGCGAAACATAACGCAGTCCAGCGAGCGCCAGAAACCGGCCTGTAAGGTGGCCCAGATCAGCCCATCTGCTGCGTTGCGACACTTGCCCAATCAACCAGATTGCGCTGCGCACCGCGCCTTGCATACTGGACTGATCTGGCTCCATCAAACGGTTCAATGTAACCATGAAAGGGTCTAGGCCCCCGGATATCTTGCGTTCAGTCTTTCTTCATGTTCAGCCAGCGTTTTCCCGGCACCCCAGTTGTTGGTTTTTAGCGCTTTAAGAATGGAGACAAGGTTCCTGTCACGGATGCGTTCCAGTTCGCGAATGGAATATTGGCCCGATTGTGCATCCGACTGGTCGGCAATGGTCTGGGACAATTCCTCGCTCAGTTCGGGTACATCCATCAGTTTTGTCCAGGGTAGGCTCAGACAAGGACCAAACTGGTTGATGAAGTGGCCCATGCCCTGTTCTCCGCCGGCAACCCGGTAGGTGTCAAACAATCCCATCTGCGCCCAACGAAGACCAAATCCGTAAATTATTGCATCATCTATTTCTTCGGTTGTTGCAATGCCGTCTTTGATCAGCCAAAGCGCTTCGCGCCACACGGCTTCCAGAAACCGGTCCGCAATGAATGCGTCAATTTCCTTTCGTACATGCAGTGGTCGCATGCCAATATCAGTATAAAATAGTCTGGCGCGTTCAATTGTTTCAGGCGCGGTCAGTTTGCCACCAACCAACTCGACCAGCGGTAGCAGATAGACCGGATTAAAAGGATGGGCAACGAGCAGGCGTTCGGGATGGATCAGGTCCTGTTGCAAATCGGTTGGTATCAGTCCTGATGTGGATGAGGCAATAAGGGCATCAGAAGATGCAGCTTTTTCAATTTGGTGATAAACCGTTTTTTTTATATCGAGGCGTTCAGGCACAGCTTCGACAATCAGTGAAGTGCCGGATACTGCCTGTGCCAGCGAATCACAATGTCGCAGATTTCCCGGTTTTGGCCGGTTCGCATCAGTGAGGTTTTTTGCAGCAATTGCAGCATTGGACAGTACGGCCTCAATTTTTTCCCTTGCATCGGGTGCCGGATCAAAGACGGTTACATCGATGCCATTTTCAAGAAAGCGGGCAATCCATCCTCCGCCAATTACTCCACCGCCAATGACGGCGGCCTTGTCGATAGCGGCCATCATCAACCCCAGCGTTTTTGCAGGTTCAGCTTGCTTCTCACCTGGTTAGGGGTCAGCAAATTATAGCCCATCAACGTGGCGATGGCTGCAGCTTTTTCCACCAGATCACCGTTGCTGGCCAGTATGCCCTTTTCCAGCCAGATATTGTCTTCAAGTCCGACCCGAATATTGCCGCCTGCCGCCGCTGCAAGTGCGACATAGGGCATCTGGTTTCGACCAATGGAAAAGGCGGAAAATATCCATTCTTCCGGCAGGTTTTGAACCAGGGAATTAAATGTAGAAATATCATCCGGTGCGCCCCAGGCGATGCCCATGCAGAGCTGCACGACAACAGGATCATCAATCAGCCCCTGATCTTTCAGCCATTTTGCCAGTACCAGATGGCCGGTATCGAATACCTCGATTTCCGGGCGCACGCCCAGTTGCTGGATTTGCCGGGCCATTTCACAAAGCATGGAAGGCGTATTGGTCATGACATAATCGCCTTCACCAAAATTCATCGTTCCACAATCAAGCGTGCAGATTTCCGGTAACAATTCAGCAATATGAACCAGTCTTTCTGTGGCTCCTGCCAGGTCGGTTCCCTGTGCATCAAACGGCAGCGGTTGTTCTACTGATCCAATGGTCAAATCGCCGCCCATTCCGGCGGTCAGGTTCAATACAACATCGACGCCTGACCGGCGAATTAACTCTACTACCTGCCGGTAAAGGTCCGGATTGCGTGAAGGGGAACCCGATTGCGGGTCGCGTACATGTATATGAGCAATCGCCGCGCCTGCTTTTGCCGCTTCAATTGCCGCATCTGCAATTTGTTCAGGCGTAACAGGTACCTTGTCAGATCGCCCGGTTGTGTCGCCGGAACCAGTGAGCGCGCAGGTGATAAAAACATCCCGGTTTGATGAAAGTGCCATATCCCAATCTCCTAATTGCACCAGATAGTAAGCTGGAAGCAAATGTTAATGATTGACATTTTGCGCAAGAATATTGATGAAATACGCAATGAACGTATTTTCAACATCAAATTCCAAACTCTGCGTGTCTCTTTTGATCCTGCCGGAATGTTCGATGATGTCTGTGGCCTGCACACTGGATCCGATGCGGGCAGCCAATCGAGTTGCCGGTGAACCGGTGTTTGAGTGGAGGATTTTAACCCTGGATGGAGAACCGGTGAGATTGACCTGCGGCTTGCCGATTGCCGCTGACGCCAGATTTGGTGAGACTGAGGCTGATGATGTTTTGATCATCATTGCCGGATTTGACAGTGAAATACATGCGCAAAAGGATGCGGTTGGCAGAATTCAGAAATCCGCTTCTTCATATAAGGCGGTGGGCGGTGTTGAGGCGGGCAGCTGGCTGATGGCGCGAGCCGGACTTCTCAATGGCTTCAGTGCGACAACCCATTGGGAAGATCTGGAGGATTTCGCGGAGAAATTTTTGAAAATCGAGGTGGTTCGTGATCGTTATGTCATTGACGGGCGTTTTTTTACTACAGGTGGCGCCTCGCCAACATTCGATTTGATGTTGCATCTGATTCGCTCCCGCAAGGGTGAGCTTTTCGCCATGCAGGTTTCCAGTGTTTTTATTTATGATGAATTTCATACTCCCGGTGACGCGCAAAGTTCTGTTCCCCTCGGCAGGCTGGATTTCAGTGAGCCCGTTGTTGCCGCGGCAATCAAGATAATGGAATCCCGTCTGGACGAACCGGCATCAATTGAACAGATTGCCCGGAGCGTGAAAATGTCGGTGCGAGGGCTTGAAATGTTGTTTGGCAGAACGCTTCACACAACTCCGGGAAAATTCTATCGTCATTTGCGTCTGCAAGCATCGAGGCGGATGATCACCGATACCAGATTATCCATTCAGCAAATTGCTGTCAGGACCGGATTTGGCTCATCTTCGGCTTTTTCACGGGCCTACAAGATGCATTTTGGCGAGAACCCAACCTATATGAGAACTTGAATATTGACTGATTATCCCGTTTTATTGTTCAGATGAGTTGTACTGTTTAATACGGGCCGTGGAGTGATTATGAGCACTTTTCCATTTGCTTTATATGATGCATTTTCTGACAAGGCCTTTGGCGGCAGTCAGGCAGGTATTGTTTGCGATGCCGCGGGTTTCGACAGCGAAACAAGATTGAAAATTGCCAGCGAATTCGGCTGGCCGGCAACCTGTTTTGTCAGTTCGGCCAATTCAAGCACGATTTCCGCCCGGTTTTATTCGACCAAGCGTGAATATCCCATGTGCGGTCACGGAACGGTTTGTCTGATGACATTGATGATTGAGAAAGGGATTTTATGCTGGGATGACAATGGTAAAATTCAGGTTGAACTTGCTCTTTCGGATTCCACGGCAATCGTTGAAATCTGCCGACTGGAAAACCAGAAAGCACTGGTTATGCTGGATATTGTCCCGCCAGACCATCATAGTGGCAAACTGGACATTGCCGATCTGGCGAGATTGCTTGATATCGCGGAAGATGATCTTGTCGAGGATTTGCCAGTTGAAATTGTTACAGGAAGCTTTGCCCACCTGATAGTTCCCGTTAAGGGTTTGGTTTCGATGAAGCGAATCAAATCAGATTATGAGGGCATGATCAAATTTTGCAAGTCGCATGGTATCGAGACAATTGCGGTATTCTGCCTGGAAGTCGAGAATGCAGGCAACTCAATTCATGTTCGGGATTTTTGTCCTGCTGTGGGAGTGCCGGAATCTGCAGCGGCAGGTACGACAAACGGGGCACTCACCAGTTATCTGATCAGACATCAACTGGTGAGTGACGAAGGCAGTGGAATAATCGAACTAACGGCAGAGCAGGGAATCGAGATCGGCCGGCCGAGCAGGATATATTCGATAGCTTCCATTGAAAACGGAAACATTGCCAGGCTGCAGGTAGGTGGCGTCGCTACAAAAGTGACAGAAGGTCAACTGTGCCTGGCTGACGGCGATCAGTAATTACCGGACACTTTCAGCATTATCCAGCGCTCTTTCAGCCTTGAACAGATTTTGCAGTTTTTTGCGGTCACTTCGCATCTGGTTGATCAGCCAGTCACGGACATCTTCAACTGCCGGACGCATCGGGGTAAGGTTTGAGGCCAGGACATGGTAGCGTCTTCCGGTTTTTACCACTTGCGCACAGGCGGGTACCAGCTTGCCGTCCAGAAGCTGTTTTGAGGCTTCGGTAATCCAGGCAAGAGCAATTCCCTGACCCTGTATTGCGGCTTGCAGGATGCTGGAATAGTCAGAGAATTTGGTGAATGACGCATTTTCAGGTATTTTTAATCCGGTAGCCTTGAGAAACTCATCCAGCCCGAATCGCTGGTCGACCCATTCGACAAAAGTGTGTGTATTTTGGCGATTGTGATCGAATTTGCTATTCAATTGGTCAAGCGGTCCGTGGGTTGAAATGTACTCAGGCGAGCAAAGTGCTATAATTTCCTCATCAGCAAATGGCCAGCGGTGCATGTCCGGTTCCAGGGGATTGGATAACCTGATACCCAGGTCAACATTGCTGGGCAATCCGTCATCCGCCTTGCCGTAATCGTGAAAATTCAGGCTGATTGCCGGAAATTTTTGCTTGAATTGCCGCATTCGCGGTATAAACCAATAATTGACGGCGGATGGTGACATTGAAATGGTTACTGATTCAAGGTTGTCCTTGCGCCGTTCGATTTCCATCATTGAACTGCTGATGGTGTTGAATGCGGTCGAAGTGGCTCGAAACAATTTGTCACCATTCTGGGTCAGTTTGATCCAGCGGCCGTGACGTTCAAACAGCGGGTATCCCAGATGGGTCTCCAACCCATTGATGGAGCGGCTAATGGCCGGTTGGGTTACATTCAGCTCATTTGCTGCGTCAGAAAAGCTGGCGAGACGCGCTACTGCTTCAAATGTAAAAAGTGAATTTGCGGAAGGAATACGGCGTCGAAGCATTTTATGATCTCAGGTTATATCTGATATCAGTTTTATTACAGTTCCTTTTTTAATGCAACAACGCGAAACTCAACCCAATATGACACTAAGGGAGAGAGTATTATGACAGAAATAAAGAACAAATTGCCAACCGTGGCCAATCTGTCCGCAACAGACAGAGAGACAATCGAGACGGGTTTACGACGCGGAGCCAACCGGCGCGAAGTAATGTCCTGGCTGATTGCCGCGGGCGCATCAATTGCTGCAGCCGGTTCGATTGTGACTTCAGCTGGTGAAGCCCTGGCAGCAACACCGAAAAAAGGTGGCAGAATCAAATTTGCCAGTGACCTTCACGGACCGTCAGATACGCTGGATCCGGGTCTCAACACATCAACCATTGACTACACGCGCGGTCGCTCCTTCTATAACAGTTTGTGCCAGATCAATGATGACCTTTCGACACGGCCGGAACTGGCTGAAGAATTTTCCGCCAATGCAGATAATTCGGAATGGACCTTCAAAATTCGCAAGGATGTGAAATTCCATGATGGCAGCCCGCTTACCGCAGATGATGTAATCTATTCGATGAGCAGGCACTATGGTGAAAAATCAACATCAACCGCAAAAACTTTGGTGGCTGATGTCAAGGAGTGGAAAAAAGTCGACAGCCATACGGTAAAAGCGATCATGCAGGGGCCAAATGCGGACCTGCCGGTGATACTTGGAACGCCGCAGTTCAAGATCATCAAGGACGGCACCACGGAATTCCAGACAGCAAACGGTACTGGTCCGTTTACCTTGAAGGAATTTAGTCCTGGTGTGCGTTCAATCGGTGTGCGGAACAAACATTATTGGCGTGAAGGTGCGAACGTCGATGAGATCGAAATTACCGCTATTACTGACAAGGTTGCCCGCACCAGCGCATTATTGTCCGGTGATATTGATTTGATGCAGGCACTTGACCCCAAGGCGATCAAGAAGGTTGAAGGAACCAGTGGTGTTGGTGTCTGGTCTGTTGCTTCTGGTGCCTATTTCGGCATTTGCGCCATGACCCACACAGCACCTGGTAATAACCCGGATTTTGTCAAGGCGCTTCAATACATCCAGCGGCGCAAGAAAATTATCAAGTCAGTGCTCAAGGGCCAGGGCACGGTCGGCAACGACAACCCGATCAATGTTGCCTATGGCGCTGACCACTGTGCTGATATGGTTGTCAAGGAACATGACCTCGACAAGGCCAAGTTTCATCTGAAAAAATCAGGCGTTACAGTTGCCGAACTCAATGTTGCAGAGGTCGCGCCGGGGATAACAGACACATGTCTGCTGGCACAACGCGAAGCCAAGAAGATCGGTCTTGATTTGCAGATCAAGAAAGTTCCCAATGATGGTTATTGGGGTGCTGTTTGGATGAAAACACCATTAAACGTGGTTAGCTGGAACATGCGTCCTTCTGCAAATGTCATGCTGAATCTGGCTTTCGCTCCAGATGCGCCATGGAATGACACGTTGTGGAAGAATGAGCGTTTTGGTAAAATGCTTGTTGAAGTTCGCGGCGTTACAGACGCGGCGAAGCGTGCCGAGATGTATTGTGAAATGCAGAAAATGATATCCGAAGGGACCGATGAATTCCCCGGCAGCGGTATGATTATTCCGGCACACCGCAACTATGTCGATGGCAAGTCTGACAAGGTTGAGGGCATTAGTCGTATGCCGCTTGGTTCTCTTGGTGGTTATGAGTGGCCTGAATTCTGCTGGCGCACTGATGCATAATTGACAGCTGATGAACTTTTTACTGGCCTGAATTTCAGGCCAGTAAAAATACCAAAATCCCGCTACTAAGAGCAGGAATGAATGAAAATCTGATTTGATTGCATGTCGTACCGGAATGAATTTTAAGCGCACTGATTAGATACTGATCAGATTATTGCGCGCTTGTGATGATGTTCTTTTGATACTGTATTTCAAAACGTTGTGAAGGAGGGCCAAATACATGCAGCGCATGGTATTTCAACGTATTCTGATTGGTATCGTAACACTGTGGGTGGTGTCGGTACTGGTTTTTCTCATGACCAATGCGCTTCCCGGTGACGTGGCGCAAATTGTACTTGGCCAGTCTGCAACTCCGGAGTCGCTGGCCGCCTACCGTGCTGAGCGTGGTCTGGATCAGCCATTGTTATTTCAGTATTTTGGCTGGTTGGGCGATATGCTGACGGGTAATCTTGGTACATCAAAGGCAGGCGGAGCCACTATTTCCAGTCTAATTGCCGGGCGCCTCGGCAATACGATGTTCCTTGCGGCGCTGGTTGCTGTAATTTCGGTACCGTTGTCAGTGGCGTTGGGCCTTTTGGCGGCCATGTATCCGGGAACATGGATTGATCGCGCTTTGACGTTTGGCACTCTTGCCCTAATTTCGGTTCCTGACTTTTTCATTGCGACATTTGCAGTTTTGTTTCTCGCTGTTAATCTGGGCTGGTTGCCTGCGATCGCCAATGTGGCACCAGAAAATACATTTTGGGAAATGGCGCGCGGCATTGCGATGCCGCTGATTGTTCTGGTAATTGTTGTCGCGGCACAGATGATCCGTATGACACGTGCCGGAATTCTCAATGTGATGAATTCGCCTTATATCGAGATGGCCATCCTCAAAGGTGTGCGCCGCAAGCGCATCATTTTGCGCCACGCGTTTTTTAACACTATCGGTCCAATCGTTAATGTTATTGCTCTCAATCTGGCCTATCTGGTATCCGGCGTTGTGATTGTTGAAACAATCTTTTCATATCCGGGACTGGCCAAGTTGATGATTGATGGGGTGCAGACCCGCGACCTGCCGCTTGTGCAGGCCTGTGCGATGATCTTTTGCGGCACTTACGTAGTATTGATTATTTTGGCGGATGTGGCTGCGATTTTGGCCAACCCAAGGCTGCGAAATCCCAAATAATCCAAATACAGGATGTTAAATTTATGACCGATACAACGCAAAGCGAAATGACAGACAACGATCAGGAAAAAACCATCTATGATGAATTGCCTGATGCGCCGCCAAAGAAAACCCTGAAACTGACATGGACCGGTAAACTCGGCGTTGTTGTGGTAGCTTTCTGGGTGATAATGGCAGTGATAGGACCATGGGTGGCGCCCTATGACCAGGCTGAGATTCTCGATATGGACAGCTACCTGCCGCCCGGTGCAGAGATTGATGGTGGGGGTACCCACTGGCTTGGCTCGGACAAGAATGAACGCGATATCCTTTCGCGTATCATGTGGGGCGCACGCATGACAGTGGGCATTTCGTTTATTGCCACATTGCTGGCCTATATGCTGGGGGTAACTGCCGGTATTGCGGCAGCTGTCAAAAAAGGCTGGACCGACATGATCCTCAGCCGTATCAATGACGCGATCCTATCCCTGCCGACGATAATGCTGGGTCTGCTGATTGTGGTGGCGTTGGGGTCGTCGATTCCGATTCTGATATTTACAGCGGCCGTGATCTATGCGTCCAGTGTTTACCGGATAGCACGCGCTTATGGCCAGGAAATCATGGTGATGGACTATGTTGAATCAGCCCAGGCGCGCGGGGAAACCATATGGTGGATCATTTTCCGGGAGGTTTTGCCTAATGCGGCGATGCCGCTGGCAACAGATTTTGGTTTGCGACTGGTGTTTGTCGTGCTGTTTATTTCCTCTCTGAGTTTTCTGGGACTTGGTATTCAGCCGCCCAATGCCGACTGGGGATCAATGGTGCGTGGAAATCTTGAGGCCATGCAGTTTGCTGAAGGATTTGGTGCATGGGCGCCAATCTGGCCAGCACTGGCGATTGCTTCATTTACCATCGCGATCAATCTGATCGTCGATGATATTTCTGCCAAATCCGGCGGTGATCTTGCCAAGAAAATGATTTAACGAAAACCATCCGGGGAAAAGAACTGATGAGCGAACTGTTTGAAATAGACAACCTGCAGATTCAGGCACGCAAGGAAGACGGAACACCCATACCCATCGTCAAGGGCGTGAGTTTCAATGTCAAAGCCGGTCAGGTTGTTGCATTGATCGGTGAATCGGGCTCTGGCAAATCGACAATTTCCATGGCTACCATGGCCTATTGCCGGCCCGGGCTGGAGTTTCCCGGTGGTGAGGTGCGCTTGCATGGCAAGGATGTGCTTGGCATGGACCCGCAGGACCAACGTGGATTGCGTGGTAATAATGTGGCCTATCTGGCACAAAGTGCAGCGGCAACATTCAATCCCGCAATTACCATTGGTGAACAGGTAACCGAAGCTGCTGTTCTACACGGTACATTGACACAAGAAGAGGCGGACAAAAGGGCGGTAGCACTTTATCATGCGCTTGAGTTACCTGACCCTGACCGTCTTGGACGGCGTTATCCGCACCAGGTTTCCGGTGGGCAGTTGCAGCGCCTGATGGCCGCCATGGCACTGGTATCAGGTCCGGATCTTCTGGTGCTTGACGAACCCACTACAGCGCTTGATGTGACGACGCAGATTGAAGTGCTGAAAGCATTCAAGAAAGTTATTCAGGAAGAAGGTTCCGCAGCTATTTACGTTACCCATGATCTGGCAGTGGTGGCACAGGTGGCGGATCATATTGTTGTGCTTTATTCGGGTGAAATTCAGGAACAAGGTCCAACTGAACAGATAATTAACAACCCGAGCCATGCCTATACGAAACGTTTGATGGCGGCAGTAAAGCCGACGCCAACGGCGGGAATGGGTGACATGGTGGACGATAAACATGATCGTGATGTGCCAAATATCGAGGTCAAGAACATCACCGCCGGCTATGGCGGCATTGTCAATGGCAAACCGGCAATTACAGTGTTGCGTGATATTGATGTGAAAATTAGAAATTCCCATGTTGTTGGTGTGATTGGCGAATCGGGTTGTGGAAAATCGACGCTGGCAAGAGTGATGGCAGGATTGCTACCGGCAGCCAAAGGCGAGGTGATACTTGATGGCAAGAAACTGGAAGCGGATCTTAAACACCGCTCAAAAGACGAGTTGCAAAAAGTACAATTTGTTTATCAGATGGCTGATACGGCGCTCAATCCACGTCAGTTGATTGGTGATATACTGGGTCGGCCAATCGAGTTTTATCGTGGTTTGAAAGGCAAACAGCGACGGGAAGAAGTTGCCAGTCTGCTGCGGATGGTCGAATTGCCAGTTGAATTTGAAAGCCGTTACCCTTCCGAACTTTCAGGCGGACAAAAACAGCGGGTAAATCTGGCACGGGCACTGGCCGCCAGGCCGGAGATCATGTTGTGTGACGAGGTTACATCTGCTCTCGATAGTATTGTCAGTTCCAACGTCATCAAGTTGTTGCAGAAACTGCGCGACCAGACCGGTGTATCCTTTGTCTTTATTTCCCATGATCTGTCGACCGTTGGATCATTTGCTGATGAAATTGTTGTGCTTTATGCCGGAAGGGTTGTTGAACAGGGGCCGGTTGATGAAGTTCTTGCGCCACCCTATCACCCCTATACACGCCTGTTGATATCATCAGTGCCCGAATTGCGGGTTGGCTGGCTTGAAGATACAATGCAGAAGCGCGAAATGGCTGTCGGGATTGCCCGGGGCGTTGAGATTACTGATCAAGGATGTCCGTTTTATAACCGCTGTCCAATTGTAATTGATGGTGTTTGTGATGTAGAGGTGCCAGCGACAATGGAGCCTCATAAAGATCATTTTATCTCATGTCACCGTTCAATGGAGGATATCCAGGAGGCAGAGGCCGCTCCGCAACAGATATTGCACGGCTTCGAGAAGGCCGCGCCTGATGAAAAGAAGGCGGTTTAGTTGTTTTGGTGAAAACCAGGACAGAAATTGAACAGTTTTAACACGCAAGTCGAGGATTTGCCCCAATGATCAAGAAAATTCTAATTGCTGTCGACGGGTCCAAACATTCACTGGCAAGTGTGGCTTTGGGGGCGGAAATTGCCAAAGGTGTTGGTGCACAATTACTATTGTATCATGTGGTGAAACCTTATTCTTTGCCCGAGAGTCTGCGGAAATTTGCCAAAGCCGAACATATGCAGACTTTTGATCCGGAACTGCTCAGAAAAGGTGCGCAATATCTGTTGTCGGGAGCATTGGATGCAGCCCGCAAAGCCGGTGTCAAGGATGTGGAAATGGAAACCGAGGAGGGACCGATTGCCCGGTCAATTGTTGAACGCGCAAAATCCTATAAAGCGGATATGATTGTCATTGGATCACGAGGTATGGGTGACCTGGAGGGGATGTTGCGCGGCGGAGTTTCCAGTCGCGTTGAAACCATGTCCAAATGTCCTGTACTGGTGGTTAAATAGTGCTGATTGGTGCAGCCAGGGTCATAAAAACATAGAGTTTCAATCCGGTTTATAAATGTAGCTCTACCTGGGCTTTTCACACTCCAGATATACATCTTTGCGCTGCAGACACTATTTTCATTATTGGGAAATAATTGTCCAATGTACTCCTGGATGGGCCTGTATGTCGTGTTGATATTATCAAAATGTGTCGCGTTTTGCCAATTGCAAAACCTGGGATTGCATCTAAAGTCGGCTTCGCAGAGATTTTTTACTACAGCCGAAACTGAATTCTTGCAATAGAAGCAGGGGCAGACATGGACAAGAGGACCGGCGGTCAAATTCTGATTGACGCCCTGATAAATAATGGCACCAAGACGATTTTCGGGGTGCCCGGTGAGAGCTATCTGGAAGCCCTTGATGCCATCTATCAACGCCGGAACAAGATTCGTTTCATCACTTGCCGGCAGGAAGGTGGTGCTGGATATATGGCTGATGCGTGGGCCAATGCTACCGGCAAGCCCGGGGTCTGTTTTGTAACCCGTGGACCCGGGGTCGCCAACGCGAGCATTGGGCTGCACACCGCTTTCCAGGGCTCTACGCCGATGGTGTTGCTGATTGGTCAAATTCCCCGCCACCAGAGGGAGCGCGAAGCGTTTCAGGAAATCGATTACAAGCAGATGCTCGGACCGGTTACCAAATGGGTGGCACAAATTGACAGTGCAGAGCGTATTCCCGAATTTGTCAACCGGGCTTTTGCAATTGCCCAGAATGGCAGGCCGGGACCGGTGGCGCTGGCGTTGCCGGAAGATATGCTGCTCGATCATGCCGAGGTTGAAGACCTTCCGCCGGCAATTGTGGTGAAATCCCTGCCGGGGGAAAAGGATATTGAACAAGTTGAAAAACTTCTGGGTAATGCAAAACGGCCTCTGCTGGTGCTTGGTGGATCAAACTGGGATGACAAGGGCAGAAAGGCCATCCAGGATTTTGCCGAACGCAATCATATTCCGGTTGCTGCCGGTTTTCGCCGTCAGGATACTTTTGATAACACGCACAAGTGCTATGTCGGGAATCTGGGTTTTGGCAGTTTTCCCCATTTGCTGGATTATGTTGTTTCTTCTGATCTGATTATTGCAATTGGCTCGCGCCTTGCAGATGCAACAGTTCGAAAATATACCCTTGTCAATGCGCCAAAGCCCCGACAGAAGCTGGTTCACATATTATCTGCAGCGGAAGAGCTTGGGCGGGTTTTGATGCCCGATCTTGCAATATGCTGTGATCCAAACTGTTTTGCGGAAGCAATAAATGAACATGTCACGATCACTGACCCGATCTGGGCGCAAGTGACCGCCACCTTGTCCAGCGAACACAATTCTTCTCTGGTCCTTGGACCTCAGGTGGGGCCGGTCGACATGGGTAAAATTATGGAATATCTGCGCGCCTGCCTGCCTGCCGATGCCATTATCACCAATGGAGCGGGCAATTATGCCGATTGGCCAAACAAGATGTTTACCTATCAAAGTGCCCGAACTACCCTTGCACCGGTTTCCGGAGCGATGGGTTACAGTATTCCTTCCGCCGTTGCTGCCAAACTGGCTTTCCCTGATCGGGTAGTAGTGAGTTTTGCCGGTGACGGTGAGTTTTTGATGAACGGTCAGGAGATTGCCACGGCCGCTCAATATGGCGTCAACCCGGTAATTCTGGTGATCAATAATGGCAGTTACGGGACTATCCGTATGCATCAGGAAATACGCCACCCTGACCGGATCAGTGGTACAGATCTGAAGAATCCGGATTTTGCGGCCTATGCCAGGTCATTTGGCATCAACGGTGAAGTGGTGGAAAATACAAACCAATTCAGGCCTGTTTTTGAAGCTGCCCTGAAAGCCAGGGAAGCGACTGTGATTGAAATTCATGTGGGGCATGACAGTTTTGGCCCCGATACCAGCATTTCCGGACTGAAGTAAAAAAGGGCTCAAGATTCATGCCACCCCTAGCGCCGATACTGAAGCGATTTGTTCCCTCACCAATTTCAAAAATGTCATCAACCGTCTCCATAATGCTGGCGGAGGGGCGTACACTGTTTGATTTTTCGACCGGTGAGCCGGATTTTGATACGCCCGAACATATCAAACAGGCGGCGATTGAGGCGATCAACCGGGGTGAAACAAAATATTCCCCGACTGAGGGAACGATTGACGTTCGAAAGGCGGTGCAAAGAAAATTTGAACGTGAAAACAATCTCGGATTTGAACTCGAGCAAATTATCGTCGCATCAGGTGCCAAGCCGTTGCTGGCTGATATTATTCGTATGATCGCTGGCGATGGCGATGAGATTGTACTGGCACGGCCCTGCTGGCCATCGCATGTGGGAATGATTGAGCTTGCTGGCGCAAAACCGGTTTTTGTCAACACTTTGCAGGAAGCCGGGTTTATCATGAGCCCGGAGAATTTGTCCGCAGCTTTGACAGATCGATCCCGGGCGCTTCTGTTATGTGCTCCTTCCAATCCGACCGGTGCGGTATATTCTTCACAAGCCCTGTTGGCGATTGCGCAAGTTATCCGTAAACATCCGGACCTGTGGATCATCACCGATGATCTTTATGAACACATCATTTATGACGGACGGGCATTTCAGACAATTCTGGAAATTGCGCCGGATCTGGCTGACCGGACGATTGTTGTTAACGGGGTTTCCAAGGCTTTCGCAATGACCGGTTGGCGCATTGGTTATGCCGGAGGGCCCAGGGAGCTGATAGATAGTGTAGGAAAGGTTATGTCCCAGGCTGCCGGCTGCCCGTGCTCGGTTTCCCAGGTGGCAGCAATTGCGGCTCTGGATGGGCCACGTGATTGTGTATACGAATTTGTTCAAGCCTATCAGGCAAGACGAGACCGCAGTGTTGCCGCTCTAAATCAATTACCAGGTCTGAGTTGCACCGTTCCAGATGGAGCGTTTTATCTTTATCCTTCTTGTGCGGGAATTATTGGAAAGCGCAGGCCTGACGGAGCATTGATCGGCAGTTCCAGTGATTTTGCCGACTTTCTGCTGACGGAATATTCAGTGGCAGTTGTGCCGGGAACCGCTTTTGAACTCGATCCGCATATCCGTATTTCAATCGCCACTGCCGATGACACTCTTGATCAGGGAATCGCACAAATTGCCCGTGCAGTCTTACAATTGGTAACATAGTATACCAACCGACCTGCAATCTATCCTGGCCATGGAAATGGTGCCGGTCGACATATTGGGGCTGTTCAGTCAAATGTACCCTATTGGACGCGACACGCTTTAGGGTTGCAGGAAATTGACTAGTCACTGATGGTATGGGTATTGCCAAAGCCGGAAATGTTGTTTGATTTTGACATTGACACGATAGAATAGTTTGGGGGATGTTAAATTAGTATTATGGACTATTTTTTGAATTCAATGGTCTGAAAAATTTTTACAGCAAGGATTTTGAAACATGGTGCAGCTGCTCGAACTGCCTCTAACAATGCGCCAGCACATTGTCGCAAAACGGGTAGGCTTGCTGATGCTGGCAACCGACCATACGGCTGAACTGGAATTTTCCAGACTGGTGGCGCGCGAGGGCATCGCAATTTACACCAACCGGGTTCCATTCGCTAATCCGACCACACCGAAAAATTTGCAAGCGATGTTACCACATATTTCAGCGGCAGCGGAAATGTTGTTGCCGGGTTCGGATTTTGACGTCATTTATTACGGTTGCACCTCTGCTTCGGTGGTGATCGGGGATGCGGCAATTGTTAGCGCTATCAGGAAGGCAAAACCGGCCGCGACCATCATCACGCCGCCAATATCGGCGCTAAAGGCGTTTGAAGCGCTGCATGTGAAAAATATCGCGCTATTAACACCATATCTGGTTCAGACCAGCAAACCGATGGAGCCTTATTTCGAGAATTTTGGATTGAATGTGGTGAATCACTCCTGTCTGGGGATGGAAGATGACCGGGATATGGCCAGACTGGATCGTGAATGCCTGATTGAAGCTGCGGTCAAGTCAAATCACAAGGATGCTGATTGTCTGTTTATTTCCTGCACCGCGTTACGATCAGTGGAAGTTGCAGGTGATATTGAAAAACTAATTGACAAGCCGGTGGTGACAAGTAACCAGGCAGCGGTCTGGCAATGCCTGGGATTGCTGGGGCTGGCTGGACCAACACTGGATCATTGCCAATTATTTGCCACTCCCTATCCGGATTTGGACTGATGGCCATGTTGCCCGCCTGGATCGGCAATCTGAGAGATATGGAAGACAAGCAAGAGCGAAAGAAATGAACTTCTCGGTACAGGAATATGATGAAAGGCTGACGAAAACACGCCAGGCGATGGCAGCTGGCGGGGTTGATGTATTAGTAAGTTGTGATCCATCCAACATGCATTGGCTGACCGGTTATGATGGATGGTCATTTTATGTGCCCCAGGCGGTGATCGTTTTCATGGATGACGATATTATCTGGTGGGGCCGCCCAATGGATGCCGCAGGCGTTCGCCTCACGACAAGGATTCCGGCTGACAGGGTTCATACCTATTGTGATGATTATATCATGAACCCGCCAAAACACCCTTACCAGCATCTGGTTTCACTATTGGAGGATCTTGGAGTCTACACCGGCAGGATTGGCGTGGAGATGGATAATTACTATTTTTCTGCCGCCAGCATGGAAATACTACGCAATAAATTACCGAATGCCAGATTTGTCGATGCAACCAGCCT
>JAAEMP010000184.1 GCA_024225445.1 Hyphomicrobiales bacterium | reverse complement strand
CATACGAAGTAGAGCCAACAAACGTAATGCCACCAGCACCACCACCATTTTCACCAACAAATCCCGCATTTCCAGCAATGCCAGGCAACATTATTTGATCTCCCAGGCTTGCAGCCACAATGCGTCTACATCATCGGAAGTTAATCCAAGAGCCGCACCCAGTTGCACGACAAGTGCATCGACCCTGTTGTAAGAATTTTGCCGGTTCAGTTTTGCCAAAACGATATGTTTCTGGTTTTCCGGCAGCCCATTTACTACAGTTTTCACCGCATCATAATGACCGGTCGAACGCAGCATGGCTTCAAACTGCATTGAATTGAGAGGTCGGGTTAGCGGATCAACAGGCGGTGCGGGCGGGGCCACAAATTTTTCAAGCCCGATTGCCGCGAGTTCTGCAACGCTCCAGAGTTTTTCAATATTGAGTGGATGAGCTACCCCGTTAATACGCTCACCACGCCAGAATTCTTGATTACTTGAATGTATCAGCATCAGCTTATATCCAGTGCGTTTGAAATAAAGACACGATTTGAGGCAAGCACACAGTAAAACAGCAGGTCTTCTGCATTTGCTGTTGTGGTAAGTGTTGGCGCTGTACCGCCTGCAAATTCATAATCGGTGCCGAATGACAATGTGCGCGAACCGGTTGCATCCTGAATAACCCGGATAAAGCCGGTCTGGCCGACCTTTTCACCAGTCGGACTGCCCAGTGTCCTGTTACCGGCAAGGGTTACCTTGGCGTTTATAAATAGTGACATATTCACCGTGATGGTTGCCGCATCGCTCAGCGTTAATTCCGTTGCCGCTGTCCACACCTGATCGGTTGAAAGAACCTTGTCGGCTGTATTGGCCAGGTATTCTGCAGAAGTGGTTTCAGCAAGAATAGCCGACGAACCAAGTCCAAGAGTTGTTCTTGCATTACTGGCCGCCGCATCATCAATTAAAGTTTCACCAAAAGCAGAGATATTGCCTAATTTGGTCTGCTCGGCATCCGAAAATTCATTGGTATCGGCATTGCTTTCGTATGCAACCTTGATTGAGGCCGCATCAAGATTTTTATTGACAATTGTCCAATGGCTTTCAGCCGTAGGTGCATCCTGATTGGCTATCAGAACATCACCAACTTCAACGCCAGCCGTGAAAAAAGTACCGACAGCCGTGACCGTATACATCCAGCCTTTCTTGATTAAAGCAGATGGCGAAGTGTCCAGATCAGGCGTGTTCGTTGTGGCGTTATAGCCGCCCTCATGTGTTACCTGGGAGGTGTTGGAAGCATCAACATAGGTTTTGACGGCCTTTTCAGTTGGTACGGCAGTATCGCTATTGTCAGTGAAGTTGCCATCAATCGAAAACTTTTTTACCCTGGCAGCCGCCCCGCCAAGCTTCACGCCAGACGCGTTAACTTGCCATACTGTTGACCCATCAATGATATGGGCCAATTCGGCATTGATCCGGTGATAGCTAGTATAAGCAGATGCATCAAATTTAATTCGAGGATTTGAACCAAAAAACAATAAATTGAAATCCGTATCAATTAAAATATCAAAGCCGTTTGCATCCAGATCGCCACCTAGTTGCGGTGTTGTATCTTCAACAACATTATCAAGACCACCACCGCCGCCAGGTGAAACCGCATCAAGCTGCGATTTATTCACCGCGTCATTATCGTCAACGCCATCAGCCACATTAATAATCTGACGTGATTGGGCATCATACACCCCGGTCGAATCCTCCAGGTCTGTATCTTTCAGCCGGATTGAGCGCCCTACTTCATCTTCCAGACGCTGGGCACCGCGCGCAATCCGGTCAAACTGATCTTCAAAAGCCTGTGAGCGAAATGAATTCACATCATCGACACTGATTTCATTGGTATGCGGCTCCCTGCGGATCACCGTCAACCGTTCGCCGCTGGCCGGCGCGGTTAGCATTATTACAGTGATAGACGCCGAACCAAGTCCGGACAACGAGTAATGCGTCGTGATGGTTTGCAGGGTTTCAGCACCGACAGAAGAACGCAGCCATACTTCCAGATCACCGGCATCTTCAACAAAATACGGAAATGAGAATGCCGTTGTTGCACCATCACCATTTGTATTCACCCTGTTGGTGATTGTTGTTATTGTCATGACGTTTTCTCCACAATAAAACCCGTCTGTTCCAACGGGTTTGATATCGAATAATAATTGGTGCGCATTGACATACAGCGTCATCCCGCATCACATCAAAATGTCGTGCTGCGATTTCCAAACCACAAATTACCACTCTTTCCCTGCAACCCGCCGCCTGCAGGCACTGCGAAGCTGCCTGCCAGTTTGGTGCCGCCGGAAAGCAGTTTGGCAAATGCTACGGTTTTCCCGCGCTTTCTGGCGTTTTTGCCAGCGCGGCGAAACTGCGACGCCTCATATGCCAGATCATCACGCCTGGTCCCTGAATCAGCCCTGATTGCATGGATTTCCCGGTCAGCCTGGGTGGCGGCATCTTCGATATAATCGAGAGCAGATCCGTCAATCTGTATGCCATTGTCACCAAAAGAGGTAATTTGCCGACCGATCACCCGCTCGGCATTATCGCGCTTGCGGGCGACTTCCAGTGCCTGTCTGCGATGCTCCAGATCAATCAGGCGCTCATTCCGCCTCGCTTGATCATCATACCCCCTGCCCTCATCAGCGCCGGCCTTGATCGCGCCAAACATTTTTATTCCGGTACCAATCATCATCATCGTCGCCACAGGATCAATGCACATACTGCTTCTCCATTACGGTTCCCCATCGATGCCAGCGACCAATGCCCTGATAGTTGCCGGATATCCGCGATTAGTGTGAAATACGATCTGACCATCGCCTGACCACTGGCCTTCGGTTTTGGCTTTTTCAAAACCAGTATGCAGCTGTTTTGGCTCTCCGAAAGCCTCGCTCATTTTGCGCGGGAACATTTCAAATTGCCTGGTCGATGTGCCAACGTGCAACGCGCCGGTCTCATAGGCATCAAGATAAATTTCATTGATTGCCTTCCTTCGGCCCATTGCAGTACCGTCACGATTGCCAGCTTCAGCCATACGCAAAGTTTTTCCATAGCTTTGATACCTGAGGCCCACAGTTGCCTTATCCGCACTCACGCCGCCAGGCAGCGTAATCTGTGCGCTTGCAACAGTGGCATCACCAATATCAACACCATCGGCCAGCACACCGATTGTCTCGCCTTCCAGATGCGTTAATCCTGATACTGTTGTGAAATCCGAACCCGTAACGGTTACCGATGAATCAAAGAATACCCCGTCTTCCACGTCATCTTCTTCAAAGGGTTCGGCCAAGTATTCAACATATCTTTTTGTGACGCCATTAATTGTCCGTTTGACAATCATCCATAATCTGTCGCCACTTTCAGTCGGTACAGTACAATGACTTTCAACTATCGCCTCCCCATCCGTATCCGCAGAGCCACCGGCAATGAACATTTGCGTCATGCCGACAATTGACTGATTTTTTTCAAATGTCGTGCAACCCATACGACCGCTGGCAAGCCCTATCCAGATCAGGTTATCTGGAATGGCCTGATATGAAAGCGAGGAAATCCCGCTTGTGTAAATATGATCAGACAAAACGGATAATTCCGGAGCCTGATAGCCATTCAGTTCAAAAGAGTAGGTAAATTCACGCAGACGTTTTTTGTAATAATCTGCGTAGATCGTAGTCTCCCCCACAGTTATTGGCTGGATATGGCTTGCACCTTCTGTCGTTTGCTGTTTTTGTTCAACATTTCCAGCTGAAAAAGGGCTGGAAGACGTTGCCGCCCCGATTGTCCTGACCGTCTGTGTAGTACCGGCAGCCAGATCATAAATATCCTTGATCCACTGGATTTTGTTAATTTGCCCTCCGGTCATGGTGAGCGAAACACCATCAGAATCAACAACTGGTGAAGATACCCTGTATCCGTTGTAATTGGCGGATTCAGAAAACCAGACTGTCCGCGGATAAGATGCGGACCCTGCCCAGGCAAGGCGTTCATTAAAAAACCCTACCGTTTGCGGGTATCCGTCGTAGTCATTCCAGGCAGACATTTTCCAGCGAATAATAGTGGAAGTACTTGGCAACGAATGGTCACCAATCTGCACTGTGACTACGGTTGTCGATGTTACACCGGTTATTTTTGCCCAGCGCCAATGTCCATCTTGTCCATACAGCCGGATACAACGATTAACATCAGTTGCTTGGAATCCAGTGTCATCATTAATGCCTGTGATTGATGAAGCTGTAAGCGTAATGCCGCTTTGATCTGACATTTTCCAGTGTAGCCCATGGCCATCGGCAGTCGCGTTGTTGTTATCTACTGTGGTGTATATATAAAAGCGATATTTTGAATAAGCTACACTGTTTTCGAATGTGTAAAACCGCAATTCTGATCTGTTCCATCCTATCTCATCATTTACAGCGTCAAGCGTTATCCATGACGACCCATCCCACCCTTGAAGCACCCAATCTTTATACATTTGACCTGGTCTAAGGTAAGAAGACCTAAGCCAATAACCATCGCATACACGGCTTGACGCAAGGTTTAATTGCCACCATCGATTGATAGGTCCACTGTAATTTGTTGAGATATTACGAGAAGCAGCTACGACAGAATATGCCGTTGGACTACCAGACGGTATAGAAGTGACATATGGCGAGGGTAAAACATTGCTTGTCATAAGCGGATGAACAGCCCCCGTTGCAGAAGGCGTGAGCGTTGTCGAGGTTGTATTTTCCTCCAGATACGGCCCATCTTCAGCTTCAAAATCTGCCATTGCCCAACTTGTTTCAGTTGAACGGGTAAGCGTTTGTGGAAAATAATTCCCGTGCGCCAGATAAAGCACATCTGCTGATTGCTCGTAGTGGATATCAAACAAATCCGCTTCCAGATAGGAATGGGTTATTTCATAAGGCGAGCCGCCAGATTCAACTTGTCCGTCAAGAGCATAGAAACGGCAATACGAATCCCCCAGTTCAACTGCATAGGCTTGCGTCTCATTGAACTCAAACGGTATCAATCGTGCCTTTTTGGTCGAATCCTTGATTTCCGCAACAAATACAGTCCCGGGACGCCGACGAAGCCCGCCTTGACGCAACACATAGAAGTTTGTGCAGGTTTCCAATCCCATTTTATAGTGGTCAATATCAACCCGGCCATGCAGCCTGGGAGATAATTCACCGCGCGAGAATGTGGCCTTGATTGGATAGACTGTCATCGTACCGAAATTACATCCTGATAAGAGGGTTTTTCTACCTGGCTTTGCAATCCATCCAGGCGTTTGGCGGTTGCCAGCAGGTTTTCAGCCTCATTCAGACTGCTTTCGCGGAACGAATTTTTTCCCGTCACCGCCATTGCCACCTTTGCTGCCAGAAAAGCCGCAAAAGCACTGATTGCCTCCGGAGACCATGAACCAAAAATTTCATTGCGCCATATGTAGCGCACCCGTAGAGGAGCAGGTTCATTGGTTAAGATGTAGGAACCCTCAATCTCATGGGGAACAATATCGCCGCCAAAATTGCCAAGTTTTCTCAGCGGCAAAAATCGCAGACACTCACCCGGCACCAGATATCGATAGGTCCATCCATGAACCGGCACTTCGGAAGATTGGGTTAGTGCCACACGTTTGGTTGCGAAGTTCCAGGGATGTACAGCTAAGAAAAGATCGCGCCACTGATCAAAGTTACGCTTGAAACGGCGAGCCACCGGATCATCATCTTCCAGAGAGGTAATTGGAGCCTCGCTCAACATATCGAGCGCCATATTGCAGATATCGACTGCAGCTATCGAAGAAGTCATCTCACCCCTTCAAATCTCTTGCGCGCCCTGCGCTGATTTCATAATTTATCGTACCGGATGTATAGGTTGTACAATCCAGTCGCCAGTTGCGGGCAAAAGCTGCTTCGTTATTCAGTGATATTGCTGGCGCAGTCCAGGAATTAACGGTCACCCAGTTACCCGAAGCATCTTGTGCTTGAAGCGCAACTGTGCCAACAAATGTGCCGGACAAAATGATATCGCAGCTGTCTCCATTGGCACTGAAAGATTGCCCCGCTCCCGAAAATGTTGCGTTGTAGGAGTGCATGTTTTAATCCTCCGCTTTTGTTAATTTGACTTCAGATGAAGCTTCAGTATTTGCTTTCAACCGATTCCTTTTACTGACTTTCTCAGCTTTGACCCGATTCTTGCGACCAAGCTTGGCGACCTCGTCAATCATGCGAAGACGTGTCTCCCTCTTCTCATCAATCTTATTGGTCATATGAGCGATGGCATCAGGACCATCCAACTGCCGTTGAAGATGGTTGCGGCGAACCACATCCTTTTCACGTTTGATTTCTGTTTTTCGTGACATCAGTTTTCCTTAAACAATCACTGCTGGTGAATATGAAATACCGGGCTGGTTACCCCGCCCGGCTGTTGTATTAGTCAAGTAGCTCCAGAAAGTCGGACCAATCCACCCAATCAGGCTGCATTGGTTTCCAGGGAGGCGATCTTGATGTTCTTGCGAACATATTTGCGGTCCCAATTTGCAGCCAGTTTGAGTTCGGCTTCAGTCGGTGAAACACCTGCAACGGAGCCCTCAAGCCAGTCTGCTCCCATCGGATGCAGCAGGCATTGCTCACGGACAACGGTAGTGGTCTGACCACCACCATTACCAGTCAACGGCTCGCGCTCGGATTCAATGATATAGTCAGCATCCAGAGACGCCTTGGCATAGGCAAAAGCACCGCGACCAAACAGATAGGAAGTGTATTTGTCTGAATTGGCACCTGTAGTTACCGGCATCTGGTCATCAACAATCACCAGGCGACCCTTGTAATAGGGGATATCCTTTTCCAGTCTGGAATCATGGACAAACTCGATATCATCATTGTCATGCAATGACAGATAGACTGATGAATGCATCGATATCGCTACAACATCACCCATTCGGTCACCAAGTGTATTACATGCCCGGTCAAACGCCGAACGCGAAAACTTGTTGGCCGCCACCGGCGAGGAAATATCCGAATAAACCGAATAGGTCATATCAGATGAATCATTGGCCGCATTGTCTGCAAATAATCCAATACAGGAAGCAATAAGCATGGTTTGTTCCGAACCAATCCAGTAATTGGCCAGAGACTTCAGCAAATGACCTTCCGGATCTTTACGGTTGCCGGTTGCCATAATACCGGTCAAATCCATCGAGGACCACGCTTCAACCCAGTAATGTTTGCGCATACTCATTTTGTCTGCGGACACCTTTTTGGGAGAAATATCGGTAGCGTCATTGTCCGATGGAATTTGTGGTGCACCGCGCGGAATGTAATCCCAGTAAGGTGCTTTGATTGTGTCTCCCCCGGCATTCAGTTGTGATACTACTTCGGGCGGCGGAGCAGTATAAATCCCCGATTTGAAAAATGCATTCAGTTCAGGAAACTGTTCTGCGCGGTAGCCCAGATAAATTTCCGGCGTGATAATGTCAGTGATTTTGGCAACAGCCATTTTATTTTCCTTTTACTAAAATCAAAGCCTGTAGTCAGCTGGGTTCTTGCCCGCTGACAAAATAAGGCTTTTTGCTTTGGCTGGATCCTTGCTGATAATCTCGTTGGCCTTCGACCAGTTCTGACTATCATCTGCAAACGGATTGGGAGCGGAATTGTCCCCTGTTACCATGTCATCTTCAGAAAAATGCAACTTGCCGATTTTCGCTAAAGGCATAATCAAATCAGCGAGCAAAATGTTGTTCTCTTCATCAATTGCGCCAGCGTTGATCAATGCCTGTTTATAGCCCGCACCAAGACCGTTAACGGCCTTCATGGTATATTCCATCTGTGTCCCGAATTCTGGACTGTCAGGTTCACCCCATTGCTTTGTCAGCAAAGCGGTGGAATTGTCAGCTGCCGTCTGGCGGGCTTCCAACTCATGGTCAAACCCCGGTACCAGAACATCGTTGACATACCAGTCGTGCACCTGATTTGCCAATTGTGGCGGAACGCCTCGCGAGTGCATTCCCACTTTGAAATGTTCAACCATATCCACATCGTATGGCATGTATTCCGGCATGTTTTCAGGCATGGCGAAATCATAACCCGATGCGTCTTCAGGCATAAATGACTTCATGGTTTTGTCAAAGAACGATGAAATATCTTCCGGCGTTGCATCTTTACCGGGTATGTGGATACCGCCGATAAGCTTTTCCGAATTTCTTGCCATGGTAACGACATCCGCAACGGTTTTCGCTCCATTTGCTTCAACCCAGTCAAGGCTGCCTCTTTCAAGACCTTCAAATGGACTGGCGATTGCATCAGACGATCCATTATCTGTGCCACCGCCTTGATCGCCAAGGCTACCTGGATGCCCAGACCTGTTTTGATCGCTCATAATTGTTTTTCCTTCTGGTTGGTTTGGGTTTCTTTCACCGCTGCTTTATAAAGCGCTGACAAATCCCCTTCTTTTCCAAGCCCCAGGCGAATGATACGGCCCATTATCAGCCGCTTGCCGTTGGCTTCCCGTATTTCCTCATCGCTGGAATTTGCTCCATCAACAAAAAAATGTCCGCTATATGCTGCCAGATCCGCCAACACGATCTGCTGGTCCTCGATACTGGCACCGCAGCTGAAAAACAGCCGCTCATATGCACCCTGCAGACGTTCCAAAGCCTGCGGCCCACGCCTTTTACCGGGCGCAAATAAATCGCTTAGTGTTTTCATGTGATAACCATAACTCGAAGACTAGAAGGCTGGTTTCAACCCGCATTGTCCTGTGTATCGGACAACTTGTGCATCATCTCGGCATCAGGCACAGCACCCGCATCCTGCAGTGCCATCACGCCACGGCCAACAGCTTGCGCTACCGCTCCACCCTGTTCGATACCCTGCAAAGTTTCCTGTTGCTCATCCATTTGCCGGCGTTCTTCGCGATCGATTGTCACCTGCAGTTCGGATTTGAATATGTCGGCTGGAGCCCCACCAATATCCTGGGTATGCTCCATGATACGATCGCCATCCAGGCGTTCAATACCACTGTTGTTTCCGACCTCGGCCAGCCTGCCGGCCATTTCAATGGCGCGCTCAATTCCCTGTAATTGAGGAATTCGTCGCATCCGGTCGAGGGGACCGGTAAAGCCGACACCAATCGGTTGATTATTCATTGAACCGGGCACCTCAAGCCTGGAACCGGATTCGAACGCTCCCTTGCGACCCAAAATACCAATTTCACGATCAACCATGTTAGCCAGACCAACTTGCAATGATAAGCCAGAAGGACCAAGCAAATCACCCTTTTCCTGGGCACGTATCATCGCTTCTGTCGCAGTCATATTAGGGCTTGCTATCAGTATCTGCCATAAATTGACGTAAAGTGCCTCTTTCAGGTTTTGCTGTTTTGCCTGAATGATATCCCGGGCAAATCCCGGATTTGCCTGCAACATGATCGGTTTGACCAGCAGTTCACCGCGTTCATTCAGCATTCCCGGATTGGTGCCACCCGGACTCAGATCAGGGCGGTTGTGGTCATCATCTTTTTGTGCTGTCGGTGGATTGATCCATTGCTGGGCTGCGGTGTATTCCTCCTTGCTCATCAATTGCAGTGATTTTATTTCCGAAATTGCCATTGAAACCGGCCCCTCCGAATAGGGCCCCTGGGTTTCCCGGTCCCAATGCAGGACAATATAGGGAAATTCAAAATATCCATTCTCGCGGATCAGGTGACGCTCCTCAACTTCCAGGTAAAAGGAAGAATAATCCATCTCCGATTCATCGCTGAATTCACGCCTTGGCAGCACAGCATGAACCAGTTGTACAACCCGGTTGGATTTGTCGGGATCATTGGCATCAGTTTTGACTTTTGCAGAGCATTGATCGCCCCACTTTTCCACACATTGGGAGGCAGTGCGGGTGAAAGCCCTGAAATTCGTATCGACAACGCCTTCAAAATTTGCCCCCAAATTATTCTCCAGTAATGGCACGTACCGATAGGATACAGGCACACCAGCCCCCTGGCCCATCTGTTCAGATATGTAGATAATCCCGGTACCAAAGGCACAGCGCGACTTGATTGCCGCTTTCGAAGCAACTACAAACCCGGTCTTCGGATTGTAGCGCATCTTGAACAGGTAGTTTCGCAACCGCTCAAAGAATTCCTTTTCCTCCTGATTAGGATCCGGCGCAAAGGGGTCGGATTTTTTCAGGTCGTGCCAGATCGAAGAAGAAGGCATATTGAGTGAAATCTCACCGGCCGCCAGCCTCTGAATAGCCATCACTGCGGTATGATCATACAATTGCGGCGAGACATATGCCGAATTGGGTTCACCGGCAATGGCACGCACAATATCAGTGGTCTCGCGCTGGGCCATCGTCGGCAGGACGTATTTTGCCAGGTCGCGAACATGATCCCTCCAGGGAGCACATTCAGCTTCAACAGCCGCCTTTCGCGTCAGGAGATTATCAACAAGTCCCATTATGATGTGTGCCCGAGCTTGAGTGCAGATTTGATGTTTTTGCCAAAGGAACTATCGCCCAGAAGCGAAGTAAAGACATTCCTCCGGAAGCCACGAGAACGGCGAGACTTTGCCTTTGCCCGTCTGGAAATTTGCCCGCTATCGCCACGATCTCCAACAATACCGGTTTCAGCAGCCTTTGCCGCAGCCCTTGCCGCAGCCGCCGAAGCCTCTTTCCTGGCAGTGTGACCGGTAGTATCATCCACTACTTTTCTGACTTTACGGGCTACTTGAGTGAAGCACATTTGTTTGCCACCTTTTTGGTTTCATATTGTCCAATGTTGGTTTGGTGAGAGCGTACATAAAAAAACGCTCACCGTTTTTACCCATTTGCTCCAACGCACCTTCACGCATTGCGCCACAGGCTTCCAGCCATCGGTGCGCCTGCGAATGCGTTTCGATAGTTCGCGCTTCAAAGCGTCGAATGCCTTGTTGAAGTGCATCAGGGATCATGTCTGTGAAGATAAACCGGGTTATCGCCGGTATCGCCCGCGTGATACTATTTGTTCCAAAGAGATTGACCGCAACTGTCGAGACATTAACCAGCGAGAACGAAAACACTGCCACTGGCTGACATTTCAATCGACAAACCCGGGAATTTAGTTCAAGCGATAACACCGCCAGCAAATCGACATCATCAATATCCATCTGGCAAAAAATTTCTTCACGATCAATTTGGCGCAAATTTGCTACAACATAACTGATATCACGGTGATTACCCGCAACAATTTCGATCAGATCCTTGCCTCTCACAATCAAAACTTGGCTCCTTTATATTTCCGCCAATGGATCGTATTCCCTGTGCCAGTCTTTTTGACTTTTGGCTGACCGGCTTTTTTTCAGAATTCGCAGTCCCGCCTGTTCCTTGAAGTGCCAGCCCATAATTATCGTATCGGCCTCATCGGTTGATGATCCGATCCGTTCACGAATTTTGTCTTTGCTTTCAATCCGGATATTCTTGCCGCTGAACTGATAGCGCGGCGCTATCAACTGGGCGATCAGGCGTGGGTCGTTAGGTAATTCGATATCTTCACCGCTATCGGGATCAATCGCCTCGCGAAACTTCCACCAGGCTTCTGCCCGCAGGTTGATAAAACCGAAATTCTTGTGTTTGTCGCTGGCAGTAGATTCACCACTGGGAACAAATTCAAACACATTAATATCATGATCGTGAGTTAACTTGTCCCGTGGCGAGCCTCCCCAACCTCCGCCCATATCGACCACCACCGCGCAATCATCGCGCCGTCTGGTGATGATCATGTCGACTACTTCCTGGCCGGTTGGCGTTTCGGATCCGGGTTTGCGAACCGGTTTTTCAAAACGATTGACATGCAAAGCGGTGACCACTGAAGCATCGCTACCCCCACGGGCAATATCACTGGATAACAACAACATCGGTTTTTGTTGATCCCGGTTATTGCCGTAACGCTCCACTGCTGCGCGTACCCATGCGGACGGTATCACCTGATAGGCATGGTCAGGTCTTGCCGCCATAAAATTACCGTCGCGCAAGGCGGAGCGCATCGGCTCCGGCATGGATTCAATCTGCGCTTCGTAATCGCAATCAAGATATTTGTTGTCTTCCATTTTCGCTGGAACAAACGTCCTTGATTTCGGTCTTCTGGGCTTTTTCCAGCCTTCCAGTTGAACCGGTGCAGGGCCATCGCACCAGATTGTTCGTACTTCATCGCCATCCTCTTGAAACAATGCCCACAATAACTCGCCCGGTTTTGCCGGATACAAGTCATGGGAGGGATCCAGCCACGGCCCAAACCATTCAAGCAGATAATCACCCTGCCCCGCCAAGGGCGGATTGGACGCCAGCAATCCACGCACTCTTTGCCCTGGCTCCGTAGAGCGGTTCCAGCCCAGAACATAAATAATCTTCTTCGGCGAGATTTGCGCAGCTTCATCAAATGCCTTCAGGTCGTGATCCCGCCCCTGCCAGGAGAATTCTGATTTTGGCCTCTCCAGATGCCCAAACTCGAACTTTTGTCCGTTAGGTCCTTTCCAGGATGGCGGTTTGTGACTGACCGAGGGTAATCCGCCTGCCCGGCAGATATCATCCATGCGATCCAAAATCCCGGTCAGTTCACCGGTCTGCTGACGAAAAATACCAACCCTTTTATGCCTGGTCAGACCGAGTCCGACAATCAGGTCTGTCTTGCCACCACCCGCCGCCCCACCATAGAGCAACAGGTCGGCCTCAGACACATAGGCCTGCGTTTGCGGTCCCGGCTGCGGTATCCACGCCGGTTTCTCCTGCCTGGCCAATTGACGTTCCAGATCTGCCCGCGGGCCCGCATCCATCTTTTCAATTGAACGAACCAGATTTTCAAAGGCACTCATTCAGCCACATTTCCAGGGTCGCCGGCATCATCTGCGCAAACTTCCTGATAAGTCACTTCGTTGCCATTATCTTCATTCCGGGATCTGTATCTGCGGGCAAATTCCTTGCCGCCCAAATGTCCGAATTTTTCACTCAAACCAGCCTCATTACCGGCAACGTCAGCCCGTGCCTTTTGCTTTTGTCCCTCACCTACCAATGCAAACAATCTCAAAGCCAGATCGTGAGCTGAAAATTCCTGTTGACTGGTCTCAATCGCCCCACCATCCCTGCCGGTCATTTCTTTCCTGTCAGACAACCCCAGATCCCGCACAATCAGTGCCGGACTCAACAGTTCCGCGGCCGCCCCGGTAAATTTCTGCTCAAATATCACATTCTCAATTAGCTGCTTCACATCAACAAATCGCTCGTTGATGCCAAAAGCCTCAAAGTCCTCCCGCGAAATCCTCAAAAACAGACATAGTCCTCCAATCGACATCGCCCGCATTTTTGAAAACCCTTTGATCATAACCTTCCCCTGATAGGAAAATCCCTTCTCCAGACAAAGCGGATGATCTTCAACCCACTCAAAATATTCCTGCGCCGCAGCCCACAAATCTTCAGGACCGGTAAAAACTGGCTGCTGACCAAAGGAACTATGGGCGTTCCAGAAACGCGCGGATTGGCAGTTGCTCACGATAGGCCTCATTCTGTTTTTAGGATATCATTACTTGCGTCAGCTGGCGCACCCATTCGACATTAAGAATTTCAAATAAGTATATGAAATTATATAGGTTTGTGCAAAATGGTTTTTAGCGCATTCCAATTTGGGAAAAATGCATCTTCGCCTGGGCGCTCATGTTTCTGGGCATTGGGAAATCAGATCTAGCGACCCTGATCCTGCAAGCACCCTACCTTCAAACAATCCGCCCGATCTCATCCCTATACACTCCCACCGCCTCAACCCCTTTCGGACTCAGCGCATAAATACCGGTACCTACCCGCTCAAACCATCCGTAATGATTATCAGCCATTATTCGTCTGGCATTTACCACCTGGGTGATACGAGCAACTTCGGCCGCTTTTAACGGGCCGGATTGATTCAGGGTTTTGATACATCGCAATGCATCCTGCCTGTAGGCGGTAATCAGGCCCTGGCGCGTGGCGCCGCCTTTGTTGGGGTCACCGACAAGGCGGGCGAACTCACGCAGCAGGCGGACCTGTTTCGGTTTCGATTTGCGAGGTTTATATGGTGCTGGATCAATATGAATTTCCGCATGACCGTCTTTCAGCCGCACGCTGATCAGGCCCAGCCCCAATCTCCGGCACAATGCCTTGTTCGTCTGGATTGATCTGAAAAAAGCTTTGCCCTTTATCCTTGGCACGGCAATATAGACATTATCGCTGAGGCTTTGGCGCTCAATTCCCTGATGAAACAATGAAAGAGAAAACCCTGTTTTCAACTCGACAATGACCGGTTCTTCTTCACCGCGAACGCCAACCACATCAGCCGATCCGATCTCGCCTTTAACTTCATAACCCTGCCCTTCAAGCAGAAGCTTGACCGGAGCATAAAGATCAGTTTCGCGTATTTTTGCCGCCATAATTGTTGGTAGCGCATAAACACAAAACTCAAAAGTTCAAATTTGTATTTTTGGTATTGCGTTTTTTATTGAACATGAGCTTATAGCCGAACACCGTTAAAATGATCATGCAATCAGGAGCGAAAAGCGACCGGCGCCGGTGCGCCGCCCTGGCGGAGGCCGGGCGCAAGCCCGAATAGCCGTGAGCAAAAAAAATTCAGACTGAACCAAAATAAAGGTGTTCTGCTATAAACTACCAGTCCGGCAGGATCACCCTCCCAATCCGGCCCATCACAACACATTCCTACTCTACGGAAATCTTCCAGTGATTTATTATCACCCAAATTCACGCAAGCTACGCACTCCCGCATACAGCAGGATTTCAAACCAATAACACCTGTCCGGGCATCTGGGTGAGGTTTGCGCGTCTTCCAGCTTTGGTCTTATCGGCAACATCCGGAATTCCAGACAATGTTGCAAGCTTCACGACGAATCCACGTCCCTCAATTACTGTCACACCTTATAGAGCAGTATTTTCCATTTGTCAACAAAAATATCTACATATTGTGCATTCTTTTCAAATTACTACTATATATTGTGTTTTACTATTTTCGGGTGCTATAGCAGAACACCTTTAAAATGATCACGCAATCAGGAGCGAAAAGCGACCGGTGCCGGTGCACCGCCCTCGCGGAGGCCGGGCGTAAGCCCGAATAGCCGTGAGCAAAAAAAGGTGTTCTGCTATATGCCTCACGCAGTTTCTTTTTGCACAACGCCCAGTTCCGCCATCATCTCGTCACGCATCAGAAACTTCTGCGGCTTGCCGGTAACCGTCATCGGCAATTCCTGCTTGAAACGCACATGAACTGGCACCTTGAAATGAGCGATCTGCCCTTTGCAGAAATCGATAATCTCCTGCTCACTCACCTCAACATCGCCTTTCGCAATAATCCAGGCACAAGTAATCTCTCCATATTTGTCATCCGGGATACCAAATACCTGCACTTGCGAAATTGAAGCGTGTGTATAAAGAAATTCCTCGATTTCTCTGGGGTAGATATTCTCTCCGCCACGGCAGATCATGTCTTTGACCCGTCCGGTAATATTGCAATAGCCCTGTTCATCAAGGGTTGCCAGATCACCCGTATGCATCCAGCCATCCGCATCGATTGCAGCTGCCGTCTGCTCTTCATCCTGCCAATAACTCTGCATGACCGAATAACCCCGGGTCAGCAATTCGCCCTGTTCGCCCACTCCAACTGTATTACCCTCCTCATCAATAATCCTGACTTCAACATGAGGATGAATACGCCCGACAGACGACACCCTTTTTTCCAGCGGATCATCAACATTGCTCTGGAATGAAACCGGGCTGGTTTCCGTCATTCCGTAGGCGATCGTCACCTGCTTCATATTCATCAGTGCCTGGACGTTATTCATAACCTCGACCGGGCATGGTGCTCCGGCCATGATACCGGTGCGCAAATGACTGAGGTCGTAGCTGGCAAAATCCGGCAGGTCGAGCTCGGCAACAAACATCGTCGGCACACCAAAAAGCGCCGTACATTTTTCTTTCGAGACCGCCTCAAGTGTTGCAACAGGTTCAAACCCCTCACCTGGAACCACCATCGCGGCTCCTTTGGTGACACACCCAAGAGTTCCCATCACCATGCCAAAGCAGTGATAGAACGGCACCGGAATACACAACCGGTCAGCAGCAGAAAATTCCATGGCCGCAGTTACAAAATTTGCATTATTGACGATATTTTTGTGCGTCAGACAGGCGCCTTTCGGCAAGCCCGTCGTACCACTGGTAAACTGAATATTGATCGGGTCATTTCCATCGAGCGTCGCTGTGATCACATCAAGCCGTTCTGCAGCAACTCTTTTCCCGCTTTCCATTATCGCGTCAAATGCCAACATGCCTGCTGGAATATCATCCCCCATGCAGATAATCGTTTTCAGATGCGGTAGTTTGACGGCATTCAAATTGCCTGGCGTATCACTTGCCAGTTCCGGCGCCAGCGATTGCAACATGCCGGTATAGTTGGATGTCTTGAATTTTCGCGCGGTAAATAATCCCCTGCAACCAACTTTGTTTAGCGCATATTCCAGTTCAAACAGGCGATATGCCGGGTTGATATTCACCAGAATAATGCCCAGACGCGCCGTCGCAAATTGGGCCAGCAGCCATTCATATCTATTCGGCGACCAGACGCCAATTCGCTCGCCTTTGGTAAATCCCAGTTCCAGCAAACCACCGGCCAGCGCATCGACATGATGGTCAAACTGCCGATAAGTCCAGCGAATTGACTGATCACAAAATATTGCGGCGTCCTCATCGCCAAACTTTTCAACCGCGTCCTTCAGAACAGCAGAAATAGTTTTCTCCAGCAACGGAAATTCATTCGAGCCAATAACATGAGAAAGATTATTTCTCGGCTCGATATTAAATCCGGTATTCACATCGCTCTCATTTGCTGGCACAATATCATCCTCCCGAAAGCAAAAAATATTTGAATTGTTCCAGTTAGAGCACAACAGCGCCAATTTAGGAATGAGTATAAGGTTTTGGCAGGGGAAGAAAAGTTCCCTGCCGGCAAGGATCAGTCTGCAGTATCATTTCGATTGGCATCCATTATCTTGCGAATTTCAGCAAGCTCCGACACCAGAGACGCAACTTTTTCCGGCGGGAGCTGCTGGATAATTTTGCTCAAGTCCGGTTGCAGATCAATAATCGTTTGATCACGCAGGTGCCGCCCTTTTTTGGTCAGCCACACACACTTGCTGCGACCGTCTTTCAAGTTGGGTCGCATTTCAACCAGTCCATGGGATTGAAGGCCGGCTAGCGTATGGGTCATTGTCGTTTTGGCAACCTGCAATGCCCGGGCAAGTTCAAGTGGTGTACGCCCGTCTTCCACCCGTATCAGGTGGTTTAACACAACAAAATGTGAACTTGACAATCCAGCTGGCAACCGCGCATCCATCAATGCGCGGCTAAGTTGCGAGATAATACCGATCTCGTTGAAAAAGGAAAAATAGAGCGAGAGTGCCTTTTGTTCCACAAATTATGCCTTTAGAATTCTTGCATCAAGCGGCCATCTTGGACTTGGCGGAATTTTCTGCGCATACCCCAGCCGCCCTAGCATCTGAACTGTTTCACCTCGCGCGTCCAGCAAATTGTGAATTTGGTCAAAAGAAGGTTTCATTTCACCGTACTCCTGCAAAGCCTGGCTGATTGGATGAATACCAACTCCGATAGCTGTCGTCGCAAGATTTACACGCAACCAGTCCCGACCGGCATTCAACTGATCGATACGGGTGTTGGTTTTCGTCTTCAGCCAGATATAGGCCATTGCAGTATCAACATTCTCCATCACCGCATCGATCCCCTGTTTATAGGCCGAGGAATCTGTATCCAGGGCGATTTCGCGCGAAAACATGCCTAGTAAAGCCAGACTGTCAAATAACGGTCCTCCGAAATCAATACCGTCAGGATTTGTATTAATCTCCGATTTGCCAATTCGGAACAGATCGACACTTTCCTTGTAGGTACGCGGTGTTTTTATCTCGATTGCCATAGCCTCATGAGTCAGCTCACGCAGTTGATTGACAATGCTTTGCGTATTTGTAGTCCCGACATCCACATCATCCTGCACGACTTTCTCCAGGTTTTGCAAAATGCTGCTTGAAACAATTTGCGCGAGATCAAACGGCTCCTTCAAAGACCGGCGATCAAGGACAGATGAAAAAAGCAAATCCTTTTCTACATTTGGATCCTTCACCATTAAAACAGTTGCAACCGGTCGTTTGTCGAGTCGATCATTATCAAAACCCTCGGGAAAACCACTAATGGTAGCTCGAAACCCGTCCTGCGCCGCTGCCATTCTCAGTAGTTCCAGAAAACAGCCAAGTCCAATCGTAATCTGGCGGTTAAAGGGATCTGTGTGAGGCAGCATCCGGTTACTATCTGCATATAAAACGATCTTGTCTTTTTCCGAAAGATCAACCAGCCAGGGTTGCCGGTTATGAGGATTGGGTGCAAGAATCGCATAAGAAAGTGCACGCCGTCTCGGCTCATCATATCCGCCCGCCTGTTGCCAGGGTGCCAGTGCCCTGCTCGGTGTGCGTGTAGATAAAAACACACCCGCACCAACCGATGCCGCTGCAATGCTCCCCCCACCAATTATCCCCAGAACCTTTCGACGATCAAATGACATATTGCTCTCCAGTCATAATTGAGTTAATACGATATCGTACTATATAGTACAATATCGGACTATTTCAACCCCGTTTACCCCATCCGACAATATGCAAT
>JAAEMP010000183.1 GCA_024225445.1 Hyphomicrobiales bacterium | reverse complement strand
TGGGTGATTCAAGACGCACGCAGAGCGAGATAGATGCGTTCAATGAGACGTTGCTGGATGGTCAGACGCCCCTGGAGCTGGAGCCGACTAAAGAAAAAGCCTTCCTCAACAATGTCGACACCGTCGATTACTCCGCCGTCACAACCGGCCTGATGTATTATTATGGCCAGACCGCGGTGCGTACCGGGGGCGGGTTTGTTGAAGGCACTACGGTGAAGATGGATATCGAGGAGGAAACGCAATTTATCAATGGCAGCCTGAAAGACATTCACAATCTGAAGGTGGAGAATGTCGAGAAGATTATTCTGACCGATGGTGATGATACCTTTGCCGGTGCGGATAAAGGCTCGATTGTCGATCTGGGTGGTGGTGCTGACAAGGTATGGCTGCGCCCGGATATTCTGGTTAAGAATTTCGGCATGGATGACCGGCTGACGCTGTTTGGTGAACTGGCGCTTTATGGCGGTTATCGCAATGCTGAATCAGAATTGCCCTGGGCGGAAGGTGTATATGGCACGCGTTATGCGATTAATCCTGCCCGTGATCTGGTCGTCTATAATCCCTGGGCCACCGGCAACAATGATTACATGTTCATCACCAACTGGCGTAACCAGGAGGGTGACGTCAAGGCGATTCATGATGCTGGCCAATATGGCACCGGCCCCGGCGATATTGCGCTGTCAAAATTCTCGTTCCGTTCATCGACGCTGAATGACCTGATCAAGGGCAAAAACCCGCCGGCGGAAGAAGGTCAGGAAGATATTCTGGGCGGCTGGGCGCTGTTTCGTTTCAAGGCGCGCACATTAACCGGCTCCAACCTGTTCCCGGAAAACTCCGACCCGTTGATCCTTGATCTGGATGGTAACGGGTTCGGGCTGGAATGGCGCAATGGCTATTCGCCTGATTTTGATATTGATCTTGATCTGTTTGCAGAAAATACGGCGACGCTTGATCGTGATGATGGTTTTTTAGCCCGTGATATCAATGGTGACGGGCTGATCAATGATGCCTCAGAACTGTTCGGCCATGGCAATGTGGCGGGCTTTGCCGTGCTTGGTGCGCTGGATGGCAATGGTGACGGGGTGGTCAATAGCCTTGATAACGCGCTGGCGGATTTTAACGGTGATGGCGTTATTGACGGTAATGACAGG
>JAAEMP010000182.1 GCA_024225445.1 Hyphomicrobiales bacterium | reverse complement strand
GAACAAAAAGAGGGTTGTTAGGGTCATAACCCATTAATTAACGCCATTCTGTTTGACAAGGAGGGCGCGAATACTGATTAGAAAGCGCAACAACAGGCCGTGTGCCTTTTCGAGTATTTGTTACCAGGAGGCGTACCCTCCTTGTCAAACAGAATGATGTTAATTGATGAGTTCTGACCTTAAGCAGCTTTCATATTTTACAGCTATTGTGTATCCAGATTATCAGATGGAATCATTGGTTGATTCGAAAGATTTAATCTGGATTTTGACATCGAAATAGATTCATGAGGTGGAAGTTGTCCGAATCGGATCAATTTGCAATTATTCAGCAATATGCCGCCCGTCAATATAGGTGAAGAATTTAATAGTTGCCCAAGTATTTCTCCAAGCTCAATATCGAGGACAAATTAATGAAAGAATTACCACAACTAAACGGTATGGATCTAGCCGCATTATTGTGCAGCCGGGTGTGTCATGATGTAATCTCGCCAGTGGGAGCGATTGCCAATGGCCTTGAGTTGCTGGATGAGGATTCGGATGAGGAAACCAAGGCAATAGCCATGGATCTGGTCCGCTCCTCAGCAAAAAATGCCTCAGCAAAATTGCAGTTTTGTCGCATTGCCTTCGGCGCAGCTGGTTCTGCAGGTGCCGATATAGATACAGGTGATGCGGAGGGTGTTGCCCACGCATATTTTGGCACAGAAAGAAGAACCGAACTTGAATGGCATGGCGAGAGGACCTTTATGGCCAAGAACAAGGTCAAATTGCTGCTAAATCTGCTGTTGGTTTCTCTGGGTGCCATTCCGCGTGGTGGCGTAGTCAACGCGCAAATTGCAGACCCGAATGGTACTCCCTCGTTTACTGTAACCTGTACCGGAAAAAAGGCCCGCGTCCCGCCACTGTTTCTTGATTTGCTCAATGGTACATTCCAGGAACAACTTGATGCCCATGCAATTCAGCCGATTTACACCCTGCGCCTGGCAAAAGATTGTGATATGGTGGTCTCAGCCATTTTGCAGGAAGAAAGTGTTGTGTTTTCAGCCCGCACTGCCTGATGCAACCGTGTAAACAAGAAACGGCCGGGTAGACCGATATGGGGCATCAAATGATTCATATTTCATCAAATGTGCTCTAGTAATCTGCCACAATGTCATCGACCAGTTGTTTCAGGAATGCGTGAGTTCTGGTGAAAAATGGATCGGATTGGTCCATATCTCCGAAATCCGGGTTACGATAGCCAACTGTAACCTTTCCGGGTTGTCTTGTGGTCTCATAAGCATAAAGGACAAAAGGGCAGATAGACAGATTGGCGGCATCTTTTCCGGTAGCGTGATGCGTCAGTGTGGCCGAGCAGAATTGCAGATATTTTGCAAATTTGTAAGTCTTGGTGTGGTTGTTATTTGAACCGATCACCGCGACAGAAGTGCGTTCAAGCATTTTGCCGACATGACCAATATGTTCGACCACGAGTCCCTTTCCGATAATTTGTTCTTTCAAATCAAAGAAAACATCATCAAATTCGGCCTCAACAGTCATTGTATATCTTGCTTGTGATAATGCGGACAGGGTTGAACCAGACATAATTATTGCAAGAAAGAGAACAAACCTGGTTATTGTCATTGAAAAACTCATTGGCGGGTTCCTTCATCTATCATGATTGTGAGAAGCCAGTAAATTCTGGAAAGCCTCTGTGATTGATCCATGAATCAGAAAATGCAGACCCAACCATGCACCGCAGAATATGCCAATCAAAGCCACTGGTGCTGAATAGGCAAGGGTTGAAAATGCTGATATGCCCTGGCCGATGGTGCACCCCAAAGCGGTGACCCCGCCAACTCCCATGAATATTCCGCCTACCAGCTGGCGCCGCAATTCGCGGGGATCTTCACAGGCTTCCCATCGGAAGTGGCCCTGGGCAAAGGCAGTAATTGCGGCTCCGATGATCACTCCCAAGGTGGCGCCAATGCCGAATTTCAAGGTAGAGCCACTCATCGTCATCACATACATGATGGTTTCTCCAAGAGGAGCAGAAAATGTAAGTGATTCAAGCCTGTATGGTTCAAATTCATCTGCGGCCAAAATACCGGTCGATATCCAACCCCATATGATCAGCAGGCCCATCAGCAATGCGGACAATACTCTTTTGGGTTGCTTGCGAAATTTGGCGGATTTCAAAGCGGCCAACGCAACGGCAATAGCGATGCCATAGGCAAATATACTGGGTGAAATTGTAAATTTCCGTGCTGCCAGATGGGCAAAGCCAGCAGGAAATTCACCGATATCCTGCGGAGGGAACAGCCCTACACGTAGATAGGCAGTAACCCCAGCCAGGGTAGCATAGGCGAAAATACCCATAATCAGGAAGGTTATTACAGATTTCAGATCCCCACCGCCTATGCGAACCAAAGCACCAAACCCGCAAGTTCCGACCAATGACATGCCAAGTCCAAATACCAGGCTGCCCACGCCGACGGCGACAAGTGAAGTTGTGGTTGCTAGATAAATGGTCGTGGTAATGTCTATCAAGCCCAATTGATCCAGTGAAAATGTTCCAAGCATTGCCACGGCAATGATCAGGCTCCACATGCGTAGCCGGTCAAAATTACCACCAAAAATTGCATCTTCAATGGCGCCAAGCGTGCAAAAATTGCCCCACCTGGCGGCAAAGCCCATACCAAGTCCGGCAATCAGACCACCAATGGCGGCAATTGTTCCAGATGACAGTTCTTCCATTTACCTCCATCCAGGGTGCTATCAGCGATTCACGTTGCTCTATTTGATAAACAATGAAACGGCAAACGTGACAGGTTGCTCATTTTTTCAAATATCCGTGTTTTACATTGTCTGACTGTATTAATGCGATAATGTGGGGTAATGCCTGTCGAGCATATGTGCCTGGAGCACAGGTTTGCTAGCAAAATAAATCATATATCAATTTGATGGATTTTCTCACTCGCTCATCAGATAGGGAATAATAAATGGTTTTACCTTCACGACGGGTTGAAACCAATCCTTCCAGTCGCAATCTCGCCAATTGCTGGGATACAGCGGCTTGTCGGGCCGAAAGCATTTCTTCCAACTCAGCAACAGAGCATTCTTTGTCGGCAAGGCGACACAATATGATCAGTCGTCCTTCATGGGCGAGCGCCTTGAGGAAATCGGTTGCCTCCTTGGCGCTTTCCATCATTTCATCCAGGTCTTGATGTTCAGACAATTCAGGATTCAGGCTTTGCAATTCGCTCACTTTTCAAGTACCGATCTTTATTACGATTGTCCATAATGACAATCTGGGTTGTTATTTAGACGAATTCGGCAGTTTTTCCAACATTTGTCCCAACAAGTACCAAAAAAATTCATCACCCGGATATCCACGTAGTCTGGCAATTTCCTTGCCGTCCTCCCATAACACAAACGTTGGAGTGAATACAGTTGCATGTAAATTGCTGAATTCAGCGGGTATCGGATCATCGATGTCGATACTACGCAAGGGTGCTTTGATGCCCTCAGTGGTTTTGTGGTAGATGCCGCCAATTTCGTCATGCCATTTTTCGCACCATGAACAATATTCCTGTTCAAACATCAACAATTCTGCTGCCCTTGGAGCTGATTGTATGATCGGAAAAAACATGAACATCAGCGTCATGACAGCTCGCAGCGAGTGTAATTCAATCGAAATTCTCATGAATCGCCTGGTCTATTGCAAATGGTGGGCAATGAATGCATGATTAAATTTATATTTTTGAATATAAGGGAAATTGGAGGAAATCGCAATGGAATTTGATGCCGGCATTGCGGGTTCATTTGTTGCTGGATTTGTTTCCTTTCTATCTCCTTGCGTGCTGCCGCTGGTGCCGCCTTATCTGGCCTATATGGCTGGTGTCTCTCTGGGGGAAATGACTGATCAGGAACGCCCGGCAGCAGTTTCAAAAAAAGTGGTGCTGACTTCTATTCTGTTTGTCCTGGGTTTTGCTACTGTTTTCGTCGCGCTTGGTGCCAGTTTTTCCTATATTGGTTCTTATATTACGGCTCACTACGATATTTTGAGTATCCTGGCCGGATTGGTAATCATTGGTTTTGGATTGCATTTTCTTGGAATTTTCAGGATCAGTCTGCTCTATCGCGAGGCTCGTTTTCAGGTTGCGAATAAGCAATTGGGATATGTTGGCGCATATGTTATGGGGCTTGCGTTTGCTTTTGGCTGGACACCGTGTGTGGGTCCTGTGTTGACGGCAATATTGTTTGTTGCTGGCAATGAAGCGGATGCCACACGCGGTGCACTTTTATTACTGGCTTATGCGTTGGGAATCGGGATTCCGTTTGTTATCGCTGCTATGTTTGCCGGACAATTTATGCGGTTTATGACAAAATTTCGTTCACATATGGGGAAAGTGGAAAAAGTTATGGGAGCGATGCTGGTTGGTACTGGAATTTTGTTTTTAACGGGAGGTATGCAGACAATATCATATTTTTTGCTGGAAAAACTGCCTGGAATTGGCGCGAATGGATAAAATCTTATCATCGGGGTGGTTCGGAAGTTTGGGATGATTTGTGCTGGTTTGATGGGCCAATACATAGAAATATATGAATTTGTCGGATAAATAGTTAGAGTTGGCGGTTACAAGATATTGGGGAGAACAGAATTGCTGCTTTGGGAGGAGCGAATGACAAGAGCACATGATTTGTCTTTAGTGGGCAAGACCGCAGTAGGCAAGACCGCAGTAGG
>JAAEMP010000181.1 GCA_024225445.1 Hyphomicrobiales bacterium | reverse complement strand
GAGAAAATCATGGTTCAGAACTGGGTTCGACCTGCTTCGAAACTGGATATTTCATGACCCGAACAAGGCGGCGGAGATATGGCAAAATCTGTGGCCAAAACGAAAAACCGGAATCAAATTTGTGAGAGTCGTGTAGTGTGGCATGAACATTGCCAACAGGCCACAAGCCATTGAAGACAGAAAACAATTTGGTCACTGGGAGGGAGATCTTATGCAGTTTCGAACCCAGCGCGGGGCGATATTAAATGTCACCGAACGAACTACACGGTTTTCACTTATATCTTCCCTGTCAGACAAACGTGCAGCAAGCACCGGACAGGAGATTGTGGATCAGCTTTACCAACTGCCACCGGTAGCAAGGCGCTCCATCACCTTCGATCGTGGTACAGAGTTCCGTGATCATGAGGCGATGAAAAACGGTCTTGGTACAGACATCTGGTACTGTGATCCGCACAGCCCCTGGCAACGTGGAATGATTGAAAACTCCAACGGCATCTTGCGCCGTGATATGCCACGAAAGTCCGACATCAAAGATTACACTCAAAAGGACATTGAAATGATTCAGTTTATGATCAATTCAACACCGAGAAAATGCCTTGGATATAAAACACCCGAGGAAATGTTTATTCAGAAACTCAATGGTGCACTTGAAATGTGAATCCAGCCCGTCCTTTCCTCTACACCATTAAAACTAAATCAATTTGGGTTTCTGGTCCAGCATTACCAGGCAGCCCATTTGCCATTACAGATAACAAAATACCACATATATGAGGCCTGTATTTTCACAGACATTGACAATATCAAATGGCAGGTTTTGACCCTGCGGGATCATTTGTACCCGATGTTGGGTTCAGGTATCAGATAGCCTCCACGCTGTTCTATTATCCCGCCAATATCCACACAATTGAACACTGGCTTTGAGGTGAAAAGCCATCAAGCCACTCACCAGTATCACCTATTTGTTCAGATGACATGGCCTCATACATGCATTCAATCCGCGCCCTGCAACGTCAAGATTATGGCCGCCACGAATAACGTGCACCGCTTTACCAATTTCATTTTTTCTGCTTTGCCAGCCAAGCTTTCACCGAGGAAATTCCGTAATACTTTCTGCCCGCAATGATCATCTGCTGTTGCCGGATGCAGTTTTGAGAAATGTTCATCTTGAAAACGCTCGCACAAATCTGCCATTGTCGGCCCCCCCTCGCCTGTTCAATTCCAGCCATGGGATCATTGCCAATATCAATCTGGCGTCTTATATCTGATGCCTCTTTACGTGCCACTTTGGTTTTCCAGCCAGGGTAAGCACCAATTGTGAGCCTGCGTTGCCTGCCATGTTTATTCCTGTAATTCAGAATAAATCTGCGTGCACCGAGAGTTTCCTGATGATGTCATCGGTTAGTTTTACTGTAATGGCTGTGTCTTGTGTGTAAGAACCATGCGAGAAACTGTGTCAGCTGTGTCAGCACGATAATGTGAATGCAGACTACACCCATTGTAGCATGTTGTCATGTTGTCATGTTGTCATGTTGTGATAAGTATTTATACCACAAATTCAATGATATATCGAGAGGACTTGGAAATTACTCAATAAACTCAAAGGGATGAATTTTCAATTTAAAGTTTGCTTGTCAGGACAAATCCGAATGTATATTGCTACCGATACTTTTCAAAGGCATAAACATGGGCATGATAATTACCGGTGCTACCGGCCATATCGGACGTAATATAATTCCACTGCTTGCCCAACACGGCGAAAAACTGCTGTTGGTCGGGAGAGACGAGGAACGTCTAAAAACTCTGTTTCCTGAAGCTGAGATTGCCAGTTATGAAAATCTTGCAAACTCTGTCAAAGGCTTTGATATACTGCTTCATCTGGCCATCAGAAATAGTGATTCTCCTGGCACAACTGATGAATTTGAAGAAGCAAATCTTCAGCACCTGAAAAATGTCATCCATCTGGCCCGAAGTGTCGGAATAAAAACAATTATTTTTCCCTCCTCCCTGTGGGCAACACCCCGTCAAAATTCTTCACCATATTTGAAAAGCAAATATCAAGCTGAAAAATATCTATCAAAACTAGACGACCTGAAAGTGGTTTGTTTACGACTACCCGCAGTTTACAGCGATACATTCCAGGGCAGATTGGCTATACTAAACAGGATTCCGGTTCGAGTGAGACCGGTGATATTTAGTATTATGGCGGCTTTCAAACCTACTGTGCACGCAGATAAAGTCGCCACCGCAGTTCTTGATGCATTGCAGGGCGCAAAAAATATCAACAAGATTGTATCTGATCGGCAATTCGGCAACTGGTTTTATTCAGCGATAAAAAGAACCATCGATCTTGGATTTTGCATATTTGTATTTGTTTTTTTTTGGTGGCTGTTAATCCTGGTATGGATAGCAATAAAACTTCTTTCACCTGGCCCTGGAATATTCGCGCAGGAGCGCATTGGAAAAAATGGCCAGTCATTCACCTGTTACAAATTCAGAACCATGAAGGAAGGTACCAGACATGCAGCAACTCACCAGGTGTCCAGCAGTAATGTAACCGCAGTCGGCAGAATGCTGAGAAAGACAAAAATAGATGAACTTCCCCAAATATGGAATTTGCTCAGGGGTAATATGACACTGGTCGGGCCTCGCCCATGTTTGCCATCGCAAACCGTACTGATTGATTACCGTCAACGCCGGGGAGTTTTAAAAGTAAAGGGTGGAATTACTGGCTGGGCCCAAATTCAGGGGGTAGATATGAGCGATCCAAAACGCCTCTCCATGTTGGATTCAGAATATCTGGATTTGCGAAGTTTGGTAATGGACCTCAAGATTATTTTGGCAACAGCAACCGGCCATGGGTTGGGCGATAGAACCGAGTAATAAATATTGTTCCAGATATCAGGCCATACAAAACGTCACTGTATTTGGAATAATGTCTTATGGACAGGCTGGGCTTGTGATCTGGCCAACTCCAGATTTGTCAAAAATGCCAGTTCCACTGATACTGGCCAGCAAATCAAGTCAGGTTTTGCTATGATACCCCTCGACATTTTTCTTGAGAAAATTGTTTATCAATTTAAGATCATTTTCATTCATAGCAGACACTAATTTCTTTAACCTGCGATCTAGTACATCCAGTGGCATTATCTTTTCGTTGCTTCTGATTATCCGTGGGTGTTTTGTTTTGCTTGTGTCATCACCAATCAGCAGTTCTTCAAACAGTTTTTCTCCCGGACGAAGTCCGCTGTATTTGATCTCGATATCACCATCCGGATTTCCGCCGTCCAACAGGCGCAATCCCGAAAGCCAGATCATTGAACGGGCCAGATTGTCGATTTTCACCGCCTTTCCCATTTCAAGAATAAAAACATCACCTCCTTTGGCCATTGCTCCTGCCTGAATAACCAGTTGGGCTGCTTCCGTAACAGACATGAAATAGCGCATGACATCCTTATGTGTAACCGTGATCGGACCACCGGCCTCAATCTGTTGGCGAAATTTGCGAACCACTGATCCCGATGAATCCAGAACATTGCCAAAACGCACTATTGTAAATATACACTTGGTATCAGCATCCTCACCAAATGCCTGCACAAACATCTCTGCCAGTCGTTTGCTGGCACCCATAATACTGGCGGGTCGTACTGCTTTGTCTGTCGACACAAGCACAAATCGTTCCACCCCATGTTCGTTGGCAGCCCGTGCAATTTCGATAGTTCCGAATGTATTGTTTTCCAGTCCGGATATCGGATTCAATTCGACCATTGGGACATGCTTATAAGCGGCGGCATGATAAATCGTATCGATTTTGTTACCGGTTATTACATCGCCCATCAGTTTTTTATTTGATACTGCACCAAGCACGGAAATAATGCGAGTTTTCCTGTAGTTCTCTTCAAAATCCGCGAATATCTCTTGTTTCGGCATATTTGAATTAATGATTGCAACAGCCTCTGACCCGGTCCGGGCATGTTGTTTCGCGATATTTTGCTCAAGTTGAATTACCTGTTGTTCAATCTCATAAAGTGCAACCTCCGACAAATCCATCAGGACCAGCACACTCGGGCGCGATTCCAGAACCTGTCGAGCGATTTCCGAACCAATCGACCCTCCAGCCCCGGTAATCATCACAGCCTTGTTGTAAATGTTTGTACTAAGCAATTCAGGATTTGGAGGAACAGGGTCACGACCCAGTAGATCTGAAGCGTTAACAGGCCGAAGGTCACTGACGGAAAAGTGCCCGGAAACGATATCCCGCATATCCGGCAGGATTTTTACCAATACAGGATATTTCTCCAGTGTTGAGAGAATTTTTCGGCGTCTGCTACGATCAATTGAAGTTAATGCAAGGAAAATCTCTTTCACTTGCTGGTGGGCTACTATTTTGCCAATATTCTCAAAATCATAGACCGAATAACCGCCAACGATCTGCCTCCATAATGTCCTGTTGTCATCAATAAAGCCGACCACCTGATAACGTTGCCCAGAAGCCAGTGCCTGAGCAAGCTGGATGCCGGTAACTCCGGCACCATAAATCAGTACATTTTGGCTGGAGCCAGTCGATTCCGAAAATAGTGGGAGTAAAGAGTCTTCTTCAAAAATTTGATTGTGGACAGCTTTTAAAAAAAATCCCGCAAATTGTCGACTGGACCAGATCAAGGTCGCCGAAAGAAGCCAATAGATAATGAAAGTGGAACGCGGCAATATTCCAGGTACTTGCGCCATAAACACAACAAGGGACCAAATCAGCACCGATAATGAAGTAGCCAGGTAAATACGGGCTATGCCCCGGTGGTCGATAAAGCGGGTCACCAGTTTATATACTCCCATAAAATGGAAAGTAATAATCCCAAGCAACGGTGCGCTTAGCAAAAGCAAGGCGAAATTTACGTCTGGCGGCAGATAGAGAACTGACAGGCGTAATGAAAATCCGAGCCACAGTGCAAAACCAAATAAGAATAGATCACTGGCAATCACAACCGCGCGTTTCAGGCGACGCGGCAAGTTCACTAAAATCAGTCGAAAATCCAAAGAATTTTGTCCTATTTCATTATATCAGATGTTAGTACTTCGCTGACAATCTGCAAATTGCAATCAAATGAATTTTTTCACAACCCAATGTTGTTTATATCACAAAAGATTGGTAAATGCCGAACATCCCTTCTATCTACCAGTTTCTACATTTCCCAACCTTGCGTAGAAGAAAAAATTGGCTGATGAAAACCAGACATTAAACCCGGAAATAATTTCACCAACACCTTGCAGCGATTGCAGGTTTGGTATCACTTTACGGCTTATTTGGTTTGACATCGGTAGCAAAGACTCGAATACTAAACCAAAATGCAATAACAAAACAATCTAATGGGAGTTAATTATGAAATCCAAAAAACTGTTTATGGCCGCCTTGGTGGCTTCAACCATGCTGGTTGGTGCTGCACAGGCAAAAACACTTGTCCATTGTTCTGAAGGATCACCGGAAGGCTTCGATGCTGCGCTTTACACCGCAGGTACAACTTTTGATGCATCTTCACGCCACATTTACAATAAGTTGGTAGAATTTGAACGCGGTTCCACAACCATTGCTCCTGGCTTGGCCGAAAGTTGGACAATTTCCGATGATGGTCTTGAATATACCTTTAAACTCCGCAAGGGCGTAAAATACCACTCAACCAAGTTTTTTACTCCTGGTCGTGACTTCAATGCCGATGATGTTGTCTTTACATTCAAACGTCAACTCGACAAAGAACATGCCTGGCACCAATATACTGCAGGCACCGCCTGGGAGTATTTTAACGGCATGTCGATGCCCTCACTTCTGAAAGATGTTGTCAAAGTCGACGATTATACGGTGAAATTCCTGTTGACACGACCTGAAGCGCCAATGATAGCTAATCTGGGTATGGATTTCGCTTCAATTGTATCCAAGGAATATGCTGATAAACTGGCAGCTTCCGGAAACAAGGAAGATCTGAATCAGAAACCTGTTGGTACAGGCCCGTTCAAATTTGTTGCCTATCAAAAAGACGCGGTTATCCGTTATCAGGCGCACGATGCATATTGGGCCGGGAAAGCGGATATTGATGATCTGATATTCGCAATTACTCCTGATGCAGCTGTTCGTCATCAGCGGTTGAAAGCGGGTGAATGTCACTTTAACCCTTATCCAAATCCGGCCGATCTGGCAGCAATCAAGGAAGATTCTTCTCTACAATTGCCTCAACAGGAGGGCTTGAATGTAGGTTATCTGGCTTACAATACCACTGTCGCACCATTTAATGATGTGAGAGTTCGCAAAGCACTAAATATGGCAATAAACAAACAGGCCATCCTTGATGCCGTTTTCCAGGGTGCAGGCAGTGCCGCAAAGAACCCAATTCCACCCACCATATGGTCCTATGACAACAGCACCGTTGATGATCCATATGATCCTGCAGCGTCCAAGAAATTGCTGAGTGATGCAGGTGTCAGCGGCCTGAAAATGGAAATATGGGCAATGCCGGTTCAGCGGCCATATAATCCAAATGCCCGTCGGATGGCTGAACTCCTTCAGGCTGATTTTGCAGCGGTAGGCGTTGAAGTGAAAATCGTATCCTACGAATGGGGTGAGTACCTGAAGCGTTCGAAAGCCTTGGATCGCGCCGGCGCTGTCCTGCTTGGCTGGACAGGAGACAATGGTGATCCTGATAACTTCCTTGCAGTACTGCTCGGTTGTGACGCTGTTGGTGGTTCCAACCGTGCACAATGGTGTGACAAGGAATTTGATGACCTGATCAAAAAAGCCAAAACCGTATCGGATATGGATGCACGCACTAAACTGTACCAACAAGCTCAAGCAGTGTTCAAACGCGAAGCGCCGTGGGCAACCATTGCTCATTCGGTTGTTTTCAAGGCCATGCGCAAAGAGGTTACAGGTTATCTGATCGATCCGTTCGGTGGTCACAACTTCTACGGTGTTGATATCAAATAGACTGAAATTCAGGTTGTTTCGCAGAGATATATCTCTCTCAGAACACACTAAACTCAAAGACAACCTCACCGGTGCAATACTGCACCGGTGAGATTAAGATTCTGGCTGGACAACAATGCTATTTTATATTTTCCGCCGTTTTGGCCTTTTGGTGCCTACATTTCTGGGAGTCACGATAGCTGCATTCAGCTTTATCCGATTGTTACCTGGTGATCCGGTTTTGCTAATGGCGGGTGAGCGAGGTTTAACACCGGAACGCCATGCGGAACTTTTACATCAATTTGGTTTCGACCGTCCATTGTGGCAGCAGTTCATGGACTATTTTCTGGGAATATTTCGAGGCGATCTCGGCAACTCCCTGGTCACAAAAAATCCCGTCCTCGAAGAATTTTTCACACTGTTTCCCGCAACATTCGAACTTTCTTTATGCGCAATGATTTTCGCCACGATTCTGGGTATTTCCGCAGGTATTTTTGCAGCGGTCAAACGTGGAACATGGTTTGACCAGACAATAATGGGCACCGCACTCGTCGGATATTCCATGCCAATTTTTTGGTGGGGTTTGCTGCTGATTATTCTTTTCTCCGGCATATTGGGCTGGACACCGGTATCCGGCCGAATTTCACTATTCTATTTCTTTCCGCAAGTCACAGGATTTATGCTGATTGACAGCGTCTTGTCCGGCCAGAAAGGTGCTTTCACCTCCGCCCTTTCCCACCTGATATTACCCACTATTGTACTTGGTACCATTCCTTTGGCGGTGATTGCCCGCCAGACCCGTTCGGCAATGCTGGAAGTGCTGGGAGAAGATTATGTTCGTACAGCAAGAGCAAAAGGAATTTCTCCAGCCAGGGTCGTTGGTATCCACGCACTTCGAAATGCAATGATCCCGGTGATCACAACCATCGGGCTTCAGGTTGGGGTGCTGCTTGGCGGTGCAATCCTGACCGAAACCATATTTTCCTGGCCAGGTATCGGCAAATGGATGGTCGATTCAATATTTCGTCGTGACTATCCTTCCGTTCAGGGAGGATTATTACTAATTGCGGTAATCGTCATGGTGGTTAATTTGTCTGTTGATTTGCTTTACGGACTGATCAATCCAAAAATCAGGCATACAGGGGGTTAATATGAGTGAATTATCAGCTCCCAGTGAGAAAAAAGCGCCCGCTGGCGATCTCCAAGTCGACACCCGAAAAACCGGCCGTATGGCTATGCTTGCCGAATTCTGGAGTTACTTCAGCGAAAACCGCGGTGCAGTTATCGGATTGTGGTTTTTCATATTTGTTTGCCTGATTGCAATATTTGCCAATATTGTTGCACCTCACGGTGAAACAGAACAATTTCGGGATGCATTGTTAACCCCCCCTGTCTGGCAGGAAGGTGGGCAATGGAAATTCATATTGGGCACCGATGCGGTTGGCCGGGATATGGCATCAAGGCTTATTCACGGGTCAAGATATTCACTTTTCGTTGGCTGCATAGTGGTTTCACTTGCTTTGGTTGTAGGTATTGCGGTTGGACTCTTTTCAGGATTCGTCGGCGGCATGACCGATACTGTTATCATGCGGGCCATGGATATTATTTTGGCATTTCCTGCTTTGTTGCTGGCCCTGGCGCTGGTGGCAATATTGGGCCCAAGTCTGACCAATGCGATGATTGCAATTGCAATTGTCCAGCAACCTCATTACGTCCGCCTGACAAGAGCCGCAGTAATGAGCGAGCGTACCAAGGATTATGTCACTGCGGCGCGCGTATCCGGTGTTCGCCCGTTAAGGCTGATGTTTGTAACAATCCTGCCTAACTGTCTGGCACCATTAATCGTACAGGCCGCATTGTCATTTTCGACCGCAATCCTGGATGCGGCAGCACTGGGCTTTCTAGGCATGGGAGCGCAACCTCCAACACCAGAATGGGGAACCATGCTGGCAGAGGCCCGCGAATTTATTCTACGCGCCTGGTGGGTCGTGACATTGCCGGGTATCGCAATTCTGCTGACCGTGCTGGCTATTAACCTCATGGGTGACGGCCTTCGAGATGCCCTTGATCCCAAATTGCGGAGGTCCTGACAATGGCTCTGCTTGATATTCAAAATCTGACAGTGGAATTTGCAACCGCCCACGGAAAATTCAGGGCCGTTGACGGGGTTTCATTCGCTGCCAAGGCCGGTGAGGTTTTGGCGATAGTTGGCGAATCGGGTTCGGGAAAATCCGTGGCCATGCTGGCAGTCATGGGTTTGTTGCCGTGGACGGCCACCATCAGTGCTGATAAAATGGAAGTTGATGGTAAAAATCTGCTGAACATGTCTTCAAGGGACCGTCGGAAAATTATTGGCAAAGACATCTGCATGATTTTTCAAGAACCAATGTCCAGTCTGAATCCATGTTTCACTATCGGGTTTCAGTTGACAGAAGCATTGAAAACCCATCTTGACCTTGATCGCCGACAGCGGCGCGAGCGGGTGATAGAAATACTAAATCAGGTTGGCATTCCTGCCCCTGAAAAACGTTTGTCTTCATTTCCCCATCAGTTGTCAGGTGGCATGAATCAGCGCGTTATGATTGCCATGGCAATTGCCTGCAAACCAAAACTGTTGATCGCCGATGAACCAACAACCGCTCTTGATGTAACAATACAGGCACAGATTCTGGATTTGTTGCTAAATCTGCAAAGAAATACCGGCATGACATTGATATTGATCACCCATGATATGGGGGTCGTTGCAGAAACTGCCCAGCGGGTTTCGGTGCAATATGCTGGTCAAAAAGTTGAAATGCAGGAAGTAAAAAACCTGTTCGCCAATCCACACCACCCCTACACGCAAGCGTTATTGTCCTCCCTGCCGGAACGGGCAACCGGTAAACATCTGGCATCAATTCCGGGTGTGGTACCAGGCCAGTTTGACCGACCAAAAGGCTGTCTGTTTTCACCGCGTTGTAGCTATTCAACTGAACTGTGTCTGAAAACCCAACCTGAACAGGCTGCAGATAACGTCGGGCAGGTATTGTGCCATTATCCAATTGTAGAAGGGATTGCCACCAACCATCCCGATGGCAAAGAGGTTGTATCATGAGCGAACAATCCGTTCTGAATGCCACCGATCTTGCACGCTATTATACGATCAATACCGGTGCATTCTCCGCTACCCTGACACTGAAGGCCCTTGACGGAGCAAGTTTTCAGCTGGAACGCGGGAAAACTCTCGCAGTGGTTGGTGAGAGCGGTTGCGGCAAATCAACACTTGCCCGCCTGGTCACCATGATTGAGGAACCGACATCGGGATCCATGATAATCGGAGAACATGACATAGCTTCCGCAACCGCAAATATCCGTTCCCAATTGCGGCCTAAAGTGCAAATTGTATTTCAGGACCCCTATGGTTCGCTGAACCCACGCCAGCGCGTTGGCGCAGCACTCGAAGAACCTTTGTTGGTCAACACAAATCTTTCACGTGCAGAACGCCGCGACAAGGCCATGTCTATGATGTTGAGCGTCGGATTGCGGCCCGAACACTATGACCGCTATCCGCACATGTTTTCAGGTGGACAACGCCAACGAATAGCAATTGCCAGAGCCCTGATGCTGGAACCGGAAATACTGGTGCTGGATGAACCAGTTTCAGCGCTTGATTTATCCATTCAGGCACAAGTACTGAATTTACTGACAGAGCTGCAGCAACGCCTGAATCTAGCCTATCTGTTTATCAGCCACGATTTATCAGTTGTCCGCCACATTGCCGATGAAGTTATGGTAATGTATCTTGGTCGCCCGGTTGAACATGGCAGTGCAGAAAAGGTGTTTTCCAATCCTGAACACCCTTACACAAAAGCATTGTTGTCAGCGACACCGATTGCTGATCCTACACGAATATCCAGACGAACTGTGCTCAAAGGGGAAATGCCCTCACCTGTTGATCCACCCGCTGGATGCCCATTTCACCCGCGTTGCCCGAACGTATTGGATAAATGTGGTTCCCAACGCCCTCAACTAAAACAACTGACCAGTGGTGTGGCAATATCCTGCCATTTGTTTGATCAATAAGTATTGCAGAATACCTTTATTTTGATTCAGTTGCGATTTTTTTTGCTCACGGCTATTCGGGCTTACGCCCGGCCTGGGCGAGGGCGGCGCACCAGCGCCGGTCGCTTTTCGCTCCTGATTGCATGATCATTTTAAAGGTGGATTTTTTTTCGCTCACTGCTATTCGGGCTTGCGCCCGGCCTCCGCGGGGGCGGCGCAACGGCGCCGGTCGCTGTTCGCTCCTGATTGCGTGATCATTTTAAAGGTATTCTGCTATATACCATTATATCCGGGGGACTGGTTACCAAAAGACGATTATCTCCATCAAACGGGCAGATATCAGTCTGTTTTGCCATTAACTGATACTGCCGTAAAGCAG
>JAAEMP010000180.1 GCA_024225445.1 Hyphomicrobiales bacterium | reverse complement strand
TCAGGTTGATTTTCTTGTCGCATTGCCCTTGAACTCTGCTTTGATGCGTAACCAGCTTGCTCCAATGCTGATGGTTTCGATTGGGGCTTCGGTGTGACCTTTGAACGGGAATCGCATGTATTTTGGTAACCAGCCGCTGTGCTTTTTGCGGCCATTCTCGCCCTTGATAATATCTCTGATGATACCCTTTTGCACTTTACCAGTGGTAGCGGCATTGGCTTGGGCTATCTTTTTGGTGGCGATGTCTGCCAGCACCGCGTTGATAGTTTGTTTGTCTTTGAGCAGATCAAGGAACACATCATCGGTCTGCCATTTTCCGGTGGCATCAATGCCCAGATGAATGCCGAGGGCTTCGATCAGACAGGAGCCAGCTTCGAGACTTTCGGTCATGGCAAATGTTATAATTCGCATGACCTGTGCCTCTGACAATGTCAGTAATCTGGCAAATAACTTCGCTGCCGGATAGCTGTCGCCATTGCAGCGGACAAGGTCGGTGCGGTCCTTGTTGAAACCGAGCATGTCGAGAATGGCGGTCCGCTCCTTCTCAAACGCCTGATGGCTGGTTGAAGCAAGAACCGATGCCTTAATCTCTGGCTTTGGCACCCGTTGTGGCTCCGGCCTGATCTGCCACAGCGATGAGCCGGCAATCATATGGGCAACAGCCAGGCGAATCGCAACCTTTGGGTGGGACAATAGTTCCACCCGAACCAATGCATGACGGTGCAACTCCAAATAGGTTTGCATGGCCTTGGTGATCTCCGGCTTTTGCAGCTTGTCAGTATTTGTTTCACCGTTTCCATTGGCCTTTGCTTTTCGTGATCGCGCTTCTTTGAGGGTGATATAGCCTTCATGGAAGGTAACATCACCGCGCTGGTTGATTGTGATATAAACACGTCCGCCATCTTTCTTAACTGTCTTTTCATATTCCCACCCAGAGAAACAGTAGCCCTGTTCAAACACCTCGACGCCAGCCCAACCATCCTCTTTGTATGCCTGAACCCTTTTCTCAATCACCTGCATT
>JAAEMP010000179.1 GCA_024225445.1 Hyphomicrobiales bacterium | reverse complement strand
GTCCGCCAATGCACATCACCAGGGGCGGATCAGCCAGATCATCCAACTTTTCCCGATTGGCAAGGTCAGTGACAACTACCTTAGCCTTCGATGTCGAGAGCCGATGCTCGATCGCCTTCGACCCGAAAGCGGTGAACAACGGTTGATACACTGCACCGGCCCGCCATACACCCAGGATCAGCCCTACCAGCTCGGGTACGCGGGGTAACAAACCCGATACCCTGTCGCCCGGTTGAACACCATGCGCGACGAGTAAATTTGCCACCCGCGCAGACTGAACCTGCAAATCATCGAATGTGTGGGTACCGCCCTGACCGGACACACCCTTCCAGTTCACCGCCACACGATTTTGCCCGACATGGCGATCACAGCATTCAATGCAGGCATTTACCGCGGTATCAAGATCACCTTGCAGTGCGTCGGCATATGTGGTGGCATCAAAGTCATCATAGAATGCTCGGTACTCTGGCAGGTCAGTCATGGCGGTCATATTCCCCTCTTACCCTATGTTAGCAAAGGCAGCTTATGGGAACCAACCCGGCAAGACAATGTTTGCTGCTGTGCGGTTTGAAGGGAATTATTACAGGATGCTCATTCGCATTTTTGATCGAGAGACCTGGCTCACTCATCACTTCCGTAATTTTCGACATCAGCGCGTGGATCAAGTACATAAGTTTCCGGTGTCTGAGCCTTGCCAATGGGTACTGACTGGAAATCCACAGTCTCGTGATCCTTTGGCAGAGCCCGCGAACCAACCCTGAATAGAATGAAAGCAGCGAGTAATATGTGGGTGATCCCCATTCCTGTGAACAACCCTTTTGGTCCCAGTGCGTCCATTATTGGCGCCATGGCCATTGGCCCTATCATCGAACCAACACCAAACAATATCAGCAACCCTGAAGCCGTCTCAACAAAGTCCTCCGGGTTTGCATAATCGTTAGCGTGAGCGACAGCCAGTGAATAGATCGAGTAAATAAATCCGCCAAACACAATTATTCCGGCAAAAAACAAATAGCCTGGCTCACCATCAACGACCGAAACACCAGCCAGAATAAATCCGGCCAAGGCGCCAAAAAAACTGGTGCCCATCATCACATAGCGCCGGTCCATCATGTCCGACAGCCTGCCTATGGGCATTTGAAATATAATGCTGCCAATCATTGCAAAAACCAGAACATTTGCGATGTTTGCATTAGACATGCCGGATTGTTTAGCAAATACCGGTGCAAAATTTGCCCAGGCACCGGATAATACACCCGCAACAATTGCACTGATAGCCGCAGCAGGTGAATTGAAATACAGCTTGACCAAATCAAATTTCACCCTTGTTAACGGTGCAGGAGACTGCGCCTTTGACAGGGCTGTCGGTAAAACCGCCAAAGCATAAAGTATTGCTCCAACCATGAACAGCGTCTGCAGTTCAGGATTTGCAACGATCAGAAGGTATTGTCCGGCCATCGCAAATACCAGGGAAACAATCATATAAATGGAAAAAAGAGAACCGCGGTTTTCATTCGAGATACGCTCATTCAGCCAGCTCTCTATGATCATGTATGAGCCGGCAAAACACAGGCCAGCGATTGCCCTCAGCACAATCCACATCAATGGATTTACCACCAGTCCGTTAAGCAGCATCACCGTTGCCAACAAGGCTGACAATGCTCCAAAAGTACGCACATGCCCTACCCTGCGCACCAATAACGGCACGACAACGCAACCCAGTGTAAAGCCAACCGCATAACCGGTCCCGATAAACGCAATGGATGAAGTGGAGAAGCCTTCAATCTGCGCTCGAACAGGCAGCAATATTGCATGCACACCGCCACCGGCCTGCAAAAATGAGGTACTCATAAGCAACGCAATGATCGGAAAAATTTGACGCAGCATCTTATTATCCCGCTGAGGTATCAGAGGTTTTCAGGATATATATCCCTGGGTGAAAAATCGTAATGTGATTCACAAATCAACAAAAGCGACAATACCGCCAGTATCTGAACAATATGCGCCAATCAAGAGAATTCTTGCTGACAGAAGGACAAATATTTGAGTGTTGCCGGATAAGATCACCGGCACAATCTGGTTCGAATATATGCCAACTAATTAACCTCAATCATTGGCCAGTTTTTGCTTTATTTTCAACAAATCCTGCCATGCCAATTTCTTCTGTGTGGGATGCGCCAGCAAATTGTCAGGATGAAATGTGGTGATGGTATCAATCTGGTGTTCAGCCATTGGGTATTTTTTCCAGCGCCCGCGTAACTTGACAATTCCCAATTGGGTTTCCAGCAAGATCTTTGCAGCAGCACCACCAAGAAGTATGATCAATCCGGGACTTGCTAATGTGATGTGACGCTCGATGAAAGGTCGACAGATTTCTATTTCCAGTGGTGTCGGTGTGCGATTTCCAGGCGGACGCCATGGTATGATATTGGATAAATACACCTTGTCACGATCAAGACCAATTGCGGCCAGCATGCGATCAAGCAACTGGCCTGAGCGTCCGACAAATGGTAAACCGTGCATATCCTCTTCACGCCCGGGAGCTTCTCCAATTATCATAATACCGGATGCCGGATTTCCATCCGCAAAAACCATGTTTTTCGCGCTCAGATGCAAGTTGCAGCCTTTAAACCCGGCCATGATTTCACGCAATTCATCCAATGATCCGGCAGCCTCTGCCCTTTCACGCGCTTTTTTAACGGTATTCTCATCGGGAATGGCTGTTTCCGGCATCGGGGTGTTACGGCGGATTTTCGCCTGTGTCGGCTGGTCAATTTGAGGTCGGGATTGTCCAAGCTGACCGGCCCTATCAGTAACAGAATTTTGGCGGGTTTTGGATTGCTGTTTGAACAGAGCGAACTGATCAACAGGATTGTCTTGCAGGGCAATATCCACGCCTGCATGTTTATACCATAGCATCAGTTCTGCTGCAGATACTGGAAAGGATTTGGATGATTGGTCACTCATAACTCGCATAACATATACAAGCTACGTCTGTGATGAAACCTAAGCTGTCGTTTTTTGCTTGTTTAAGACCAAAATATGTACATAAAACGCTATATCACAGATATGTTCGATTGACGTTTACGTAATTCAATATTAGTAGTCTGAACATATGCACCCGCCATCTTTTGGAAGCTTCTGGAATTTATCGAGGAGAATTGAATGTCTGAGGATCAAACGCCAGCAAATGAAGTTGAGCGCGAAAGCATGGAATTTGATGTGGTCATTGTCGGTGCGGGACCTTCCGGGCTGGCCGCTGCAATTCGATTGAAGCAACTGGATGAAAATCTTGAGGTTGTTGTGCTGGAAAAAGGTGGAGAAGTTGGTGCGCATATACTTTCCGGCGCAGTCGTTGATCCCATAGCAATCAACAAACTCATTCCCAATTGGCAGGAGGAGGAAGGACATCCATTCAAAACGCCGGTCAAGAAAGATATTTTCTATTTCCTGACCAAATCAGGCAAATTACGCCTGCCAAATTTCACCATGCCACCGTTGATGAACAATCATGGCAATTATATTGTTTCGCTTGGCAATGTTTGCCGCTGGCTTGGTGAAAAAGCCGAAGCGCTTGGCGTGGAAATCTATCCGGGATTTGCCGCAGCCCATGTGCTTTACGATGGTGACAAGGTTATCGGGGTAGCAACCGGTGATATGGGGCTTCAGGCTGATGGAACGCCAGGGCCGAATTTTGAGCGCGGCATGGCACTGCTGGGTAAATATACGCTGATTGGCGAAGGGGTGCGTGGATCGCTGGCCAAACAGATTATATCCAAATACGAATTGGCAAAGGATTGCGAGCCGCAGAAATACGGCATCGGCATCAAGGAACTCTGGGAAGTTTCCGACGACCAGCATCAGGCTGGACTGGTCCAGCACTCGTTTGGCTGGCCCTTGCATAACGATACCGGAGGCGGGTCATTCCTCTATCATCTGGAAAACAACCAGGTCGCTGTTGGCTTTGTTCTCCACCTGAATTACAAAAATCCCTATATTTCACCGTTTGAAGAATTCCAACAGTTCAAAACCCATCCCGCAATTCGTGATACCTTCAACGGTGCCAAACGATTGTCTTATGGTGCGCGCGCCATCAGTGAAGGCGGCTGGCAGTCTGTGCCCAGACTTTCTTTCCCCGGCGGTTCACTGATGGGGTGTTCAGCGGGCTTTGTCAATGTGCCCCGCATCAAAGGCTCGCATAATGCGATGCTTTCCGGCATGCAGGCAGCCGAGGCGGTAGCCGAAGCGCTGGCGGCCGGACGATCGGGTGATGAACTAGGCACATTAAACGACACCTGGTGCCAGGGCGAAATCGGCAAAGATCTGAAAAGAGTGAGAAATGCCAAGCCGCTTTGGTCGCGGTTTGGCACCGCGCTGGGTATTATGGCGGGTGGTGTAGACATGTGGATTGCCACTTTGACGGGAGGCTGGTCTCCTTTAGGGACATTGAAACACAAAAAGGCTGATTTTGAATGTCTTGAACCTGCCAGTCAGCATTCAAGGATCAACTACCCCAAACCTGACGGGAAATTGACTTTTGACCGGCTGTCATCAGTATTTCTGTCAAATACCAACCATGAAGAGGCACAACCTGCCCATTTGAAACTACTCGATGAACCTTTGCAAAAATCCAGCGAGCACGATATTTTTGATGGCCCCTCCTCGCGTTATTGCCCGGCTGGTGTTTATGAATGGGTTGAGGAAAGCGGCGAAGACAAATTTGTTATCAATTTTCAAAACTGCCTCCATTGCAAAACCTGTGACATCAAGGATCCCAACCAGAATATCAACTGGACCTGCCCGCAGGGCGGCGAAGGACCGCTTTATACGGGGATGTGAACGTAGTTTGGCAGGCAAAATTGGAATTATCCTCACAATAATCAGATCAATGCCAAATTAGCACCAATTCTCAAATATTATTCAAAATGACTTTGATAGCAGCTGGATTATAGCAGAACACCTTTTAAATGATCATGCAATCAGGAGCGACAAGCGACCGGCACCGGTGCGCCGCCCTCACGGAGGCCGGGCGCAAGCCCGAATAGCCGTGAGCAAAAAAATTCGGAACTGAATCAAAATAAAGGTGTTCTGCTATATGGTCCGGCTATTGCAACACTATTACCTATTCATTCTGTTTCATGGAGATTCGTCGTACAATTCAGGCGTTCACATCAGGCGTTCACGGTGATTGACGACAAATCTGGTTTACCGCCCCATTCGATTACCACATATGGCAAACAATTTGCTTAAACCAATTCACGCGATACACAAAACGGTCTATGACCTAGCCTATTCAGACATTATCACCGGTACAGTCATTTGGTGCATGATTGATTCTGTGACACCACCAAACGCCCATTCACGCAGGCGCGAATGTCCATAGGCACCCATAACAAGCAAATCTGCGCCGCTATCAGAAATGAAATTCAGGATCACCGCTGCTGCAGACAGATTGGCCACTGTCTCAATTTCTACTGAACAATTTATGCCGTGACGCTGCAGATGTTCAACCAGATTCATTCCTGGATTTTGGCCGTGAGCGTTGATGCGCTGTTCGGGATTTACGATGAGTACAATGACCTCATCGCGATCTTTGAGCAAGGGAATCGCATCGTTTACAGCCCGTGCCGCCTTTTTACCCCCGTCCCAGGCGATAACCGCTTTACGGATTTTCATCTCGGGGCGTCCAATATAAGGTACGGCATAAACCGGTCTGCCGGAGGCAAACAAAACGCCATCCAGAAGTGATTCATAATAGCCGAAATCATCATCATCAGGATCAGGCTGACTCAAGAATGACATATCTGCATGACGGGCGTAGAACGCCAGCTGAGCAGGTGCTTTCGACACATCACAGGTGATAATCTCGCAGTCAAATTCAATATCTTCGCTTTCAGCAACTTTTGTAAAAGTTGCCACAGCCTCATCCGCCGACTTGACCGCTATTTCCTGTCTGGCCGCACTAAAATCTACAGGGATTTCCACTCCAACATAACTGGGAATGGGCCAATTCAGAGCTAAAGCAACACCTTTGACGCGCGCATTGTGACGCTTTGCCAGCGCGATTGCCGCTGAAGTTCTCTGCTCACAACATTGATCGTCACCAAGAAACAAAAGCAAATCTTTATAAGGCATCATTTACACTCCTGAAATGAAATTAGTAATTGGCTATGCCGACCACCATAACTTCACGTCAGTTCGGCGGACATGACCTACATCAATTTTAGATTAATAAGTGTATGTTCGGGACGTCCTGAAGGTTCTGAACAGACACTCAGGACAGACAGGCAAATACAAACGGGGCAATTTGCCCCGCAATAAATTCCACAATATGCTGATTACAGAGCCGCAAGGACCCTGCATTCTTGCTGCTAATGAATATCAGCCAACAATTTCGGTTTCTGAAAACCAGTAGGCGATTTCTTCTGCAGCGGTTTGCGGCGCATCAGATCCATGAACAGAGTTTTCTCCAAGTGACAAAGCGAATTCCTTGCGGATAGTACCCTCATCAGCATCAGCCGGGTTGGTGGCACCCATGACCTCACGGTTTTTGGCGATAGCATTTTCGCCCTGCAGAACCTGCACAATCGTGGGAGCGGAAGACATGAATTCTGTCAATTCACCAAAGAATGGACGCTCCTTGTGAACCGCATAGAAACCTTCGGCTTCGCGCAAGCTCATCCAAACGCGCTTTGATGCAACAACCCGCAGTCCGGCATCCTCAAGTTTGCGGGTGATGGCACCGGTAAGGTTCCTTTTTGTTGCATCGGGTTTGATCATTGAGAATGTGCGTTCAATCGCCATGGTACTACTTTCGATATTTGGGAAGTGAAAAGTTTGGGCGCTGTATAACGCCAAGCTGGCATGCCTGCAACCTCGCGGGTGAATATTTTAGTGGCTTCATTCATTAATGTGACAGATGCTCATAATATTAAATGGTCAACTCGCCTTCGCTCACATTGTGGCCCAGTCCGTCATGCAAATCCAGACAACGCTTAAACCAGTCTATAACTGCGTGGTCATGCGGAATCATTTTCAGGCTTGACGTAATACGCAACCACTGGAAGGCACCAAAGACGATGTAATCAGCAAAATCTGGAACCTCACCACCGAGAAAATCATGACGGCGCAGTAACAGTTTCAATGGCAGCAATCGATTAATCAGTTCATTGAGAGAATCTTCGCGGCTGGCAACCAGATTTTCCAGGGTCTGACCAAACATTTTTTCTCGTTTGGTACGGAAAAACAACTGGTCTTCCTCATTCAGCATATTGCATATATCCAGCATCGCCCATTTGCCGATCCAGCTGTGTAATTGAGACTGGGACCAGCTTTCAGTAAAACGAACAAGCGCCTCGCCATCTGGCCCGCCAAGCAGCGGTTTGCCCAAGGCATAGTGTTTTACAATCTCAAAGCTGTCCTGAATACAAATATCTACGTCCCGGATCGTGGGTAGAGAAGTACATTTGCCGCCTTCAATTTGCGCCACTTCAGTAAATCGGGTCGGAACAGCTTCAAATTCGAGACCCAGATGGGCAAACATCATTTTTGTCTTCCAGCAATGCGGGGAAAACGGGCGCAGGGGATCCTTGCCGACGAGATCGTATAGCAAAACAGGCATCAATTGTTCCTTTGATTTGTTTGATATTCCGCAAATCAAAAACAATTCCAATTCATGATTCGCGGATTCACTATACAATGGGCTTTCGAAGAAATTGCCGAAAAGTGATCAACGTGCACTGGAGCTTGATGTCTTTTCTACCTGCGGAGTGTTTCAATTTATCACTTGTTCAGCGACAAACCAATTTGCCGGCACTGTGGTTTGGATATTAACAAGACTAAAATCCTGTTGCCAAATTCCAAATCTGGCTCCATCAAATAGGCACACTGGCCCCATTTCCAGTATCCATTTTCATGGTTTGATACATTAAGTTTGTCCCAACAAGCAAGGCAGGCTATATATCGATCCGGATCAAATACACCTGTATTGATGTCAATGAAGGAAAAAGGCCATGGATTTACCTACCGGTCAAAATGACTATAGCGAAGTAATTGAAAACGACCGCGCCCATGTCTGGCACCATTTGAGCCAGCACAAGAAGTATGAAACGGTTGACCCGCTGATTATCGTTGAGGGCAAGGGCATGCTGATCTGGGATGCCAAAGGTAAACAATATCTTGATGGCGTATCGGGTGGTGTGTGGACGGTCAACGTTGGATATGGACGGGAAGAAATTGCTGATGCTGTTCGCGATCAACTGGTCAAACTCAATTATTTTGCTGGCTCGGCCGGGTCCATTCCCGGGGCTACTTTTTCACGCGCCCTGACCGACAAAATGCCCGGAATGACCCGCGTATATTTCTCCAATTCCGGGTCAGAGGCGAATGAAAAAGCCTACAAGATCGTGCGCCAGATTTCCCACAATAAATATGGTGGCAAAAAGAACAAAATCCTGTTCAGGGATCGCGATTATCACGGAACCACGATTACTGCCCTGTCCACCTGTGGCCAACCTGAGCGCAAAGAACAATACGGGCCGTTTACACCCGGATTTATAGAGGTTCCACACTGTTGCGAATATCGTTCTCAATATGGTGACTGCGATGATTATGGATTGCGAGCGGCAAAAGCGATTGAAGATGTAATAGTAAGGGAAGACCCGGATACCATTGGTGGCCTGATCCTTGAACCTGTAACCGCTGGTGGCGGTGTTATCCCTCCGCCGGAAGGCTATTTCCAGGCGGTTCAGGAAATCTGCAAAAAGTACAATATCTTGCTGATTATCGATGAAGTAGTCTGTGGCCTTGGTCGCACCGGAAAATGGTTCGGTTATCAGCATTACGGGATCAAACCTGATATTGTCACCATGGCAAAGGGTGTCGCATCTGGCTATGCGGCTATATCGTGCACAGTTACAACTGAAGAAGTGTTTGAACAATTCAAGGCCGATCCTGATGATCCAATGAGCTATTTCAGGGACATTTCCACTTTTGGCGGCTGTAATGCCGGCCCTGCAGCAGCGCTGGTGAACATGCAAATTATCGAGCGTGAAAATCTGCTCGATAATGTTACACAGATGGGAGAGTATCTTCTGGGGCAATTGAACCAACTCAAGGACAAGCACGAGATAATCGGCGATGTACGCGGCATGGGATTGTTTTGTGGTGCGGAACTGGTAAAAAATCGAGAGACAAGAGAACCTGTGGATGAGAGCGTTGCCCAGGCGGTGGTGGCGGACTGTCTCGCCAATGGTGTTCTGATTGGTATGACTAACCGCAGCCTGCACGGCCTCAACAACACCTTGTGCCTGAGCCCTGCATTGATATGCACCAAATCTGATCTTGATCAGATCGTCGATGCGATTGATGCGGCGCTGGGTAGGGTTGCCGGTTAACAGTCACCTGCCAGACTAACCAAAGGAAGGCTGACATGTTCATCATGTCGGGCCTCCTTTGCTTTTTAGCAGCTATAGCAGAACACCTTTATTTTGATTCAGTTTTGAATTTTTTTTGCTCACGGCTATTCGGGCTTGCGCCCGGCCTCCGCGAGGGCGGCGCACCGG
>JAAEMP010000178.1 GCA_024225445.1 Hyphomicrobiales bacterium | reverse complement strand
AATTGAATTGCTTTGGATATCTGCCGGTTGTTGTATTTCGCAACCGGCTTATAAAACCAGAACAATGGTACCAGTGATATCGCTATGGTCACATAACCAATCACATCATGCATTGGCTGGTCCATCATATTGATACCCGTTGTTTCTTGATGAACAATTCCGGCAGCCAGTAGTGAAATACGAATTGTATTTCCAGTAATTGCCAGGATGATTGTGGCGATACCCCAACAGGCTGCTTGCAAAAATCCCGGTCTGTAGAGTGCATTTAATGTTACATAAACTGCCATACACAGCATCAGACTTTGCGTGCCGGAGCATGGCAGGTCTACCAGAACATCTTTTCCCTGCACCTGAAGTCTGATGCCATTACAAACCAGATCATCAAAAAAGACATCCAGAAACTGGCAAGATCCGAAAGCAGAAACTTCTTGCATCGGGTAACCGAGAATACGCTGCGCAATACGTTCAAACGGCAAAGAGAAAAGGAATAGAATTGCAACCCAAAGGGGGGAAACGGGTCTGGTTTTTGATGACAGCCCCAACAAACATGCGATTGCAAAAACATCCAGGGCAAGTGCAATGCCGCCAAGAATATTAATCGCCAGTATTTGACTGGCCAAACGAATAAGGGCTGCGACTACCAGCAGCAACAGTGCGTTAAATTGTGACTGACAGGATTTCTCTTTGTCACCGCTGCGGATACTCCATACGACAAGACAAAGTACCAGAAGTGCATAAATCATGCCCATCGATTGATATGATGGGTCCTGCCAAGAATTCACCAGCCAGAATGCTGGCTCATATGCCAAAATAATTGATGCAATCGCAAAACCGATTGTTGCCGGGTTCCATTGCAATATGTTTCTTGAAACACTTTTCATGCAACTCTTGTATTGAAAGAATCAGCATGTGGTTTGGCAGTTGTTAGGATAAACCAAGGAGGCTTGTGCAGATTTTGTGCAGGACCAAAGAGGTATAGCAGAACACCTTTACAATGATCATGCAATCAGGAGCGAAAAGCGACCGGTGCCGGCGCGCCGCCCCCGTGGAGGCCGGGCGTTAGCCCGAATAGCCGTGAGCGAAAAAAATTCAAACTGAATCAAAATAAAGGTGTTCTGCTATACCTTCTCAATGTCGGATTATACCCGCACAGGAGAAATTCTCCCATGCTCGACTTTAAAGTGAGGCAGCCCCGCGACGCACCAGGGATAATGTGGTATCCAACCCACGCATCAGAGTCTGATCAACCGTCGTATAAAATCCTCGTCTCCTGACATATATGCAGGCTACACTATAAACAAAAACATCGGCAAAAGCGGTGAACGGGAAATATTACCTAAAACCTCGAAAAGGGACATGAGAGTAAACTGTCATCTATGTACCTCCCTTTGATTGCATAGTAGTTGTATTGAAGAATTGTTTCAATAGAGCGTGGTCACCAATTTGATTGGAAGGGGTTCCCATAACGGGAACTCCTCGAGAACCACTCGAATTACCATGACGCTTTACTGAATAAACCAATTACAATTCCCCCCAAACCTCACCCCTGCAATTTGGCCAGATCCTCCGCGCTCATCCCCACTGCATCGGCAGTACGTCTGATCAATTCAATTTCATCGGTACTCAGATCATCATCTGATTTTGCAATCGACAACATATGCAATAAAAGTGCCCGGCGCCGTTCCAGTTCAAGACCCTTGAACATCGCGGCGGCTTCATCTGCGGTTGTCTCGTAGCCGGTTTCCTTGATATAGGTGATTACATCAACGACATCTTCCTCGGGAATGCCAAAAGCCGTATTGCATATGCGTTTGAAATTGGCCAGTTCGCGTTTGGCCAGCCGTCCGTCGGCGAACATCATGCGGATAAGAAGCATAAGTTCCGCTGTTAATTCAACATCATCCGCCACCATTCGAACGGTTTTATCCTGATCAAAATACTCGCGTACCCTGTCCAGCAGTTTATTCGCCATTGTTCTTCCCCTGACTGGCCTTCGCCAAATATCTATCTGGCATTCGGCCTAATATTCAACCCCCACCTGCGCTTTTACACCGGAGCGGAAGGGATGTTTGACCATCTCCATTTCCGTCACCAGATCAGCAAATTCAATCAGTTCCTCTTTGGCATTGCGCCCGGTGATAATTACATGTTTCATTTCCGGCTTTGCCCGCAAAACTTCCAGAACTTCTTCGATATCCAGATAATCATAGCGCAAAACGATATTCAGTTCATCGCATAATACCATTGAATGTTCATCATCCAGAATCATTTGTTTTGCCTTTTCCCATGTTTCCCGCGCTGCGGCAATATCGCGTTGCCGGTCCTGGGTTTCCCAGGTGAAGCCCTCTCCCATTGAAACGATAGTAACCTGATCACCCAGTTTCTCCAGGATCACCCGCTCACCGGTCCCCCATTTGCCTTTGACAAATTGCACCACACCCACTTTCATGTCATTGCCCAGCGCACGAAATACCATGCCGAATGCCGCTGTCGATTTTCCCTTGCCCTTGCCGGTGTGAACAATAGTCAGGCCTTTCTCGACGGTTTTGGTGGCAATAATCTTGTCGCGGGCAGCTTTCTTTTTGCGCATCTTGTCCGCATGGCGAAGATTGAGGTCCTCTTCACTCATATTCTTCAGTTTTTCCGACTTTTCGGCCATTCACAGGGTCCTTTTAAGAGTTCAGGAATTGGGTGAGAATTTTCACCTCACAACAATCCCGGGATTTTCTAATCATCTCACAAAAATACATTTAATTCACTATGCATAATTTACCTGACAACAAGTTCATCCAGAAGAATCCTGGCTGAATTTGAGCGCGGTGTCCACAATTGACGTTCCTGTGCCTCCAGAAACCTTTCAGCCATCTCACACAATGCGGATGGATTTTTTTCTGCAAGAAACTCCCGCACCTCTTCATCGCCAAGATAGGCATCAAACACCAGGTCAAAATGATGATTGCGCACAGCTCCGGTTGTAGCGGAAAATGCAAACAGGTAATCAACTGTTGCCGCCATTTCAAACGCGCCTTTATAGCCATGCCGCATGACGCCTGAAATCCACTTGGGATTGACCACCCGGGCACGCACCACCCGTGCAATTTCCTCATCCAGTGCACGGATGACCGGTTTTTCCGGTCTCGAATGGTCATTATGATAGACACCGGGCCTGTTGCCGGAGATATGCTCCACAGCAGCACTCATGCCGCCTTCAAACTGGTAATAATCATCTGAATCGAGCAGGTCATGCTCACGATTGTCCTGATTATGAATGACCGCTTCCATGCCTTTAAGGCGTTTGGCGAAACTGTCCCGCTCCTCCTGCCCTTCTTCACGTTCGCCATAGGCATAGCTGCCCCAGGCAAGATAGGACCGGGCCAGATCAGAACGATCACTCCAGCCTTTTTCATCTATCAAAGCCTGTAATCCGGCACCATAGGCACCCGGTTTTGATCCAAAAATCCTGAATCCGGACTGGCGCTTCGCCATTTCATCACCCAGCCCTTTTTCCAGCAGGCTTTTGTGATCTTCCGCCATACGAGCGGCAATCGGATTGTCCCGCACACTCTCCTCCAATGCGCCAACCGCACGGATCGCCTTGTCAAACAATTCAATCTGGACAGGAAAGGCATCGCGAAAAAAGCCGGAAATTCTCAGTGTCACATCAACGCGTGGGCGGCCAAGCTCTGCCAGCGTAACAATCTCGTAGCCGGTAACACGACGTGAGGCATGATCCCAGACAGGTTTTGCCCCGATCAACGCCAGTGCCTGGGCGATATCATCTCCACCGGTACGCATATTTGAAGTACCCCAGGCGGAAAGGCCAAAGGAACTTGGCCAGTCACCATTATCCTGACGAAATCTGGTGATCAGAAGTTCCGCTGATTTCAGCCCCAGTTCCCAGGCTGCCGGGGTTGGCACAGAACGCGAATCGACGGAATAAAAATTGCGCCCGGTGGGCAACACATCATTGCGCCCGCGCGTTGGCGCACCCGATGGTCCCGGAGCAACGAATTTCCCCGATAATCCTGTAAGCAGACCTTCAATTTCAGCCTGACCGCAGCGATCAACATGTTCAAAAACCTGCCCCCTGACATATTCCATCACACATCTGGTTTGCTTGAAACTAACGGGAACATCAATATCTGCGCTAATGAATTTACCCGCCAGAATTTCCAGCCGTTCCACTGTATCGCCATTGCTGCGCCAGATATCATCGCAGATACTGGCAAGAATTTCCGGCCTTGGACCAGACCAGGCTATTGCCATGTCACAGTCGAGTGGATCAAAACCTAATTCCAGATCAATGGCTATCGCCCGTTGCAGGCTTTGGTCACTGCCCTCGCCCGCCCCTCTTGGCACCCGCACCAACGCACAGACCAGATCGTCTCGAAGTCTTTCCTGCGGGGAAACACCAAATATGTGCAGACCATCTCGGATCTGCATCTCCTTTAATTCGCACAGATAAGCGTCCAGCTTCTCCAGTTGCTCATCCACCGCGTCATCTCTGCCAATACCCGCGTCCACATCCAGACCGATATCGCCAACAAGATCCAGAATCTGCTTTTTCAACAAAACCAGCCGGCGCGGATCATTGCCGCTGGCCTCATAATATTCATCAACCAGCGCTTCCAGATCACGTAACGGCCCATAGCTTTCCGCCCGTGTCAAAGGCGGTGTCAGATGATCGATGATGACGGCCGAAGCTCGCCTTTTGGCCTGGCTCCCCTCACCTGGATCATTGACAATAAACGGATAAAGATGCGGCACAGCACCCAGCACGGCTTCAGGATAGCATTCCTCACTCAGTGACAGTGCCTTACCCGGCAGCCATTCCAGATTTCCATGCTTGCCCATGTGAACAATCGCGTCGCATTTATAGACATTTCTCAACCAGGCATAAAATGCCAGATAACCATGGGGAGGCACCAGATCCGGTGAATGATAGGTTTCCTTTGGATCGATATTGTAGCCGCGAGCGGGCTGAATACCCACGGCTACTGAGCCAAAAGAAGCCAACGGCAGGGCAAATCCCAAGTGTTCGTCCAGATAGAACGGATCGTCCTGCGGCTTGCCCCAGCGTGCAGTGATTTCATCCCGCAGCATGACAGGTAGCGAGGAAAAGAACGTCTCATATTGCTGGAGCGGCAACACTTCTCGTATTTGGCGCCCGTCGGTTGCAGCATTGGTCGGACCATCCTGCAGAAACGCCATCAGGTCATCACCATCACCGGGATATCCACTCAAGTCATAGCCGGCAGCGTGTAACTCATCCAGAACTTTGACACTCGCCGCAGGCGTATCCAGCCCTACTCCGTTACCCAGCCGGCCATCACGATTGGGATAATTCGCCAGTATCAGTGCAACTTTTCGTTTGTTTGCTGTTTTAATGCGAAGATTTACCCAGTTCCTGGCAAGATCGGCAACAAAATCCACCCGTCCAGTGTCAGCAACATGCGAAACAATACTGGCCTGCACATCCTCATCAAATCTGGCGGCATTTTTAAATGCAATTGCCCGGGTCAGCACGCGGCCATCCACTTCCGGCAAAGCAACATTCATCGCCAGGTCACGAGAGGATAGCCCTTGCGTTGATGCCAGCCAGTTTTCGCGTGAACCACCGGCCAGGATAATCTGCAAGACTACCGCACCAGTCTCATCCAGAACACTGCCGGCATGATTTCCACCCGGCGAAGACACCGCAAATCCGGTCGCATTTAATACAATATCGGGTGGCGCTTGGGAAAAAATATTTCGCAGCGTCTCGACACTTACCGGATCTTTCAGGCTGGAAACAAAAACCGGCAACGCGTTCAATCCGCGCTGGGCCAATGCGCGCACCATCGCCTCGATCGGCTCCAGTCCACCCGATTGCACCAATGCTCTATAGAAACTGACTGCGACAACCGGCGCATTTTTCTGCCAGTTTTCGCCAATGGTGTCCAACCCGCATATCCCCTGGCCCGGATACCACAAACCGGCTTTCAGCAGCGGAACGGCCTCAGCCGGCTCTTCTCCGTAGCCCAAAAGAAATTGACAATAATCCAGCAGGTCCTGCATATTTTGCGGGCCACCCTGAACAAGATAATTCCAGATTTTCTCACAGCCACCGCGTTCAATCGTACAAAAACGCTCCAGACCCGCATCCGGCTTGTCATCGCCGGGCAGCACCGCCAGGGCAATATTGTTGCTGCAGGCGGTGGCATGCAATCTCTCAAGCCCATAGGCCCAATAACTCTCGCCTCCCAATACCCGCACGATAACCAGTTTTGATCCGGCTATGGTATTTTCACAATACACATCCACACTCATTGGATGAGACAGCTGCATAAGATTGGCCAGTCTCAGCGCCAATCGGTCTTTTACCTGATTATTATTTGAAGATTTTTTCTCCTGTCGGGTATTTAGTGCTGCTGCCAGACTGGCAATCTCTGTATCGGCAGCAGAAAGGAACACCACATCGCCAGGCAACTGGCCCAGATCAACCGCTTCATCGCTCTCGTTTACCGAACCTTTTTGAGCGAGCAGCAAATGCATCGGATTTATCCTGCCTGTCTGGCAGCTGCTTCAATTGCGCTGGCCACAGCCTGCTGGTTCAGGCCTTCAAGCCCAATAACAACCAGACGGGTAGCAGGCGTCTCATCAGGTGCCCATTCACGATCAAAATAACTGTCAATGCGTGAACCCACCGCCTGAACAACCAGACGCATCGGTTTGTTTTTAACCTCAACAAATCCCTTCAAACGCAAAATGTCGTGCTCTTCAATGATAGAATCGAGACTGGAAGTGAATGAATTCTTCTCACCGACCGCGCCCGGCTCTACGACAAAATTGACGAAATCATCATGGTCATGCTCGTGAGAATGATGAGGTTCTTCATCATCATGATCGTGATGATACTGGTCATGACGTGACAACCGGTTGTGCATGTCGTCCTGACTGTCAGCCTCAAGCCCCAACAGGACCGAGGCGGGCAATGATCCGTTTGAAGCACGCAACAGTTTTACTGAAGATTTTACCCGTCCGTTGATGTCCGCTTCAATATCTGCAAGCACTTTTTCTTCAACCAGATCGGCCTTGTTAAGAATAATCATGTCGGCGCAAGTTAACTGGTCACCGAACAGTTCCTCCAGTGGGCTTTCATGATCAAGCGCCTCATCTGCAACCCGCTGCTGATTGATTTTTTCAACGTCTTCAACAAATTGTCCATTCCCAACCGCCCGGCTGTCGACCACAGTTACCACGCCATCAACAGTCACCTGCTCACGGATTTCCGGCCAGTTGAAGGCATTGACCAAAGGCTGGGGTAATGCCAGACCGGAAGTCTCTATAACGATATGATCCGGTTTGTTCTCTCGCCCTAAAAGCTGGGTAATGGTTGGAACAAAATCATCTGCAACGGTGCAACAAATGCAACCATTGGTCAGTTCAACAATATCATCCTGCGTGCAGGTCTCCTCACCACAACCTTTTAACACCTCGCCATCAACACCAAGATCTCCAAACTCGTTGATAATCAGGGCAATGCGTTTCCCCCCGGCTGTTTGCAGCAAATTCCGGATAATCGTTGTTTTTCCGGCGCCAAGAAAACCTGTAATCACAGTCACCGGAATTTTATGCGCAATCATGCTATCCACTTCCTTTGATATAATATCAGTCCTGCCATTTCAGCACCAACGGCAATCCCGCAGCAACAAAATACACATGGTCTGCCTTTACCGCAATTTTCCGGTGAGCCGCCCCAGCCAGGTCACGAAACTCGCGCGCCATAGCATTTTGCGGTACGATACCCATTCCAACTTCATTGGATACGAATATTACCGGCGCCGACAAGCGATCCAGGCATTCAACCAGATTGTCAGTTTCCCGTTCGACATCTGCCCCGGTCACCATCAAATTGGTTATCCATAAAGTCAGGCAATCCACCAATACGGCCCGACCTGCAAAGGCACAATTCTTCAACGCATCACCAAGCGCCAGTGGCTCTTCTACCGTCAGCCAGTCTAAGCCCGCTGAATTGTCACGTCTTTCTCGATGAAGCTCAATGCGTTCACGCATCTCGGCATCATCACCGCGGGCTGTCGCCAGATAAACCGGCTTCAGCTCGCTGTCTCCAATCAGGTTTTCCGAGAACTCGCTTTTGCCTGAACGCACACCACCCAGGACAAGTGTGATACCCGAGGTTAGTTTATGGGATTTGTGAATGGTCATGGCCGATTATCTCAAAGCACTATTCAGGACGCTTTATTGAATAGCTTCATTTCCTGACTTGCCAGAAACAGTGCGCTGCACCAGCCAACCCAGCAATCCGCCCAATACCAGCCAAAACAGGAATGATGTCACTATTGTCGCTATGGCAAATTCAGCGGCGAGATTTGCCGGAACAATACTATCGTGCCCTGCCGGCAGTGGTGCCCCGTAAATATGAGGCGCGACGAGCAATACCAGACCAGCCAACATCCACAATATTTGTCGTTTGAAGGCAAATATCATCAGTGCGGCGCTTGTTGCTGTCACAGTCATCACCCACCATATCTGGCTTTCACCCAGATCAGCGGCGTCCATTCCAGGCAATTCCGGGGACAAACCAAAATTCGGCGCCAGTACGAATGCAATAAAACCACACAACCCCCAAACCAGGCCCGACTTGAAAGACAGGGCCGATTTTGTAAGCAAAACACCGGCAATCAGGATCAGCGAAAACGATACTCCAACCAGAACATTGGACAACATTGTATAAAGTGTTCGTTCTATCCCATTTTCAGGAGCCCAGGCCTCAGCATCGTGATGATCAGCGGTCCCCGCTTCATGGCTGTGAGTATCGGTTGCCCCACCGGAATTTTCATAGGTTTCCGCCTCCAAAATGAGCGGCGTAACACGAAGCGCCTGCACTGCCGTTACAAAAACACCAGACAGTACGCCTGCCAAGATGGCAGCGAGCAAAATTCTTGTTAACATAAGTTATACCTAGTGACAGGGTGCGGTTACCGCATGCCTTGTGTCATGAGCAGCATTGTGGAGAATTTCCGAATGGGAAAATACAGTTGCATACAGCATAAAACTGCCAAACAGCAGAGCAAACAACGCTGCCCCAATCCGGTTCGTATTCGAAATCTCCAAGCCTGCAGCCTGGGTATTAACCTGTTGTGAGAGCATATCAACCTCCGTGGTGCCCGGTAACCAATTTCACGCAATGAACCATCTCATCGCGTAAACCTTTTTCACCAAACGGCAGGTCTCCTGGCTGATGGCTCTGATGGTGTTGATTGCCTTCCCGGAAAATTTCCAGTGGTCATCAATCAGCACCTCGCCACAATACAGTCGCGGGGTCGGCCAGGTTTCAAGCGCCCTGTTTGGGTCCGCCCGTCCCTGTTCCCTATTATTCCCGAAAGCCGCAAAGCAATCCTGGGAACCATTTGATCCATACATTTAGCGGATTATCATTGGATTGGTCAATGCAAATGCGACATGAATTGAATGAAAACCGATTAATAATTGAATACATTTACAACATCGGATATGAAAACAAATCTAGCCTGCCTCAATTATGCAAGCCTGAATGTCAAACCCTAAACTCTGGGCAATGTTTCCGATTAAACACTAAAGCATTACAATCAAAGGGAAATTACCTTGGATATCACACTCGCAACTTTTCTGACCTTTCTGGCAGCCTGTGTGGCGATCGTTATTGTTCCCGGTCCCAATGTAACGATAATTGTCGCAAACAGCCTGCGCAGCGGAACGCGTGCGGGTCTGCTCACTGTTGCGGGAACACAATTGGGCGTAATGGTGCTGATATTGATTCTTGCTGCCGGTCTCTCGGCAATCATGGAAAATTTCGGTGCTTTATTTAATCTCATTCGAATTGCCGGTGCCTGTTACCTTGTCTATTTAGGGCTCAGGATGTGGCTGTCAGACGGTAGTCTGGATACCAGCGGGCAGACAATGGATGCCAGAAAAAGTTATTTTTGGCAGGGATTTCTGGTTCTCCTGGCAAATCCAAAAGCCCTGGTATTCTTTGGCGCTTTCATACCACAATTTGTCGACCCGACCGGCAATACTCTGGTTCAAACCATTGTTTTTGGTGGAATTTTTCTGCTCTCAGCCACAGTATTCGATAGTGCTTATGCCATATTGGCCGGGCAAAGCAGCAATTGGCTTACCCGAAATCACGTGCGCAAGGTACAAATATCTGCCGGCTCATTCCTGATCGGTGGCGGCATCTGGCTGGCTCTTATGAAGCGTTCATGAAGCCAGCTGCAATAATGGATCAATATCCAGGTATTTTTCCATATCCCCCGCCAGTTCATCCAACGCCTCCTCAACAGCCTGCAAATGGTTGTTACCACTGCTTTTTCCACCCAGTGAGCGGATGATATTTGCCCGGTAGGCATCATTGCCAAACAGGCCATGCAGATAACAGCCCCGAATGCGGCCATCGGGAGAACATGCACCCTGTAATGACTGTTCTGTCCTGATCATTGGACGACCACAATCAGGTCCCGTGGTTACTCCCAGATGAATTTCATAGCCGTTTAGTTCCACATCAAATTCATTGGAAACCGCTTCACTGATACGGACAGTTTTTCCCCCTTCCAGCACTGTTTTTACATCCAGCAATCCCAGACCGGCAATATCCGTAATTTTACCTTCAGCATTCTGCGGGTCAGAAATATGCGTTCCGAGCATCTGGTAGCCCCCACATATTCCAATAACCTGGCCACCGCTTCCGGCAAATCGCCGGATTTGCCCGGCCCAGCCATTTTCCTCCATTTCAGCCATATCGCCAATCGTCGATTTTGATCCCGCCAGTATAACCAGATCAGCATCTTCAGGCATGTTTTGGCCATGCGTCACAAAAACCAGATTGACGTCGTCTTCATTCACCAGAGGGTCGAAATCATCAAAATTCGCAATTCTGCTAAACACCGGAATTGCAATCTTGATACTGCCCCGGTTACCACCGGACTGATTCGTGGCCTCATCGCCCCGACTGCCAAACCAGACGGAATCTTCCTCCGGCAATCTGCTGACAGCGTCCAGCCAGGGTAACACGCCAAAATCCTGCCAACCGGTGAAGGAAACAATCTGTTTTCTGCCTTCATCAAATAGCGAAACATCACCACGAAACCTGTTCACCAGAAAGCCTTTGATCTGTTTGCGGTCTTTGGCTTCCAAAATTGTGTGGGTACCAACCAGCGATGCGATTACTCCGCCCCTGTCGATATCACCAACCAAAACTACCGGCACATTTGCTCCAAGCGCAAAACCCATATTGGCAATGTCGTGTTGGCGAAGATTTATCTCAGCCGGTGAACCGGCCCCTTCAACCAGCACCAAGTCAGCCTGGTTTTTCAATCGCTCAAAACTGTCAATTACCGGACCAAGCAACTTGTGGCGCTCCGCCTGATATTCACGCGCACCGGCGCTGCCATGCAATTTGCCCCTTACAATGATCTGTGACCCGGTTTCAGATTGGGGCTTGAGTAATACCGGATTCATATCGACATGGGGCGGAACGCCACAGGCCATTGCCTGCAGCCATTGGGCACGGCCAATTTCTCCGCTGCTGCCATCATCGCAGATTGCCACCGCCGCGTTATTCGACATGTTTTGCGGTTTGAAAGGCCGCACATTCAGGCCACGATTTTTAGCAAGCCTGCATAATCCTGCAACCAGCACACTTTTGCCGACATTTGAACCGGTTCCCTGAAGCATAAGGGCATGGGTCATTTCAATGGTCCTGCCAGTAAGAGCCTGAACGGAAAGTCGTGAAGGTTTTGGTTGATCCTGATATTCTGTATCGTGTCAGATACAGCGTCCCCCATCAACTTCCATCACCACGCCGGTAATAAAATCCGCATCATCAGAAGCAAAATATAGTGCCGCATTGGCAATATCACGCGGCGTGGAAAAACGACCCAAGGGAATACCGCCAAGAAATTTTGCCCGTGCTTCCGGGGTATCCTTTTCCCCCATAAAAGTTTCAAGCAAGGCTGTCGCTCCAATCACCGGAGCAATGCAGTTAACCCGGATATTGTCTGGCGCCAGTTCAACAGCCATCGATTTCGACAATATCGATACTGCACCCTTGGTTGCATTATACCAGGATAAACCGGGACGCGGGCGCTTGCCGGCGGTAGAGCCCATATTGATGATAACGCCACCACCATTTTCCCGCAGATGTGGAATGGAAGCCTTTGCCATTTGATAAATCGACTTGACATTGATCTCGAATACCCGATCAAATTCTTCTTCGCTTACATTCAGCATCGGCTGGTTTTTGTGACTCCATCCTGCATTATTGACGATAATATCCACCTTGCCAAAACGCGATATGGATTGTTCCATCACACTTTGCAGGTCTGATAGTTTTGTCACATCGCATTTTATTCCCAGTGCTTTTTCTCCCAGACGACTGGCGACATTTTGCGCACCGTCAATGTTCAGGTCAGCAATGATTACATTAGCCCCCTGAGCGTAAAAAACTTCAGCAATACCTTCACCAAATCCTGAAGCACCGCCTGTCACAATCGCTGTCTTACCTGCAAGTCTCATAATAATTACTTTCCCTCAAATACGGGTTTTTGTTTATTCAAAAATGCCTCAACAGCGTTTTTGCAATCCTCGCTGTTGGTCAAACCAGCCTGCTCCGCGGCTTCAATCGAGATTGCCTCTCCATAGCTCACAGACCCTACTTTTTTCAACAATCGCTTGGCCGCCCGCTGGGCCAGAGGTGCACCTTTGGCCAGTTCATTCGCCCATTCAAGGGTAACCTCATCCAGCATATCCAGTGGCACCACTTTATTGACCAGCCCAAGTACCAGGCATTCTTCCGCGGGAATTTTACGACCCTCAATTATCGCCTGCAATGCTCGCGAATAACCCATTCCATGTAGGAGCTGCCATGTTTTGCCTCCGTCAGGAATGAGGCCAATAGCAGCAAATGCCAAGTATAAATTGGCAGTCTCGTCAATCACACAAAAATCGCATGTCATGGCAAGAGCACCACCAATACCCGCCGCAGTGCGATGAACCTGGGCAATATAGATTTTTTTGCCCTGATGAATCGCCATCAGAAACGGTTTATATTCGTTCTCCAGCAGATCTTCGACCATATTTCCATCAACGCCCTCGGTCAAATCCGTACCCGCGCAAAACCCGCGCCCGCTGCCTTTAATGATGACAATGCGAACCCTGTCATCACCTTCAGCCTGTCCAATCGCGTCTAACAGATTGGCGCGCATACGGGCATCGAATGAATTGAATTTCTCCGGCCTGTTCAATGTGATGGTGGCAACAAATCCATTTGTTTCATATAATATTGTACTCATTTGACACCTGCCTTCGATATTTCGAGGCCCCGAAGGGCAGATTATTTACTAACTAAGTCAGCACACCGGTTTCACGCAAATGCTCAATTTCCTGCTGTCCTATTCCCGCCTGTTTCAGGATATCATCCGTATCATTACCTGAAGCCACCGGAGCACCAGGAACCCCGGCAATACTGCGACTAAAACGTGGAGCTGGCGCTGTCTGGGTCACGCCGTTAATTTCAATATAGGTATTTCTTGCCAAATGATGCTTGTGCTGTGGTGCTTCCAGCCAATCCAATACCGGAGCAACACAACCATCACTGCGCTCAAACACAGTCTCCCACTCATCGCGCGTTTTTTCCACAATTCGATCCGCAATACAGACGGCCATTTCAGGCCATCGATCTTTATCTGTCTGGTATGATAGAAATTCTTCCGGCAATTTCGCCAGACTGACAAATTCTGCAAAAAACTGTGGTTCAAGACATCCAACTGCAATGTATTTTCCATCCTTGCACTGATAACAGCGATAATAGGGAGCAGCTCCATCCAGCCGGTTGAACTGGCGTTCATTCTGCCAGAGACCGCGTGCGAGATGACCGTGCACCATTCCCATCATTGCCACTACACCGTCAACCATCGCCACATCCAGCACCTGACCCAATCCGGTTCTTTGCCGTTCAATCACCGCCGCCAATATGCCAAAAATCATGAACATCGTACCACCCCCATAATCGGCCACCAGATTAAGTGGTGGTGAAGGCGGCTCACCTGATTTTCCCATCGCGCCAAGTGCGCCGGTTGTCGCCAGATAATTCAGATCATGACCGCTGGTGGAGGAAAGCGGGCCTTCCTGACCCCATCCGGTCATTCGGGCATAGATCAAGCCGGGATTGAGTTTCAAACATTCATCCGGTCCAAGCCCAAGTCGTTCCATAACACCGGGCCGAAAACCCTCGCTCAATATATCTGCACCGGCAATCAGTTTCTTTGCAAGTTCCAGGCCCTCTTTTGACTTCAGATTTATAGCAATGGAGCGTTTGCCGCGTCGGTTTGGATCCTGATCAAAATTTTCTCCGGATTTCCGATCAATCACCAGAACATCCATTCCCTGATCAGCCAGTAATTGACCGGCAAGCGGGGCCGGCCCAAGACCGGCAAATTCTATGACTTTCAGTCCCGCCAGCGGGCCCTTTGCAATAGGATCAATTCCATCCATAGATTATTCCTCAAGCCAGTCGAATAGCTCCATCCAGGCGGATGGTTTCTCCGTTCAGATATGGCGTTTCAACAATTTTGCGAGCCATATCTCCATATTCCGAGGGAGCACCAAGTCGGTGAGGAAAAGGTACATCCTTGGCTAAAGCATCACAAACCTCTTTGCCCAATCCTTCAAACAATGGAGTGAGAAACAATCCCGGAGCAATCGTACATATGCGAATGCCGTAAAACGCCAGATCACGGGCCACCGGCAACGTCATTGCCGCAATTGCTCCTTTCGATGCAGAATATGCCACCTGACCCTTTTGACCCTCATAAGCAGCGACCGAAGCAGTGTTAATAATGACGCCACGTTCACTTTCATCATTGGGTTCATTGGCTGTCATTTTTTCTGCGGCCAATCGAAAAACATTGAACGTACCGGTGACATTGATATCAAGAACTTTTTTAAATGCGCTCAGCGAATGAGGACCATCTCTGCCCATGGTTTTGATGCCAAATGCAATTCCTGCACAATTGACACAAATATCAACACGACCAAAATGCCCGACAACATCGTCAATAGCGGTTGAAACGCTTTCTTCGCTGACCACGTCAACCTTGTAAAAACGAACATCCTCTCCCAGTTCCTCAACCAGTTTGTTTCCACGTTCTTCATTCAGGTCAAACACGGCAACTTTTGCGCCACCAGCAACAAAATTGCGCATTGTGGCCTCACCCAGACCGGAAGCTCCACCGGTAACAATGGCCACTGAATTTTCAATTTTCACTATTAATCTCCTTTTCAATTTGGAATCAGGATTCCATGAAATATTGCAATATTTCAAGTAATATTTGGCAATTGTCCTGGCACAAATCGGCAAGGCAATCTATCTGCTTTGGCCAATAGCACGACCCACACCGTCGGGCATTGGCAAATTTTCATGATACCCGCCATATTTTTGCATCTTGCTTGCCAAATCACCTTCAGGTGCGCTGGTTTTGCGGCTTTCCAGGTCAACATGGAGCAGCATTTGTTCACCGGTTGCCAACAGACGCGAGGAACCATCCGTCGCATTTTCAAAAAAAAGTTTGTGAAACAAGTGGAGTTTTTTTCCTTCGGCCAGCAAAATTTGTGTAGTGACAAAAATCGCTTCACCCAATCCCACTTCATCAAGATGCAGAATATGTGTTTCTACCGTAAAATAGGATTTCCCTTGTTTGATATAGGCATCATCACAACCAATCAATTGCATCACAGTATCAGATCCATAAGAAAAACACTGCAGATAATATGACTCGTTCAAATGCCCGTTAAAATCAATCCAGTCCTCGGGTACATTACATTCGAAGGTTCGTATCGGTTGAGAAAAGTCTTCCGTTCGTGCCAGTAACGCCTTGGCATCAAATATTCTTTTCGCCACGCCTCCACCCCGTCAATATCAAACATGCATTCTACTGGATAATCAGGCAGCTTTGCCACGCATGGAATCCACTTTCGCAATTGCCCTATTCAAATGAACATCTCGACCATAAATATCTGCAAAATATTCAACCTGGCCATCCTTGTCAGGCCAGGCAGTAAAATAGGCAATATAAACAGGAATTTGAGCTTTCAAATCCTCATCATGGTTTTTCCCGGTATTGATCTTCGAGGTCACATGAGAAACGCTCGTACCCAGGACTGCAGCTGCCATACCGCGTGGGTCATGCAATCTGACACAACCGTGACTCAATGCCCTGTGATCTCTCTTGAACAAACTGCGTGACGGCGTGTCATGCATATAAATTGCATGTTTGTTGGGGAACATTATTTTCACATAACCCAGTGCATTTCTTGCACCAGGATACTGACGTACATTATATGGAACAGCACTACCTCCAACAGATAGCCAGTCCACACTGGCTGATGAAATCCGTTGTCCCCGCTCAGTTGTTACTTCATATCCTCGCGCGTCCAGGTAACTTGGATCGGCTCTGAGATGCGGCAGCATTTCATTGATAATGATAGACTGGGGAACACCCCAATAGGGATTATACTCGACCCGCTCAATCGTATCATGAAAAAATGAAGTCTGATTGGAGCGTTTGCCGACAATCGCCCGCATGGACAGTATTTCCTCACTATCCTCAATATACCGGGCACGAAAAGCTGGCTGATTGATGAATACGTGACGTGGACCAAGGCTGCGTGGATGCCATCGCAGACGTTCCATTGCCAGACGCACACGGCCTATTTTTTCCTGGGGTGCCAGATCCACCAGTCTGGATATGGTATTTCTACCTACTATCCCGTCAGGATTTAGTTTCACCTCTTTTTGAAAATCTTTAACCAGAGCAACAAGACCTTCGGTAAATTTAGTCGTACGCGAATAGGCAGTCAGCGTTTCACCATGACGCTGAAGGAGTTTTGTCGTTGCTTTTTTGCGAATTGCAGCAATTACATTGGGTAACTCGTCATGATCCCTCCCGGGTTTGATTAAGGTTCCTTCCGCAATGGTAATAACGTCGGCAGTTTCACTTCTAAGCTTGATCAAAGTTGCCCGAAGTTGCATGAACTTTTCATTATTTGGGCTGGCAGCAGCAAGATAGGCAGAAGGAGAAATTGCAGAGGTAATCTCCTGTATCGCCTGTTCAGCAGTATATTTTGACTTTGGAAAATCATGATAACCGCTTAATTTATTGGGATTAATCTTGCCATTTCGCACATCAAGAGCATAGCGGACTGCCATCAGCGACATTTTCATCTCAAACTGGATCAATGACCTGACATCAGCGTAATCTCCTGGCAATTCTAACGCATAATCTTCTGCCATCAAGCCAAGGTCATCTGCCTTCTTGAGCAATTGCAGAACAAGGATAGCACCAAATGTAGGCTTGGCGTCGTGAAGCCAGAAAAAGTTCGGTTTTGCCAGATAGTGAGCAACTACCGCTTTGCCTGTTTCCTTGCTTGCCAGAATCTCAAAATCAACCAATGTAGCAACTGAATCCAGAAATTTCTGGTTTTCCGGCGTGGCCACTTCGACCGCAACAGGTACGACTTCAACCTGCCCTTCACCGACAACTCCGGTTTGGGTTGTATCGACCGTATTTACTTCACGCGACAGGGCTACAAGATCATCAAAATTCACTTTCCTCAAGCGAGGCACATTGTAACCAAAATATTTGGGTGCTGATACTTTTTTGATTTCAACAAGAGGAACCACCGGACGGCGAGTTCTTTTCTGGAAAATCAGATCAAACAGAGTTTGTGATTGAACGGGTTGGGGATCAGCACTCACCATGAATGAAGCGCAGATACTCAAAGCTATGGCCAATTTCACATTTTTAAAAATCATCATCTTCTGAATATCTCCGCCTAGATATTTAGCGTTTTACACACCGGTGCCCCTACATGCAACGTCCTGCAGCAGATTGTAGGGCAAAATCAATCAACAAATTGTCAATTTTTCGATCAGAGTATGGCTTCATCATTGTAATGTGCCGGTTCAAGAAGTCCTGATGGTTTTGACGGAGTTAAATATTGAGCAACTATTTTGAGGAATTCTCCTGCGCTAGGTCATAGACCCACAGCCTTGGAATAAGCAAGCCAACATGCCATCATCATGCCACCAAACAATCCCGTCTGGAACATATCGGTTGATGGCGTTATTTATATTCGGAGCAATGGCATCACCCGGTGCCAGTTTTTCAGATCTTGCTGCGTTCAAACACACAGTTGATTATCGTGCCGGATAGTTGCAAAAGATGACAACTGGTTCGTTCAAAAAATTGGAGTCATGAAAACACCATGAACAATAACCCCTGCATCATTTGTGTGGCTATTACCGGTTCAGTTCCAACCAAGGCAAATAATCCGGCGGTACCCACAACGATTGACGAGCAAATAGAAAGCACTCATGCAGCATTTGAAGCCGGAGCAGCCATCGCCCACTGCCATGTTCGCAACGGAGATCAGTCAACAAGCTCCGATCCGGAAAAATTTGCCGCGCTCAAATTGGGATTAGAGAAACATTGTCCGGGCATGATCGTGCAATTTTCCACCGGAGGACGCTCAGGAGCCGGGCATGAACGAGGCGGCATGCTGCCGCTCGCACCCGACATGGCATCATTGTCGGTAGGTTCCAACAATTTTCCAACCAGGGTTTATGAAAACCCGCCCGATCTGGTAGATTGGCTCGCCTCCGAGATGATTACATACAATGTCAAACCGGAAATCGAAGCCTTTGATCTGTCACATATCTTTCAAGCCGTCAAAATGCAAAAAGACGGGCGCATAAAAGGGCCTTTGCACATTCAGTTTGTCATGGGTGTTAAAAACGCCATGCCCGTTGATAGGAATGTATTTGATTTTTATGTCGAAACAGTCAAGCGCATTGCGCCTGACGCCACTTGGTGTGGAGCCGGAATTGCTTCAAATCAGATTGTTTTGAATGATTGGTCCATCGCGGCTGGTGGCCATACACGCACCGGTCTGGAGGACAATATGCGGATTGACCGCAATACGCTGGCTCCATCAAATGCGGCACTTGTCATACGGGCGGTTGAGCTTTGTCAAAAACACGAACGCCCCGTAGCAAGCTGGCAACAGGCCCGTGAAATTCTGCAATTGCCATTGCGGTAACATAGCAGGTTCTAGATCCTTTGGGCGGCAATTTCACAAAAAGTTTCAAAAAACTTGCCTGCAAGTTTTTTTGATGTGGAAGTCACCAGCCGTGAGCCCAATTGGGCAATTTTTCCACCAATTTGAGCGTCCACCTGATAATTAAGCCGGGTACCGTCTTCAACTTCAGTCAGCAAAATATCGGCACCGCCTTTTGCAAAACCGGCTATACCGCCCTTACCCTCTCCGGATATTCGATAACTATGCGGATAGTTTTTATCGCTAAGGCGAACACTGCCATCAAATTTCGCTTTCACCGGTCCCATTTTTAAAACCACTTTTGCCGAAAACTCATCCTCAGCAGTTTGCAGGATTTCTTCACATCCGGGAATGCACTGTCGCAATACCTCCGGGTCATTCAGCAATTCCCAAACCAGTTCTCTACTAGCCGGAACAATATATTCACCACTGATATCCATCAAATACCCCGATCTTGCTATTTTCAGTCAAAAGCAATTATGAAACAAGGCCACAGACCTGTAAGCAGGACCAAGTTGGTACCACAAAATTGTAGTATCTCCCTACATATCTTATTCAGTCAAAATAATAAAATCCGTGCCCTTTCCGGTTTCGCGAGAAAATCCCCTGTCTGCAATTACTATAGTTGATCCTGGCATAATCAATTTGGATATTCGCTGTCTCAGTTCCTCAGGCAAAGTGACCCGTTCCAGCGCCCGCTCTGCGCTGGAAGCGGGCTGGGAATATTCTTCGGCTGTTATTTCTGTCAAGTCAGCGTTCGGATTCGTTTTCTTCTTTCGCTTTGATTGATTTGGCCAACCGGTCTGCTCAATTGTCAGGGCAAGCCAGTGCGCTCCGATTGAAGCAGCTGCCCGGGGCGCACTATCTAAACCGCTACTAGCATCATTTTGACCGGTTGCTGCCTCGGGGTAAACAGCTGTGAAGTGATGTGTCCCCAGGGGAATATTTTTATCCGCAAGCACAACTGGCATATCAAACAGAGCCTTGTAATTTTGCCGCACATAAACATGGCCGTCCTTTGGTTTTCCCTTGCCTGCAGCCCGGTATAATTGGGCTAACAGTTCTTCGCCAAGTGAGCCGGTTACTTTATGGCGGTAATCACTCTGAAATGCTGCGATTGCCTTTCCTGTTTGCGGTCCCATCCATCCATCGACATCCCCGGCAGAATATTTCAATTCATTAAGAAGCTCCTGTATTTCCATGATCTCCTGCCGTCCTGAATGCCGGGTTATCAAAACTCTGAGTGGCTTGATCCTTGCCGAAACCCGCTTGGGTTTTGCCGTTGACACGACATCCTTTGCTGGCCTCAGATTACTCGCCTCCAGTATAATTCCATTACCAATTTCAAACAAACTGGGAGAAATTATTCGTCGAGGGCGTATGTCACGATTGGTGATGATTACCTGGGCTCCGGTTTGCGTAAATTCAAATAATTTGCTGGCAAATTTTCCAGGTAATCTCACACAGCCGTGCGAAGCAGGATAATCAGGTACAGAATTGGATTTATGCAAGGCAATACCGGACCAGGTTATTCGCTGCATATAGGGCATCGGCGCCCGAGAATATATATTGGAATGGTGAATACGGTTTTTTGAGAGAATGCTGAATATCCCACCCGGTGTCTCGTGGCCGGTTTTGCCGGAAGAAACATTAGAGCGGCTAATTAATGCCCCATCGGAATAAACAGACACACGCTGCAGAACTTTGTCTACGATCAAGTGGATTACCGGATTATTCCGCCCTTTTTCCCACCAGTTCTCATCATGCAATTCGACAAGACCGGCAGGTTTGTCATTTGCCGGCAAGTCTCGAGATGTCTGATTAGCAGCATTGGCAGGAATATCATCAATCGAGATTCCGGCAAAAATCGTCATCCAGATGCCTGTTAAGCCAAATATAACAAATTTCCATATTCGACTGACGTTGCCGTTACTTAAAAAAAAACCATGGCGCATGTCCTTGAGTTCATCCAAATACAATCCAGAATATTGTAACATTCAAATTACCTGACTGAAGCTTAATACACTGTTATTCTGACTATTAGAGTTCTTTCGACAAAATATGAACCGTTTGATGCCCCGTATCGGTCGACTCGGCCAGACGCGAAGCGTAGCGCGATGCCATCGCATCGAGCAAGTTTCGCAACAACGCCGACGGGCCAATTCAGAGCGCCCTATTCACTGAGCAAGCCATTGAAATAATGCGATGATTGGGTCGGTCGAAATTGCTCACCCGCGGCGTTGAATTTCGCATGTGGTATCCGACAACATGGCGCGCAATTCGCCTTGCAGGTGAACAATTGCGATTCGGTCAAACAATTCATGTTTCATCGAAAGAACTCTTGTTTTTAAAAGTATCATTTCCCGCGATCACATTCAGTTTACAAATTTTTTCAACGTTCTGCCTCAAAGTCAGAACGAAAAGTCCTGTGGCTTGACTCTGCAAAGTATTCTGACATCTAACTGCTGACAGAAATCGAATCTATTCAGTTATCAGCATTCAAATCAAGATATCCCTCAGATATGATCCGACACACATTTGGCAATTGTTCCTACAGAATAGCGGGTTTTGGTCCCTTCATCTCCATTATCTTGCTAGCGTTATTCATTTTCTTCGAACTTTTTAGAAATATTGGTCATGCTGACACCAATCCCTGGATACTGCTGGATGCAAAATCCGGCAATCTCATTGCTCATCATCAGGCTAATCGACCCTGGCATCCGGCATCAATCACCAAATTAATGACCGCCTATACTGTATTTCGTGAAATCAGAATTGGGCGCATTGATCTTTTGTCGCCGGTCAGAATATCCGCTTTGGCTCTGTCCTTGCCGCCAAGCAAAATGGGTTTGCCCGTTGGTACCATCATCAATATCGACACGGCCCTCAAGATGCTGATGGTGAAGTCTGCAAATGACGTTGCGGCCGCATTGGCCGAATCAGTTCAAGGCAGTCTTACTGCATTTGTAAAAACAATGAATCAAAATGCAAAGCGCCTGGGAATGTCTGCCACCCATTTTGCCAATCCCCATGGCTTGCATTCCATAGACCAGGTAACCACGGCAAAGGACATGGCACTGCTAACCCTGGCTTTACAAAACGAATTCCCGCAATATTCCGGTTATTTCAATATTCCGGCCATCCGATTTGGCAAAATACGGATGAGAAACCACAATGCGCTGATATTCAAATTTCCCGGCACCAATGGCATGAAGACCGGTTATACCTGCCCTTCGGGGTTGAATATTGTGGCTCGCGCCAGTCGTGACGGTCGGGAATTGATAGTCGTTGTGCTTGGTGGACATTCCGGTGTGGAGCGCAACGTCTTTGCCGCAAAATTACTGCAGGATGGGTTTGACAACAAATTTGCCAGCAAAAATCATCCTGTTAATACCCATGTAAAAAGTATGAAATCAGCCATGAATATTTATGCTGTACCTGCAAATCTGACGCCGGTAGTTTGCAAACCCAGCTGGACAGAGCGCCAGTTAAACAAAAAACAGCGACGCAAATTACGCAAAATACATTTGGCCAAACTAAAAAAATTACGTGAAACCTACCTGGATAAATCAGTTAAGACCGGCCCCGCCCACGAAGTGGTTTTGGGACAGGCTACCGGCATCAATCCATTCAAATTCAGACTAAAAAACGGTAAGGCACCGCCACCGATAATCGGCACACCCTCTTGGCGTCCAGATCGCTCCGCTCCGCCTTATGAGGAAATAGAGTGGAATCATCAGGCGAAATAAATCCCTGAAGGCTCCGTGCTATAAACCAGGGTCAGGCAACTGCCCTTGACAGGGCGCATTGGGACCAAAGGTCTGACAATGCATTGACCAACCGACTAATATCATCATCGCTATGCAATGGTGTTGGTGTAAACCTCAGCCTTTCGGTTCCTTTGGGAACGGTCGGATAATTGATTGGTTGCACATAAATGCCATATTGATCCATCAGCAAATCAGACAGATATTTGCATTTTGCCGCATCGCCAACCATCACTGGCACAATATGGCTGGGATTATCCATATGCGGAATACCTTTTGCATCCAGTTTTGCTCTAAATTGAGCTACACGTTGCTTTTGACGCACGCGTTCAATTTCACTTGTTTTCAAATGTTTGATACTGGCGACCGCCCCTGCTGCAAGTGCGGGAGGAATTGCAGTTGTGAAAATAAATCCGGATGCAAAACTACGAACAAAATCGCAGAGACTTTCCGAGGCCGCAATATACCCCCCCATCACGCCAACCGCTTTGCCTAAAGTACCCTCAATAACCGTTAATCGGTCCATAATTCCTTCCCGTGCGGCAATGCCTGCACCTCGGGGACCATAAAGGCCAACCGCATGAACCTCATCAAGATAGGTCATTGCACCATGTTTATCGGCCACGTCGCAAATTTCGGCTATCGGCGCAATATCTCCATCCATCGAATAGACCGATTCAAATGCCACCAGTTTTGGAACATCCGGTCCGTATTGTGAAAGTAACCGATCCAGATCCTCTGGATCATTATGTTTCCAGATCTTCTTCTCGGCACGTGAATGGCGAATGCCTTCAATCATCGAGGCGTGATTTAACGCATCCGAAAATATCACACAGCCATCAATGGCAGAACCCAGCGTTCCGAGCGCAGCCCAATTTGACACATAACCGGAAGTAAATATCAACGCGGCATCTTTGTCGTGCCAATCAGCCAGTTCTCTTTCAAGTAATACATGTTCATGATTGGTGCCTGAAATATTTCTGGTTCCACCCGCGCCTGCACCACATCGATCAATTGCATCATGCATTGCTGCATGTATTTTTGGATGTTGCCCCATGCCAAGATAATCGTTGGAACACCAAACAGTGACTTCCTGGGTATCGTCATCAATATATCGTTTGGCTTTCGGAAAATTACCCGACTCACGCTCAAGTTCTGCGAAAATCCGGTAATTACCACCTTCATGCAATGTTGCGAGTTTGGCTTTAAAAATTTCTTCAAAATCCATAGGGCAATCCTGTGTTTACGATACTCACGCCCACCGCGTGCTCCCAAAATGTACCAGCTTCTGCTGGTTTCATCATTCCTTGCCAAATTTAATCGGCAAATTCTCCTGACTGCCACCAAGCAGTATCCCGGATTTACGTACTTCATCCTTGATTAAAGTCAATATTGGGAAAATTCGCAATACCATAATAATACTCTCACACAATGTTGAAGCTACAAATCGTCTCAGTGTCACATCAATCAAGGTCCACAATATTTCTGATACAGAGTAGCCATGATCACTTTTGCCTCAGAGCTTGCCAGAGAATAATGGTGTAACCGTGCCTCTTTGCGCAGTTTTACCAGACCCAAACGTCTCAACACCGCCAAATGCTGTGAAAGTGCTGACTGTGATAATTCCAGCACCTCCTCCAGCTGAGTGACCGTACACTCAGATTCGGCCAGTCGGCACAGGATCAACAATCGACATTCATTCGCCATTCCCCGCAAGAAAGCAGTTGCTTTTGAGGCGCTTTGGCGCAATTCGCCAAGATCAATATTATTAGCATTCTTAAGAATTTCGATTTTGCCAAACCCCGCGATATTGTTGTTACTAAGCCGAAAAAGGGATATTTCTGCACGTTAACTGAACTGAAAAACCAACAACATATCAAGCAAGTTCAGACAAATTACGGTTTTCCTGTAAACACATTGTGAGTTTCCGGCTCCACTTGTTGACCCAGTTTATATATTTGTTTATTCTAATATGGGAATAAATTAAAGCCCCTTCATTACGAATCATCAGGAGGAACAAAATGTCCACAGACAAAAAAACCTTGGAAAATGCCAAGAGCATGTCAATTATTGTCACCAAAGGAACGTTGGATTGGGCCTATCCACCTTTTATTCTGGCAACCACCGCTGCGGCAATGGACATCAAAACAACAATGTTCTTTACCTTCTACGGTCTGCCGCTATTGAACAAAAAGCTGAATCTGAAAGTCAATCCACTAGGCAATTCAGCCATGGAAATGCCGATGATGGGAATGCATATGGCGATGCCAAACCTTGTAAGCGCCATTCCAGGTGTAACCGCTGGTGTCACCACCATGATGAAAAACCTGATCAAGAAAAAAGGTGTCGCCTCAATTGATGAATTGCGAGAGGCAGCCGTCGATATGGAAGTTAAAATGATCGGCTGCCAGATGACCATGGATCTGTTTGAATATTCAAAAGACGATATGCTTGAAGGAATTGAAGTTGGCGGTGCTGCAACCTATCTGGAAGTTGCTACAAAGTCCGATATCAATCTGTTCATCTAGCTTATAATGAAATCCCCCTGGAGAAACTGAATATGTCTACACAAACTCTCGATACATCCGGTCTTAATTGCCCGTTGCCAATTCTGAAAACAAAAAAGGCCCTAAAAGGTATGGCTGCCGGTGAAACGCTGGAGCTATTGGCGACCGACCCCGGCTCAGTTGCCGACATTGCCGCGTTTTGCAAACAAACAGGTAATGAGCTGGTTGAATCGGGCGAAGAGAGTGGAACCTACCGGTTCCTCATCAAAAACAATCCGTAAGCAAAATCCTGATTGTTTTCAGCCGTTGTTTCATATCTTCCGCAATTTCCGGATGGCCTGACCGGTTTGACTGGTCGAATATTGGTTTACGAAAACAAACCATCAAATCAGGCTATTGGCAGGGGAATATTATCAGTGAACCCGATTCACCCGATAAACGGCTATACCTGTGATTTCGGGCACCGGTCCAACTCTAGCGCACTTCCGGTTTAGATTGAACCATTTGATGGAGTCAAATCAGTTCGCTCGGCTAGGCGCGGAACCCAAAAATATATCTGGGCGATATGTATATCGGGCAAGGTTCGCAACGCAGCCCCAATAAGCTTCTGGGGGCTGATT
>JAAEMP010000177.1 GCA_024225445.1 Hyphomicrobiales bacterium | reverse complement strand
TTCGAGTACTGCGGGTTCAGGCTTGGACCTTGTGAGCACAGATGATGTGACGCTTGATGCAAGCGTGACAGTGGTTGGCGATACAAGCATCCTTGCAGGTACTACAGTGGGTGGCATCACTGTGAATGCGAAGCTGAACGGTAGCGGCACGATCCTTCTTGATGCTGCTGATGAGATAACGATTTCTGCCGCAATTGATCCCACCACGGTGACGCTGAACGCTGATGATGACATCACGGTCACCGCGGCGGTGGTGGCATCAGAGTTGATTACAGTTTCCGCGGGCGAGGATGGCAGTGGCAGTTTCATTCTTGGAGCGGCAGGCAGTTTGGAGACGACCGATTCGGGCAGCGACATCACTGTCACGACAGGCTCCACTAGCGGCGACATCACATTAACAGGCACGACGACTGCTTTGGACTTGGTCACGATGACGACCGCGAGTGGTTCGCTCAACGGTTCTGGCTTGGTGACCAGCGACACGGTCGACCTGAACGCATCCAGCGGAATTGGCAACACGACGGGAATCACGTTGTCGTCGAGCAATATCACGGCCGACACAACGATCGGTGACGTTGAGATAGCGAACAGTCTTGGCACCGCTGTGAGCGTGTCATCGCTGACAACGGGAGCAGGTTCGGTTAGCTTCAGTCAGTCTGGTGGCGGCGACGTGTCGACATCAAGCGTTTCCGCTTCTGTTGCGGTTGCCCTTAGCAATGCGGCGGGTTCACTTTCCTTGGCAGGCACTGTCTTCGCTGCTTCTCTTGATGCCACCGCCACTGGAGCGATCACCGATGGTAGCAACGGCGATCTGGCGATCGCAGGCTTGGCCGAGTTCACCGCAGATAGCCTTGAGTTGGGTAATGATGCTGGCAATGCGACGAACTTCGGCACGTTGACCTTCAATTCAACAGGTTCGGTAACGGTCAGCGAAGATTCGTCACTTGATCTGGTCGGAACTAATCCGGCAGGCAGTGCTTCCCTGGTTTCAGTCGCAGGTGTATCTGACGCCTTAGCAGCCAGTGTGAATGTGACTGGGTTGCTTGATGTGTCGGGCACGTCGATTGCTCTTGGCTCGGGTGCTTCGGTCTTCAACGCCGGCACGTTGACCTTCAATTCAACAGGTTCGGTGACGGTCAGTGAAGATTCGTCACTTGATCTGGTCGGGATCAACACAGCAAGCACCGCCGACCTCGATTCCACCGCAGGTGTATCCGACGCTGGTGCAGACAGTGTGAATGTAACTGGGTTGCTTGATGTGTCGGGAACTTCA
>JAAEMP010000176.1 GCA_024225445.1 Hyphomicrobiales bacterium | reverse complement strand
TCACCTACAACGGGTGGTGCTCAGACTGGCCTTTAAGGAGAGGCTTGCATACCACCAAAATGAGGGTGCTAGAACCCCCAAAACATCCTTACCATTCAAGGCTTTAGTGAGTGATTTTGCCAACAGAGTCTGTTTTGGTGCGGCCGAGAAGACTCGAACTTCCACGGGTGTTACCCCACAGCGACCTCAACGCTGCGCGTCTACCAATTCCGCCACGGCCGCCGGAGGGATATCCCTCTTGAGGTGGGTGCTGTTTATCAAGCCGGGAAGAGCAAATCAAGTCGAAATTTTTGCAATAATTTAGCTATGCAGGAAAATTCCTACAGCCTATAAACTGATCCGGTAATAATCCTTCAATCAAATCCGGTCGCGCAATCCATGTTCAGTTCAACTCCGGCAATCTGGGACATTTCCGAGGGTTTAACACCCTATACAAAAGCCGTTGAACGGATGGAAAAGCTGGTAGCGAAAATTGCGCTCGGCGATGAGCCCGAACATATCTGGCTGGTGGAACATCCGCCGATGTTTACCGCCGGTACCAGTGCCACACCGCAGGACCTTATATCACCGGACCGCTTTCCTGTTTATCAAACCGGACGCGGCGGACAACATACCTATCATGGGCCGGGTCAACGCGTTGCCTATGTAATGCTGGACCTTAACCGCAGGACCAGGGATGTACGAAAGTTTGTAACGGCACTGGAACAATGGATCATCAATACACTGGCCCAGTTTAACATACGCGGTGAGAGCCGCGAAGACCGGGTCGGCGTGTGGGTAGCGCGCCCCGATAAGCCGCCGATGGCCGATGGCTCGATACGGGAGGACAAAATAGCGGCGATTGGTATCCGTATTCGCAAATGGGTAACTTTTCACGGCATTGCCATTAATCTTGAGCCGCAACTGGAGCATTTTTCGGGCATAGTGCCATGCGGAATTTCGGGGGGGCCTGAAGGATATGGCGTGACCAGCCTGGTCGATCTGGGCTTGCCTGTGACAATGGATGATCTCGACCTGGTATTGCATCAGGAGTACCGCAAATTATTTGGCTGAATATTTATTCCAGCCACCTGTCCGGCTTGCCGCTTTCTACTCAAGCATTTCCTTTACCGTGGTTGCCAGTTGCTTCAATGTATAGGGCTTGGGCAAAAAGCCAAAGTTACCCTGCTCTTTTTCCGGCAGGTTTTTTGAAAATGCCTCTTCGGCATATCCGGACATAAACACAAATTTCAGATCCGGGTGATCTTTGCGGATCTCGGTTAATAAAGTCGGCCCATCCATTTCTGGCATAACCACATCAGAAACGATCAGGTCCACCTCACCATCCAGATCTTCCATTACCTCCAGGGCTTCGGCACCATTAATCGCCACGTGCACCTCGTAGCCTCTGGACGACAAGGCCCGGGAAGCAAATGCCCTCACCGCATCCTCATCCTCCACCAGTAAAATTCTGGCAGTTCCAGACAGATCCTGCTTTTTTTCTGGGGTTTTCGATTCGGAATTTTCCGGTTCCGTTTCTTCTGCCACCATTATATGGCGAGGCAGGAATAACCTGAATGTTGTCCCCCTGCCCTCCTCACTATCGGGATATATGGAACCACCGGTTTGTTTGACAATACCGTAGACTGTTGAAAGCCCAAGCCCGGTACCTTTGCCAACTTCCTTGGTTGTATAAAACGGTTCGAAAATTTTGTCCTGCACTTCACCCGGCATGCCAATTCCATCATCTGTTATCTCCAGCATGACATAGTCGGCTGCAGCCAGCCCACGATAATTGAAACGCTTGCCGCACTCTGATTCAGGCAGATTGGATGATGTAATTTTAAGATTCCCTCCCTCTGGCATAGCGTCCCTGGCATTGACTGACAGGTTCACGATTACCTGTTCGAACTGGGAAATATCCGCCTTTATCGGCCATAAATCGCGCCCATATACAACGTCCAGATTTACTTTCTCACCCAATAACCGGTCCAGCAATATGCGTAAATCCGACAATACATCGGGCAATTGCAACACCTGGGGGCGCAAGGTCTGGCGCCGGGAAAATGCCAACAACTGACGCACCAGACTAGCCGCCCGATTGGCATTTTGCTTAATATTCATGATGTCCTGAAAAGCGGGATCGGACGGACGGTGATTGACCAGAAGCAAATCTGAAAACCCTATTATCGCCGTCAGCACATTATTGAAATCATGAGCAACACCGCCAGCCAACTGGCCAACCGCCTGCATTTTCTGCCCCTGGGCAAACTGTTGTTCAAGCGCACGTTGATCGGTCGTGTCCATTGCATAGATAATTGCACGCTCATCATCCACGATGGAACTCTCATCCGCGGGTTCAATATCCGTCACCGGCGATACATAAAAACGCACAGATTGTTCATTGGAATTAGGCAGTATCATCTCCACCGGCTCTATTCGACCAACCCCTTCCAGTGCCGCCTTCACCACTTTTTTCAGCGCCTTGCTGTCTTCTTTTGCCACCAGTTTGGTATATTTGAGCCCACTTCCACTTTTTTCACTATTCCCGATGCGAATTGCATTTGAAAAAAGGCGCTGAAATGGTGCATTGGTCCGAACGATAATTCCATCCGAATTAACCGCCGCAATAGCCATCGGATTATTGTTAAAAAAGCGGGTGAAACGCACTTCCGCCGCACGCAATTCATCTTCATTATCCCCGACAACACCGCGATTGATTACCAGGGTTCTGGTAGCACCGGGAGAACCATCTATGGCAAATGGAACTTTATGATAAAGGCGAACCGGCAGACTTTTGCCATCGCTTTTTAGAAAATCAAGATCAATTATCGCAGTTGTAATATCCTTGTCACCGGGTTTGATGGACTCTAGCAGAGCCATGCCTTCACCCACTACAATATCGCGTAAATTGATGGAGCCTGGCAAAAACCGCACCAAATCAATACCGAGCCAGTCAGCCAATGTGGCGTTAAGATACAATAATGCACCCTGCTGGTCGCTGGAAAAAAATCCTGCCGGTGCGTGATCAAGATAATTGATTGCATTTTGCAGGTCCTGAAAAGCGGTCTCATGTTTTAGTCTATCACGAGTAACATCAGAGGCCTGCCACACTGTCAGTGGTTCTTTGAACCCTGTTGCTGCCATCGGTCGCGCGCGAAGTCGAAACCAGCGAGCACCCTCTTCATTGGATTTTAGCCCCGACGGTAAACGGAATTCCTCAACACTAATATCGCCGTCTTTCGCGTGATTGGCCATACGGTAGACAATTTCTGAGGCCTCCGGCTGCCTTGTAAACACCGTTTCGATGGAAACAACATCTTCAACGGTTTTTGCATTTATCATTTCCGCATAAGCTTCGTTGGAATAGACGATGCGTCCATGTTGATCGGTCACCATCAAACCGGAATCCATTTCATCAACAAGAGTGCGGGCAAAATCATCTGCATCGCGCTTTGTCGTTAACTGGATAAATCCCATCACAAGGAAGAACAGAAACATCACGCCAATCATCGCCATCACACCGAGCGCAGTCAAAACAAGTGGACCAGCCGCATTGTTTCCCTGCAAATACAACAACCAGCCACCGGCAATCATCAAAATGAATCCCAGCAAAAACATGCGCCAGAGGCCTGCGCGCTTGTCACTGCGATTTATAACTGTCGGCTTGGTGTTTAACGCCTTTTGCTCATTACTCATGCATATTGTCCATCACAACCGGTTATCTATCACGCATATTATTGAATCACATGCTTGACTTGAATTAAATGCTTACCATAATTGAAAACACATTATCGTAGATTTTCTGAATCAGGATATTCACAGTTGATTTTACCTTAATCAATGGCTGATTTTGTCATATTCGGTAAAATAACATTGGGATAGACGGAGTTACGGGAATGTCACGTTCATATTCTGACTGATTAATTGCATTGTCAAAGAAATGCTAACTGAGTTAGGCTGGTATTAACAGGCCAATGCGAGTTTGAAGAGGAAAGAATTTTGACTAAACCAAGACATAATTTTGTTAAGTGTTTGGCTTAATCAATCTTCCAGTTTTATAACGATCACATAACAGATGTCTTATTGCTTGGTATCTCTGCTATAACGTTAGTGGTCAACGGTGAATATTGGGAAAAGGAATGTTATTATGGATATAACCACCGGCACTTTTTTTGACGGCCTACCTGTGTCTCTGAAACTGATAACATTGACCGTCATTTTGGTATTGGTACTGTTATTCGTTTTTGGGGTAATTCGAATTCTTTTTCGCAATACAGCCAAAAACAGAAGATCAGCTCCATTGCCAAGACTGGCAGTCGTAGATGCGGCAAATGTTGATAACAGCAGGAGGCTGGTTCTGATAAGACGTGATGATGTTGAACATTTGGTAATGATTGGCGGTACTACAGATGTGCTTGTAGAATCAAATATCGAGCACACCATACCTGCACGATTACAAGACACCCAACAATCACATCCGCCGGTAAATTCTCAAGTCACACGTACTGAAGAATTTTCAGATACAACTGTTTTAACCGATACGAATATTGTCGATGAAACCAGCCCGCTCGGCAAAACTGATACGCTGGCGAAATCCAGCGATGAAGCAATTCCGTCTCCTGCCACTTCCTCCTGGAGAGACAGAGTAAACAAAACTACCATTGTCGGCGCCGTAGCCTCCCAATCCAGCGAAGCGGGTCTTTCAGATGATAACAATTTAGAAGAAAACCAGACTGACTCATCTGAAACTGTTGATCAGGAGAGTGACGATCCCTCTCAACAGATTGACAAAGAAGTGTTGACGAACACGACCGATGCACATGATGAGGAACTGGCTGACGCATCAAATCCGGAAACTGCTACAACTCCCCCAATTTCCACAATTTCTGAAAACCTGTCTGACTCGGAAACAAAAGAGGCTGAACCTGTTGATAATCCGGAGAAAAATGAGACTGAATTAGAAGAACCGCCAAAGAAAAAAGACATGGAAGTTGAAATGCAAAGATTGCTCAATGAGTTGACAGGCGAAAAAACCTGACTACGGCCCTTCTACAGCTAAAGTAATTTCAAGACATATACCCTACAAAATCTAAACAGCGCTGTGAGAGTCAGTAAGGGGCCTGTTGATGCATTGTAGATCACAAGGTCAGCCGGATTGACGAATTATTGCCCTGGAATTTTATCTTGCCGGCAACTGACCAGTAAGACGCTTGTACAACGCAGGACTTCGTGATGGATACTCGAACAAGCTATTCCCTCGAAGATTTCGATTTTGACATAATCGTATCTGAAACACTGAATAGTTATTGGGGAAAAGGTCGAAGCCGGGAAGACATTATCAAATCGTTCAAAAATTCGTACCCTGTTGGCATATTTCTGGGTTCGGGGGAGCAGATAGGATGGGCCAGAGCAACATCAGACACAGTGTACCACGCCTATATATTCGATTTACAGGTGTTGCCGGAATACAGGGGGCAAGGCCTCGCAAAAAGACTGACCAAAGACCTCATGGATCACCCCGAACTAAAATCTGTGCGTGGCTGGATGCTTGCCACAAGAGATCAGCATCACCTCTATAGAAAATTCGGCTTCGTTGATGCAGAGCCGGGGCGATACATGTCACTACACAAGTAAAGCGCGCAAACATGTGGTTCGAAATCACCGCATGCTACGTTTCATGCAAATTTTGCAATCAGTTCTCAATCGTCTTTGTAAACTTTTTCACGCCGTTCATGTCGTTCCTGGGCTTCAATAGACAAAGTAGCGATAGGTCGCGCATCCAGGCGCTTGACACTAATCCGCTCGCCAGTCTCTTCACAATATCCGTATTCGCCTTGTTCGATTCGGCGCAATGCGGCATCAATTTTCGCAATGAGTTTTCGCTGTCGGTCACGTGCGCGCAGCTCAATTGATCGATCAGTTTCGGAAGATGCCCGATCAGCAGCATCCGGCAGTTTTCCCGACTGACCCTGCAACGTGTCCAGAGTTCCTTTGGATTCGCGAATAATTTCAGCTTTCCAGCTGATCAGTCTATTTTTGAAATATTCCTTTTGCCGGTCATTCATAAAGTCCTCATCTTCAGACGGAACATATCCATCAACCAACTTATTCAACATTCCATACACCTGAATTCGAGAATGATAATAGGGGCTATATAACCAGTCAAATCATATGCCACAAGTTGTTATTTTGACGATTGAATTTCTTTTGCCGTTTTCACCATTCTAGACAACGCCTATCAATCAAAAGTTAGGGCAAACAATCAAATTAGAGCACATTCCTGGAATACACAGCTTCACTCACCGCGATGGTCCAGATGCTGCAATCAACAATATTCCATTTGTACAGCCAGTCGAGCGATGATATCTGCGCACCATTGCGCGCCAAAATGATTTCGTGATGCCGCAATGCACAGGCAAGTCCGGATTGCAAACAAACTAAATTGGCATTATGGAAAAATTCGATTTTGTCACTCGACTGCCACAGGCACTGATGCACAAAGGGCGCTCTGAAATTCCAGATCTGATGCATGGTGATCGTTGATGTGCGGCAGTTATTTCCATTCCGGTTATGATTTCATCAATCTCAACAATGTTCTGAGAAAAAGTGCAATGCAGTATTATGTGATTTCTACCCATTGTGTATTTGTTGAAACAGCGTTACCAACAATGTTTATACTTTTGCAATTTCACAGCAATGGCAAATGAGGCGCAAAAATTGCTAAGGCTATACATTCTGCGACATGCTAAATCATCCTGGGCCCTTCCTGGAATTTCCGATTTTGATCGGGGCTTGAACAATCGCGGCACCAAAGATATCAAAAAAATAGCCATGTCAATGATTGCCCATTCATATTTTCCCGATCAAATTTATGCTTCCTCTTCAAACCGGACCTCGACAACAATCAGGGAAATAAAGGATCATATCCTGGAAAATATCCCTGAAACCGAATCTTCTCCGCAAATGCCAATCGAATATGCAGATTGCCTTTATTCCGGCACGCTGGATAACTATCTAAATGTCATGCGCGCGCATCCCGATGACAGACATTCGCTAATGCTAGTTGGCCACAACCCCACCTGCCATAGTCTGGCAAGCAGTCTGATTGCCGACGGGGTTGACAGCGCAATAGCAGCGCTAGACTACAATTTTCCAACCGGAGCCCTTGCTGTAATTGATATCAACTCGGACAAATGGGCTGATGTCGGTGAAAAGAATGGATATCTGCAAAATTTTATTCTGCCACGCGAATTGCCAGCGACCTAGTATGTTTATCTTGTGGCCAATCAGACCACGGCACAGGACGCGCCTTGCCGGCAATCGCCAAAAATCGGTCATACGGTTCAATATTACCATGAATGCCTTTAAGAGCCCGTTTCAATGGCAAAACTGACTAATCTGACTGATGATGCACTCATCGTTTTTGACAATGTCGCTGATTTTGCCACAAATTTGGGAACACCCAGTATTCGCCTGGGGGTAACCGGCCTATCCAGGTCTGGCAAAACAGTTTTCATCACTTCACTGGTGCATTCTTTGATAAATTCCGGCAAATTGCCAATGTTCGAGCCGATTACATCCGGCCGCGTGGCCGGAGCCCGTCTGGAACCGCAACCTTCGATGAATCTACCGCGATTTGCATATGAGGATCATTTGGAATCGTTAATCCAAAAACGTCAGTGGCCAAAGTCCACCGCATCAATAAGCGAATTGCGTGTCACAATTGCTTACGAATCCGCAAGTGCCTGGAACAGGGCATTAGGCAGTGGTAAACTCAATATTGATATTGTTGACTACCCGGGGGAATGGTTGCTCGACTTGCCCTTGCTGGCCATGGACTATCCATCCTGGAGCAGTCAGGCACTGAAAATGTCCAATTTGGACAATCGAACGAAACTGGCCTCCGAATGGCACAGCGCGCTCAAGAATATTGATGTCGATACGCCCCTGGTCGAAACTGAAGCAATAAAACTGGCAGAACTCTTCACCGGATATCTTCGTGCCTGCCGACAGGATGATAACGCCCTTTCAACCCTGCCACCTGGCCGTTTTCTGATGCCCGGTGACATGGAAGGGTCACCCGCCCTTACATTTTGCCCTCTTCCTGCCAGTAAGACAAAGGTTGAAGATAGTCTTTATGATCATATGTCTCGACGTTACGAAGCCTACAAAACCTTTATTGTAAAGCCTTTTTTTCGAGACTATTTTGCCCGTCTGGACAGACAGATTATTCTGGTAGATACGCTTCAGGCTATTAATGCCGGGCCTGCCGCCCTGATTGATCTCGAAAATGCATTGGCTGACATTCTGGATTGCTTCAATCCAGGCAAAAGCAATTGGCTGACATCAGTATTTAGCCGAAGAATCGATAGGATATTGTTCGCTGCAACAAAAGTCGATCATCTGCATCACGAGAACCACAAGAACCTGGAGGCACTACTGCGTAAACTGGTCGACAATGCATTGAAGCGGGCCAAATTTGCTGGCGCAAGTGTCGATGTTATTGCCCTGGCTTCGCTCCGAAGTACCAGTGAAGCTGCTGTTGCCCAGGAAGGGGAACATCTACCGGTAATCATTGGAACCCCGATGAAGGATGAAGTTATTGGCGGTGTCAAATTTGACGGAGAAACCGAAACTGCAATTTTTCCCGGTGACCTTCCCGATAATCCGTCTGTCTTGTTTGGAAATAGCGACATCAATAATTTCCCGGAATTGTCCTTTGTACGTTTCCGGCCACCACAGCTGGAAATTGAAAGTAATGAGATCACCATCCAGCTTCCCCACATACGTCTGGATAAAACTCTTCAATTTCTTCTTTCTGACCAGTTGGCATAGGATTAAGCGATGAGCAAACAGCCAAGAAAACCACGAATTGTAAAACTGAAAGAAAAGCAGACTGATTCATCGTCAGCGAAAAACAGGATTCAACAAGGAAAGACGGCCAGAAAGCCGAAAGCCCATACAGATATGTCTGTTGTTATTCGTCAAAATGAAGAAATGATTGACCAGTTGGAGGTTCCGCCTTCGCATCCTGTTAAAACTGGTTTCTCCTGGGGAAAGCTGTTTTTGGGAGCACTGGCCGGACTGGTCTCACTGGGAATTTGGCTGGCCATAGATCAACTGATCAGAGATCTGTTCGAACGCCAAACCTGGCTTGGCTGGAGCGCGGTCGCTTTCGCAGTATTACTCGGATTGGCCTTGTTTGGTATCTTGTTGCGAGAAATCTGGGGAATTTCCAGACTAAACACAATTGCCGGTATTCGTAATAAGGCAATGGCAGTTCAATCCGGAGAACGACCTGGTGGCGGTGAAAATGTAGTCAAAGAACTCGAATCGATCTATTTTAGCCGAGCGGATCTGGCAAATTCACGTGCCGGGTTTGCTGATGATCGCGGTGCGATATTCGACAATGATGATTTAATTATCCTGTTTGAAAAAAAATATATGGCTCCACTCGACGAAACAGCAAAGAAACTGGTCATGCAATCAGCCAAAAGGGTATCTGTAGTTACTGCGATCAGTCCGCGGGCAATCGTCGATATTGTGTACGTATTGATGGAAAACACCCGGTTAATTCGACGCATTTCAAACCTCTATGGCGGAAAGCCAGGAGCACTGGGTTTTTGGAAACTGACGAGAAATGTGCTGGGGCACCTGGCTGTGACAGGCACCATTGCAGCAGGTGATAGCCTGATCCAGCAACTGGTCGGCCATGGTATTGCCGCTCGCCTGTCAGCGAAACTGGGAGAAGGAATTGTGAATGGATTACTCACGGCCCGCATTGGATTAGCGGCAATCGATCAGGCCAGACCGCTCGAGTTCAAATCCCTGCCCCGGCCCGGCATATCTGAATTTTTTACAGAATTGTCGAGGTCTGTTTCCAATTCCGGGAACTAGAGCACATTTGATGAAATATACTCTAGGTCATAGACCCATAAACAGGATCGAAATGGTGTCTGGGCGATAAGTATGTCGGGCAAGGTTCGCAACGCTGCCCATCCCCCGCCTCGCAATCCTTGGCCGATACGCTGTATCGCGCTGCGATTTACGTCTTGGCAGGTGAACTGGTTTGAATCAATCTAATGAATTACGTAAAATGCGACAGAATCTGGTTGGAATTGATTAACCATTTTCAGTAATAATAATATGAGAATGGGTATTGGCACGCCAATGCGTTTTACCGTAAGTGGTTGATTCCACATTTCTCAGGTGTTTGTAATGCGTAAAATGATCAGGTTATTTTCATCAACTGTTCTTACAGTGGGTATTTCAATTACAGTTGCAATAACTTCAGCGAATGCTGGAGAAAAACGTTTTTTTAGCGGTATGGTTGGCAATTGGTATGGCCCGGGCGAAATTGTAGCAGGCAAATACAAGGGGACAAAATTTACCTGCAACCTGAATGGAGTCACCGCTGGAAACGATATCGGCATGGATATTGACGGTTTTTGTCGTATAGGCGTGTTTTCTCAACCGATGTCAGCGACTATCCATAAATCAGGTGCCAATTATTCCGGCAGATTTCTCGATGGTCAAAAAGGCGAAGGCATGGATGTCACAGGAGGTCGATTTTCCACCTCTCGATTTGTTGTCGGTTTAAAGCGGGAAAAATTAGACGCGACTATGGTAGCCCGCCTTGAGGGAAGCAGAAAATTGAATGTTACAATTTCTGTTAAAGTTCAAGGAAGATTGATACCTGTGATCGGTATGGCGCTTGATAAATCCATTCGTACAAGCCAGTTAAATCAATAGTTAAGAAATGATTCACCTTGTGATATTGAAGTCTTGATTGACAGTGCACATATGTGTTTGACATCGGAGAATAGCCTCCGGTGACCATTAGCGATATGCAGAAAGGTACTTTATAATGACATTCCCCCGCGATAGATCGGAGGGCATGTTCGAAGCAGAAGATCACTCGATAGTGAGCATTGTGGCGGTATCATTTGCAATGATTACATTGTCACTCGTAAGTGTAACGATCTTTATCTAGTCTTCGAAATACAGCACTCAATAAAAGAGGCAGGGTACCATTTGAAGGATGGCCCTGCCCTTTTGTTTTCTGGTCTGAAAATAGTTTGACCCAATACCCAGATCAAATTTTGTGCTAACCCAACTCGGCAAGCACTTCGCCCAGGGCGATATCAAATTGTTCCAGATCCTGTTCAGTGCCAACACTCACCCTGATAAATCTTGATTGAGGATTTACTGTCGGCATTCGGATAAAAACTGCTTTTTGAGCAAGGGCGCCAACAATGGATTTGGCATAATTTTCATCACGCCGGCAATCGATGGCAACAAAATTTGCAGCTGATGGCAATGCCAAAAAACCGTACTTTCCGGCAATTTCACCCAGTTTTTCACGACCTTCCTCTACCTTGTTAACTGTCTGTCCAAGATATTGCTGATCCTGCAAAGAGGCTAATGCTCCGGCCTGTGAAACGCGACTTACACCGAAATGGTTGCGAACTTTTTCTATCTCAGCAATCAGGCCTGCTTCGCCAATACAATAACCGATACGTGCGCCGGCCATTGCATAGGCTTTGGAAAAAGTGCGATAGCGTAAAATTTTCGGATTGGTGATATCAAACCCGGGAGCGGTGTTTTGGGGTGCAAATTCAATATAGGCTTCATCCAGAACCAACAGGCCACCCTCAGGTGTACCATCGATCAGTTTTTGCACTTCTTCATTATTGTGCCAGCTTCCCATAGGGTTATTGGGATTTGAGAAGTATGTGAGTGTGGCTTCCACCTCCCTTGATTTTGCCAGCACAGAATCAATATCTTCATGATGTGCTTTCATCGGCACGAAATGCAATTCACCACCATTTCCGCTTACGTGAAAATTGAATGTCGGATAGGAACCCTTGCTGGTCACAATCTTGCGCCCCGGTTCAACAAATAGTCGGCAGGTATAACCCAACAGTGCGTCAATGCCTTCTCCCACAACAACATTTTCGAATCCCACATCATGGAAACTCGCCAGTGCACGACGAATGTCATGACACTCGCTATCTCCATACATCCAGATTTCAGATAGTGTTTCCTGCATTGCTGATACTGCCCTGGGAGATGGCCCAAACACATTTTCGTTGGCGCCAAGGCGAAGAACAAAAGGCTTGCCCAATTGTCGTTCCTGTATTTCAGGTCCAACAAACGGCACAGAAGAAGGTAGATTTTCGATTATACAAGTAACTGGATATTTTGGCATCATTGTTTCCGGTTTGATTTCTTGCGATTACTTGTCATTTTTGTCGAGCAACTCAATCAGATTTATTGCAGTTGGCAGAAACTGGCTGGCTATCATCATAATGCCCTCAGCGGTCGGATGTATCCCATCACCCTGATTCAAGTCAGGATTCGCCGCTACTCCCTCTAGAAAAAAAGGGTAAAACAACAAATCATATTTCTCCGCCAGCTTTGGATAAATCGCGTCGAAATCATCAACATATTTCTGCCCCATGTTCGGAGGAGATCTCATCCCGACCAAAAGAACCTGGACTTCGCTATTCTCTAGTTTTTGTATGATTGTTTCAAGATTCTTGGTTGTCTGGGCTGGTAGGATGCCTCTGAGAGCATCATTTGCCCCTAATTCCACAATCACCGCATCTGTTCCGTTTTGAACTGACCAGTCCAGCCTTGCCAATCCTCCAGCTGTAGTATCACCTGATACACCAGCATTGATGATATTAATATCAATTCCCCTGGTCTTCAACATTTTGGCAAGTTGTTCGGGAAATGCCTCTCCGGGTTCCAATCCATAACCGGCGGTCAGGCTGTCTCCCAACACAACAATGGTATTTTCTTTTGCAACGGCCGGTGTGAAAATGGACAGAAAGAGAATACAGATGGCAATAACCACTTCTTCTCCAAACCTTACTGTTTTTTCACGTGCCGCTGAATTGTAATTCATATCAAAATGTCCATATTAAAGCGATTATTGATTTTGTTTGCCGATTCTTATCTCAATTGACCATGGAGCGCACCAAATGCAAGCTGAAATGCCCATGATTTTGATAAATGATCTACATCTGACCCTGGGAACCGGTGCTTCACGCGTGCATGTCCTGAAAGGACTCGATATTCAAATTGACGAAGGCAAGTCAACCGGGATTGTCGGCCCATCAGGCTCGGGCAAATCAACATTATTGATGGTGATAGGCGGTTTGGAAAGATCGGACAGCGGCAGTGTAATCATCAATAATCATGATCTTGATACTATGAATGAAGACCAATTAGCAGCATTTCGTGGTCGAAATATTGGCATCGTCTTTCAATCTTTTCACTTGATTCCCAACATGACGGCACTTGAAAATGTCGCCGTTCCACTGGAACTTTCAGGACAGACAAATGCCATGAGGCTTGCCGAAGATGAACTGGCTGCCGTGGGACTGGGTGAGCGTTTAAACCATTATCCAACCCAGTTATCGGGTGGCGAACAACAAAGGGTGGCCATTGCCAGAGCCTTGGCACCCAGACCAAAAATCCTGATAGCTGACGAACCAACCGGTAATCTTGACGATGACACGGGCGATCAGATCATCAATTTGCTGTTTGAAAAACAACGCGAACACTCAATGACACTGGCACTGGTTACCCACAACAGTATTCTGGCTGATCAATGTGATCAGATTGTTCATGTCAGATCCGGAATAATTGAATCTGATCTAACATTGCCCAAGGAAATCCAGTCTCTGGCCCATCAGACATAATTATGGAAATCGATTCAAATAGGGAAAACACCAACTATATTCCCGGTCTAAGACTTGCATGGCGGTTTGCCCTGCGTGAATTGCGTGGAGGAATGAAAGGGTTTTATATCTTTTTAGCCTGCATTGCCCTGGGGGTTGGAGCAATTGCATCTGTCGGTTCCGTTGCCCGTTCAATTACCCACGGAATAGCAAGTGAAGGCCAGGTGCTTTTAGGAGGAGATGCCTCTTTCTCCGTGCTGCAGAAAGATTTGCCGCCAAAGGAGTTGGCTTTTCTGCATGCGGCTGGGGAAATATCCAGAACCACGCGCACCCGAGCCATGGCAAGACTGGCTGATGGCGGTGATCAGACGTTAATTGAATTGAAGGCAATTGATTCTTCCTATCCACATTACGGTGAACTCACCGGACCCGCAGGCAGTCTGGAATTTGATGTTTTGGGCAATGACAGGGCATATGTTGACCAGTCATTGCTCGATCGCCTGAACATCAAGATCGGTCAATCAATCCACATTGGTCAATCCAGTTTTATTGTCACGCAGACCATTGAAAATGAACCGGATCGTATTGGCGAAGGAATGGCGTTTGGTGCCAAAGTGATTATCTCGCATGAGGCGATGGCATTAACCCAGTTAATAAAACCAGGATCATTGATCCGCTACACATATCAACTAAAAAATCCGGATCTTACCCGCTCCAGTTTGAAAAATCTGATCCAGACCGCTCAAAAAAAATTTCCGGACACAGGTTGGCGTATCCGTTCACGTGAAAACGCGGCCCCTGCTCTGTCGAGGAACATTCAACGCTTCTCACAATTCCTCACTCTGGTCGGGTTGACCGCTTTGATTGTTGGAGGTGTTGGTATTGCCAATGCCATACGAGCCTTTCTTGAAACCAAAAGACCGGTTATTGCCACCCTCAAATCACTGGGTTCTCCAGGAAATTTTGTCTTTAAAGTCTATCTCATCCAAATTATGGTACTCGCCTGCCTGGGAATCGCAATCGGTCTGGTACTGGGCACCCTGGCGCCTTTTGTCGCCGCCCAGACATTGTCCGGACTGGTACCGATTTCGCAAGATACCCTGTTTTCCCCCCAGGCTCTGGCGCTTGGTGCGGCATTTGGAATACTGACTGCATTGGTATTTACAATCCAGCCATTGGCTAATTCAAATGAAATTCCAGCTGCTGCCTTATTTCGCTCTACCGGGTTTTCACTGCAAACACTGCCGCGACCGGTCTATTTGATAATGATGCTTGCCGGTATTCTTGCACTGGTCGGATTGGCAGTATTCAACTCTGATGACCGTTTTGTCGCCCTGGTTTTCACCGGTGCGATAATATTTTCATTTGTGCTCTTACAGTTAGTCTCGTTTGCCATCCAGTATCTCGCCAGAATCGCCCCAAAAATACGCTATGTTGAATGGCGAATGGCTATTGCCAATATCTACCGTCCAGGTTCACTCACTCCTTCTGTTGTGATGTCTCTGGGCCTTGGATTGGCGTTATTGGTCGCTTTAACGCAGATTGATGCAAATTTGCGACGCCAGATTAATGGTGACGTGCTGAAAACAGCCCCCGATTTCTTTTTTGTTGATGTTCAAAGCCATGAAGTCGACAAATTCAAAAATAAATTAGGTAGCATAACTCCAAATAGCAAAATAGTTTCAGTACCGATGCTCAGGGGGCGCATCATTGAACTCAAGGGTGTGCGGGCTGAAGACTATGACGCCGGCGAAGGTTCCTGGGTTCTTCGCGGGGACCGTGGTATAACCTATGCAAAAAACCTGCCTGAAAATTCAACACTTGGCAAAGGCAAATGGTGGCCATCGGACTATCAGGGCGAACCGTTGGTGTCATTTTCAGCTGAGGAGGCTGCGGAATTAAATCTCGATGTGGGTGACAAGTTGTCAGTCAATGTTCTTGGCAGAACCATCAAAGCGCGTATTGCAAGCCTTCGCAATGTCGAGTGGGAAAGCATGGGCATTAACTTTGTCATGGTATTCTCTCCCAATACGTTTGCCGGCGCTCCGCATTCCTACCTTTCAACATTGGCAATCAATGAAAATCCCGATACGCCATCTGATGGTGAGATTATTCGCCAGATTACAAAATCATTTCCTTCTGTTACCAGTGTCCGGGTGCGTGACGTGTTAGACACCGTCAATTCCATCATCAGCCAGTTATCTACAGCGATCCGCGCGGCGGCTTCGGTCACATTGGTGGCATCAATTCTGGTACTTGCCGGTGCTTTGGCCGCAGGAAACCGCGCAAGGGTACATGACAGTGTTGTTTTGAAAACACTGGGAGCGACGCGTTGGACCCTGATCAGAACATTCATCTATGAATACACCTTGCTTGGTATATCCACGGCCTGCTTTGCCCTGGTTGCCGGGAGCATCGCTTCCTGGTTTGTTGTGTCCAGCATAATGCAATTCCCTTCCAGCTTCATTCCCTCAACAGCAATCATGACATTAATCGTTGCGCTGGTATTTACTGTCGGCTTTGGACTAATTGGCACATGGAGAATACTCGGCCAAAAAGCTGCTCCAGTTTTACGAGAACTTTGATCAATTCATGATCCAGGCTTTTTAATATTTCAATTGTTTTCTCATTTGATCGCCAAGTGTGCATTATCGCACATGCAATCTGAGAAATATCACCTATATATGTTCCAGTAACAGTTTATGCATACCAGAAAATCTACACCTCCAGAACAAGAAGATCCCGGCTCTGAACCAGCCGGGATTTCTTGTTTTGGCGTTACATTTCTGTAAATCCGGCCAAAACAAAATCAAACAAGATTTTTGCCGTATATTTCGTCAGCGCGCTTTTCAAATGCCTGGGTAAATTTTGAAAATACCTTTTCAAACAAGCTCCCAAGCAACAGTCCCAGTGCCCTGCTTTTAAACTCATAATCAATGGTAAAGTGTATTTCGCAGCAATTGTCATCCAGTTCGACAAAACGCCACTGGTTTTCCAGATATCGAAATGGCCCGTCAATATATTCTACATCAATTTCCAGATCGGATTTGTCAAGAGTAACCTGACTGGTAAATGATTCACGAATGAATTTATAGGCAACGCTCATATCGGCCATGATCCGCTCCCGTTCTCCATTGCCGCGCCGCGAGCGGATAACCAGTTGATCGCACATTGGAACAAAATCAGGATACCGCTCGATATCAGCGACCAAATCATACATTTCGCTGGCACGATGGTTCACCTGGTGAATCTTGTTGAATTTCGGCATCAGCGTTGATTCTCGTACGGCGGCATTGAGGAAATATCTGCGATGAAAAACCCCAATATTACAACGATAGCTCGCGGGCGCTACGCAAACGGTTAAAATCATCACCGGCATGGTGTGAAGAACGGGTGAGCGGGCTCGATGAGACAAGCAGGAAACCTTTTGAATAGGCAATTGTCTCGTAAGACTTGAACTCTTCCGGCGTGACAAAATTCTTTACCGCGTGATGTTTTCTGGTTGGCTGCAAATATTGACCGATCGTTAAAAAATCCACCTCCGCACTGCGCAGGTCATCCATCAATTGCAGCACTTCATTGCGTTCTTCGCCCAAGCCAACCATGATTCCCGATTTGGTGAACATTGATGAATCCAGTTCTTTCACCTGTTGCAGCAGGCGTATCGAATGGAAATACCGCGCACCGGGTCTGACGGTCAGATAATTGGACGGCACGGTTTCCAGATTGTGATTGAATACATCAGGTTTTGCCGCAACGACTGTCTCCAGAGCTCCATCCTTGCGTAAAAAATCCGGCGTCAGGATCTCGATTGTTGTGGCTGGTGATTTTTGCCTGATAGCCCGGATTGTCTCAACAAAATGCCGGGCACCCCCATCCTTAAGATCATCACGATCAACAGAAGTTATAACCACATGGGCCAATCCAAGCTTTTTTACCGCCGTTGCAACCTTGCCTGGTTCCTCAATATCAAGAGATACCGGTTTGCCAGTACGCACGTTGCAAAAAGCACAAGCACGCGTGCAGGTATCTCCCATTATCATCATCGTTGCATGTTTTTTTGACCAGCATTCACCAATATTGGGACAACCGGCTTCTTCACATACGGTCACCAGAGAATCATCTTTGAGAATATTGCGGGTTTCTTCGTAAACTTTTGAGCCGCCGGCCTTCACCCGAATCCAAGAAGGTTTGCGCAACATCTCGTTGTCCGGCTTATGCTCCTTTTCAGGATGGCGCGGCCGTTCATTCGTTGTATCCATCATTGTAGCCATCTCAAACTATCCATTTAATCCACTCATCATTGTCATTTGTAGTTCGGTAATTTCAGCAGGCATTACCAACATATGGTTAAACAACATTGCCACTTTTTTGGACTAAAACTCAATTACCGCAAATTTTCGAATGAAAACTATCAAAAAACCTCACATATGAATAACACGACCATAAGCGTCCAATACGCTTTCATGCATCATTTCCGACAGTGTTGGGTGAGCAAATACCGTATGGATCAGATCTTCCTCAGTTGTTTCCAATCCCATTGCCACAACAAATCCCTGGATCAGTTCGGTTACCTCAGCCCCGACCATATGCGCACCAAGCAACTGACCGGTTTTTGCATCAAATATGGTTTTTATCAAACCCTCCGGTTCCCCCAGAGCAATGGCCTTGCCATTGGCAAAAAACGGAAACCGGCCAACTTTTATCTCATGACCCGCCGACTTCGCAGCTTTTTCATTCAAACCAACTGATGCAACCTGGGGATTGCAATAGGTGCAGCCTGGAATCTGGTTTTTGTCCATCGGATGTACATCAAGTCCGGCGATTTTCTCAACGCAGATAACCCCCTCGTGCTCTGCCTTGTGGGCAAGCATTGGCGGACCGGCAACATCACCAATGGCAAATACTCCGGCGATATTGGTTCGGCCAAACCCGTCAATACTAATACAGCCGCGATCAGTCTTGATGCCCAGTTTTTCAAGGCCAAGATTTTCTATGTTACCCTGAACACCGACTGCGGAAATCAGTATTTCAGCTTCAATTTTTTCAATCGTGCCATCTTTCATTTCCACATGGGCGATAATTCCCTTATCGGTTTTGTCAACCTTCACCACTTTTGCAGAATTATGGAATTTCAATCCGTGTTTTTCCAATTGCTTTTTGGCCAGAGCTGATATTTCCTCATCCTCAACGGGCATGATATTGTCCATCAGTTCGATCACCGTTACCTGCGCACCCATCGAATTATAAAATGAAGCAAATTCAATTCCGATTGCTCCTGATCCCATAACTACCAGTGATTTGGGCATGGTTTTGGGTACCATCGCATCAAAATAGGTCCAGATCCTGTTATTGTCCGGTTCAATGCCCGGCAAGGCCCTTGGTCTTGCACCTGTGGCGATAATGATATTCTTTGCTGTGTAGCTTCCATTTCCCAAAATACCCCTGGGCAGTGGATTTTGTGGTTCTACAGGCTTGGATACAGGGTCGCTAACCAGTATTTCGTCGGCAGAGACTATTTTTGCCTCTCCCCAAATCACGTCCACCTTGTTCTTTTTCAGCAAACCGCCCACACCGCCATTCAGGCGCCGCGATACGCTCCTTGAACGTTTGACGACATCACCAATATCAAAACTGGCGCCCTCAATCTTCAAGCCGTATTCCTTCGCATTTTGCATCTGGTGATAGACTTCAGCAGAACGCAACAGTGCCTTGGTGGGTATACAACCCCAATTCAGACATATACCGCCCAAATGTTCACGTTCAACAATCGCAGTCTTCAGTCCAAGCTGGGCTGACCGTATTGCGGTAACATAGCCGCCCGGGCCCGAACCAATAATGATTAAGTCATAGTTATCAGACATTGCTGTTCTCTCATTTCGCCAGGGTCTCTACCAACACCCGGCAGTTAGTACTTATTTCAGATTCATAAGATACATATTTACGCTACCCACTTCCAATACTTCCACAGTTTTGCTATGTACCTCCACAACTTGCCAAATCAGAGCAACAATCCATGGCTAGCAATAGTATCAAAATAGCGAGATCCGCAGTATCACTCAAATTTATTCAATCAGGTGTTATATTTTCGTCCATTTTGTAGTATATTTCCAGACTAGTTTTAACCACTGAAAGTTCATTCCGTGCTCGATACCCTTACGTCCAGTGCCCTTATTTCAAACATTCTGGCTTTGCCATGGTTTTTCAAATATCCTGGATTGCTAGTATTGGGGTTATTGGCCTATCGCGCGATTCGTTCGGTGCTAGCAATCGATCCCATTAAAGTGGCTACCAGTATCGCCATGTTTTTTCTGATCGCCTATATTCTCGCAAGGTTTGGTGACAGTTTCGCACAGTTGGTGTCTCGATTGCTTCAATAAGGTGAATGTTAGTTTCTAAATGTTCTCGAAGTCGCAAGTCGATAAATATCACCATTGCCAACAATACGTTTGAGGAAGAATTTTTTTGATCCACAGCCCGCATTTGTAATAAACCGATGCGAAAAATTAACACAAATCTGTAGTTCACCAGAAAAATACTTAATTCCCCAATGTAATCGCTTAACTTCCCCCCCCCGGCACGTAATAAACACCACCACCGGGCGCAAAATAGAAATATGAATTTTCGCGCTGGCTTAATTTGACGGTTTTGTCAGCAACCAAAGCCTTTAACTCTTTCTTAATTTCGCGATTGGATTTGGCATTTCCCTGCCCAAATGAGAGAGACAAGATCAGAATAAAAAGAAAAGCAAAAATAATTTTATTACTATTTTTCATATCATTACAAACTTTATCTAAACCAGCATACTAATTGGGTTCTCAACATATTGTTTGAATGACCCAAGTAATTGTGCACCCAGAACACCGTCTACAGCCCTGTGATCAGTCGAAAGCGTCACCGACATCATGGTTGCGACTTTAATCTCCCCATCCTTGACATTGGCCCGTTTTTCTCCGCCTCCAACGGCAAGAATAGTAGCATGAGGTGGATTGATAACGGCTGAGAAATCTTTGATGCCAAACATCCCCAAATTGGATACAGCCGTTGATCCACCCTGATATTCCTGAGGCAACAGTTTACGGTTACGTGCCCTTGCAGCCAGATCCTTCATTTCATTGGCTATAACCGACAAGGATTTTTCCTCGGCATTTCGAATAATGGGCGTAATCAGTCCACCGGGAATTGAAACCGCAACTCCGACATCACAATGTTTGTGACGGATCATATTATCCTCACTCCAGGAAACATTCGCTTCGGGAATATCCCGCAACCCCAGAGCCAGTGCCTTGATGATTATGTCATTGACGGAAATCTTGTAAATCGGGTTTCCATCAACAACAGGCGCTGCAGAATTGATTTCGGAGCGAATTTTCAGCAAAGAATCGATTTCACAGTCAACGCTCAAGTAAAAATGGGGAACAGTCTGTTTTGATTGCACCAGGCGTTTGGCGATAATTTTCCGCATATTATCATGCGGAATCAGCTCAAAAGAACCCTCTTCAAACATTTTGAGAGTCTGGTCACTGGAGATAGCCGCCACTTTTCCCCCGGCAACCTGCGCACCGCTGACACCTGTATCGCGCGAAACCACAGCGGAGGCGGTCGCGCCAGAGTAATTTTCAACGTCACGCTTGACAACTCTGCCGCCAGGCCCTGAACCCTTGATCACCGCCAGATCAATACCGGAGTCCCTGGCAATTCTCCTGGCAAGCGGCGAAGCAAATACTCGATCCTTGCTGGTGCCGCTTACAGCTGACGGGCTTTCCTGAATTTGGGCGCTGACTGGTGGAGTCGACACAGTGGATGTGACAGATTCAGGTTTTTTCGATTCAGAATCGCTTTGTACCCCATTCACGCTAACTGGATCAGCACCCACTTTGGCGATATCCTCGCCTTCTTCAGCCAATACAGCAATCACCGCATTGACTTTCACACCTTCACTACCCGCATCAACAACAAGTTTTGCAACAATCCCCTCATCAACGGCTTCCACTTCCATGGTTGCCTTGTCAGTTTCAATCTCTGCAATGACGTCGCCAGCGGAGACTGTGTCGCCTTCTTTTACCAGCCATTTTGCCAGATTGCCTTCTTCCATGGTAGGCGATAACGCTGGCATGGTGATGTTAATTGCCATAGGGATTAATCTCCGGTTTTGTTTGCATGCAGCTGGCTGAACTGGCCGTTTCCCAGCATCAGAGCTGCAGTAATGTGTATTTTTCCATCGTCAGCCGGAATCATATTCGCCAGATGATTCAACCGTTTTGATTCTTCAACCGCTTTGATTACAGCCTCTTCACCTGTAAATTCACGGCGGTATAGAGCCTCAAGGGCATCGCGTGAAATTTCGACAACTATTTTTTTTCCATTGACCAGAATTGTATCAGCCAACTTGTCAAATCGCACAGTTTTGAAATCAAGACGCTCCAGCATTGCTATCGATAACTCACCGATTTCACAGCCTCAACAACTTCATCGACATTTGGCAGTGCCAATTTTTCCAGATTTGCCGCGTATGGCATGGGTACATCCTTGCCGCAAATTGTAATTACCGGGGCATCCAGCCAATCAAAAGCCTGTTGCATTACCTGAGAGGCAATATGTGAACCGACCGAGGATTGCGGAAACCCTTCCTCGACACAAACCAGCCTGCCGGTTTTGCGAACCGATGTCAGAATTGTTTCCATATCCAGGGGACGAATAGTTCTGAGATCAATTATTTCGCAGTCAATGTCTTCTTTCTCCAACCGTTCTGCCGCTTCAATTGCATAGGTCATTCCTATAGAAAATGAAACTATTGTGGCATCTTTGCCGGTTTTGTGAATTCGCGCTTTTCCAATCGGCAAAACGAAATCTTCAATATCGGGCACATTAAAAGTTCTGCCATATAATATCTCGTTTTCCAGAAAAATTATCGGATTGGGATCGCGAATAGCCGCCTTTAGCAAACCCTTTGCATCACAAGCATCATAAGGTGCTATTACCTTGAGTCCAGGAATATGGCTGAACCACGCCGCATAACACTGCGAGTGTTGAGCTGCCACCCTGGCAGCGGCTCCATTTGCACCGCGAAATACGATTGGCGCTCCCATCTGGCCACCTGACATATAAAGTGTTTTTGCAGCAGAATTGATGATCTGGTCCATTGCCTGCATGGCAAAATTAAATGTCATAAATTCTACAATCGGTTTTAAACCCGCCATTGCTGCGCCAACGCCGATGCCAGCGAAACCATGCTCGGTAATCGGAGTGTCAATTACCCTGCGTGCGCTGAATTCTTCCAGCAATCCTTGCGTAATTTTATAGGCACCCTGATATTCCGCCACCTCTTCACCCATGATGAAAACGTCTTCATCAATGCGCATTTCTTCTGCCATTGCATCACGCAATGCCTCACGCACACTAAGCGCGATCATTTTTGTGCCGGCTGGTATTTCCGTCTCGACTTCACCGGAGAAACTATCCCCACCAATCTCAATTTTTTCGACTTTTTGCGAGACATCACTTTCAACTGTTTCCTCAACAATTGCATTATCCGAGCCATCGACTACGTTTGTGGTCGCTACTATTGTTGAAGGTTCATAGGAGGCAAATGCACCGGCATCCTCGCCATCTTCCGCCAATAAGGCAATCAGGGCATTGACTTTTACGCCCTCGCTGCCTTCAGCGACAACAAGTTTTGCTACTGTTCCCTCATCGGCAGCTTCAACTTCCATAGTAGCTTTATCAGTTTCAATCTCGGCGATCACATCGCCTGCTGCTACCTTGTCGCCTTCATTTACCAGCCATTTGGCAAGATTACCTTCCTCCATGGTTGGAGACAGCGCTGGCATCAAGATTTCTATTGGCATGTCCTAATATCCCTATAACCCTTAGCGCAAAATATCGGTGTAAAGTTCGCCCGCATCAGGCAGTTTGTCATTCATGGCAAATTCAGCGGCCTCCGAAACCAGTGAACGAATATCTTTATCAATGGATTTCAACTCTGCCTCGTCCGCCCATTTTTTTGAAATCAGTCGCTGTTTGACCTGTTCAATCGGATCATGTTCAGCACGCATTTTCTGCACTTCATCCTTTGAACGGTACTTGGCCGGGTCAGACATCGAATGACCGCGATAGCGATAAGTCTGCATCTCCAGAATTATCGGTCCTTTACCTGCCCGGCAAAAAGCCGCAGCCTCATCACCTGCCGCCTTGACTGCCCGCACATCCATGCCATCCACCTGAACACCGGGGATATTGAACGAAGAGCCTCGCTTTGAGAAATCTGTCAGCGCCGAAGACCGTTTCACCGCAGTGCCCATAGCGTATCGATTGTTTTCTATAACGTAAATTACCGGCAGTTTCCAAAGTTCTGCCATGTTGAAACTTTCATAAACCTGTCCCTGATTGGAAGCTCCATCGCCAAAATAGGTAACACTCAACCTGTCATTTCCCCGGTAATTGTTGGCAAAAGCCAAACCGGTACCAAGGGATACCTGGGCACCAACGATACCATGCCCGCCAAAAAAGTTTTTCTCACGCGAAAACATGTGCATGGAGCCACCTTTGCCGCCAGAATATCCATTCTCACGCCCGGTCAGTTCTGCCATAACACCTTTTGCATCCATGCCGCAGGCCAACATATGGCCATGGTCACGATAGGAAGTTATTAACTGATCACCCTCATCAATTGCAGCCTGCATACCAACGACGACAGCTTCCTGGCCAATGTATAAATGGCAAAACCCGCCGATATGTCCCATGCCGTACAACTGTCCGGCTTTTTCCTCAAACCGTCTGATCAGCAGCATCTCGCGATAAGCCGAAAAATCTTCCTGTTTGGAAAAATCAGCAACTGGAGATGGCTTGGATTTGGCCCGTGAGGTTTTACGAGGCTTTGTTACCATGAATATTTCTCCACATAGAATATTTGATGGACAATATTCAATTTTACGGAAAATTCAATCACAAATATTACATTCAATACACAAGTTAAAGTATTGAAAATTAATTGATTTTGGACAATTAACCAAATTTGAGTTAACTAATTTTTCCCGGATATTATGACATATTCGTTTGCTTTGACGAAATTGAGCAGATGACGGGCCTGCTGGTCAAGCATATCTTTTTCCACACGCCCGTTGCGTAACAATCCAACCTTGATTTTTAAACTGGCATGCTCTTCGTGAAGACGGGCCAACTCAAATTCCAGATCCAGTGATTTCTGCTCCATTGCGGAACGCGATTTTATTCCGAGACTACCCTGATAGGCATGAAACCCGTAATATCCCAGAATACACAAACAAACTGCTGGCACTGCCAACCCTGAAAATCGGCTATTTTTCTTCTGGCGTGTGGCCATCAATATTTCCCGGACAATATACAAAATCGGTAAAGTGCAACACTTGCACTTTTGCATATTGAGCGTAAATAAACCGTTTATGACACAACCAATGGGTTCGATCTTTTATTTTAGTTCGGGTAAACCGGCATGGTATCCCCTCACCAACTGTCAAACCTGAATCCCAAACACAACCAGCAAAACTGGTTCTAGAGGCTTTTATGAAACCTTCGCGCAACATCACCAATCTGGTGGAAATCATGGCTGCACTTCGCACACCCAATACCGGGTGTCCCTGGGATCTGGAACAGGACTTTGCATCAATATCACCCTACACAATTGAGGAGGCCTATGAGGTTGCCGATGCTATTGAACGTCAGGATTGGGACGATTTGCGCGATGAACTGGGAGATTTGTTGTTGCAGCCTGTTTACCATGCCCGCATGGCTGAAGAGGCAGGTTTGTTCAATTTCGCTGACGTGGTCGAAGCCATAACAACCAAGATGATCCGTCGGCATCCCCATGTATTTGGTGACGGGGACGCCCGCAGTTCGGGAATGGCAAAGGGAGCCTGGGAAGAAATCAAGGCTCAAGAAAAAGCTGATAAAGTACATCGAAAATCTACTGCAGCAAAAACAAAGACCGCAGTTTCAAGCATTCTGGATGATGTACCATCAAACCTGCCAGCACTTCAAACAGCAGTAAAACTTCAGAGAAAAGCTGCGCGTGTGGGATTTGACTGGGACAATCCCGGGCAGGTAATTGATAAACTTCGCGAGGAAGTTGAGGAATTGACTGAAGCAATGGCAGGTGGTGACAACAAACAGATCGAGGGTGAAATCGGCGATTTACTGTTTACCATCGCCAATCTGGCCCGTCATTTTGGCCAGGAACCCGATAACGCCCTGCGAAAGTCAAATAATAAGTTCCGACGACGTTTTTCTTTCGTTGAAAATGAAATCGAAAAGTCAGGAACAAAGCTGGAAGAAACAGGACAAAGTCAAATGGATCGCCTGTGGGATGAAGCCAAGCGCCAGGAGAAAAAATAACATCCAAACCTCAGGTTTCATGTTATTCTTGAATCAATCGACCAATATTGCATTTTCCCACCGATATATAACGGCAATTTGAATCCAGGCTACTCTTCATGCGAACATTCGATGAGATTTACAAAATTGCTGCTGAACGAAAAGGCGGAGCCAAAGTGCTTGAAGATCTTCTGGCGGCTCCCAAATCCCCGGGTGAGCTACAACTGGTTCCCGACGATCGTTGGCTGTCCTGCATGTCCAAATGCATATTTCAGGCAGGCTTCAACTGGAAGGTTGTCGAAAGCATGTGGCCGGGTTTTGAAAAAGCATTCCACGGATTTGATATAGGGCGATGCGCCATGTTGAATGATGATGATTTTGATCGCCTGGTAACAGACAAGAGCATTGTTCGCCACGGTACAAAAATCAGGTCTGTCCATCAAAATGCCCTGTTTCTTGGTGATCTGGCAAGGGAACATGGCAGTGCCGCAAAGGTTTTTGCTACCTGGCCCGGCAGCGATTATTCCGGCTTGCTTAACATGCTTAAAAAGCGAGGCTCTCGTCTCGGCGGCAACACCGGCCAGTATTTCCTGCGTTTCATGGGTGTCGACAGTTATATCCTCTCAAGGGATGTTGTTGCGCGACTGATTGCCGAGGACGTCATCGACAAGGCGCCAACTTCTCAAAAGGCAATGGCAAACACACAAAATGCATTCAACACTCTAAACCGGCAATCTGGACGCTCATTGAGTGAAATCAGCCGGGTGCTGGCGATGAGTGTGTAAGACAAGTTTGTCAAAGGAAATTGAGAAGGTATTCAAGTGCCCTATCGTTCCAAATATCCCTGATAATAACCCATAAAATCTTACCCGTTGTCGAGCATACCTATTTCCTGAAAAAGGTCAGGATTAGCCCTCAGCTTCAGGCGTACAGCGCCATCTTCCATGTCCTCACGTTCCAGTACACGCGTGTTTTCATAAACCCAGTTCAATTTGCCAAGTGAATTGACTCCGAGCGTAATCTCCATCACATCGTCTCTGCTTGATATCCGTTTTTCAATTTCCTTCAGTAATGTTTGGATACCATCACCAGTTACCGATGAAATCAGAACCGGTCCGTGTTCACCGCCATGGCCTGTACGCAATCGACTGATTGAGATACGTTGTTCATCGCTTAGCAAATCTGTCTTGTTCCAGGCTTCAACTATGCGGCTTTTGTCATCACAATTCACACCCAACTGCTCCAATACCTGATAAACATCCCTGGATTGAACATTTGTATCAGGGTCCGAGATATCACGTACATGGATAATAAGATCTGCTTCAATCACTTCTTCAAGTGTTGCACGGAACGCGGCAATCAAATGGGTTGGAAGGTTGGACACAAATCCAACCGTATCCGACAGAATTACTTTTGTACCCTCAGGCAGAAGCAACTGACGCAGCGTAGGGTCCAGTGTGGCAAATAATTGATCCCTGACGTAGACTTGCGAACCGGTAAGCTTATTAAAAAGCGTTGATTTGCCGGCATTTGTGTAACCCACCAGTGCGATAACCGGATAAGGAATCTTTTGGCGTTTCGCCCTGTGTAATGCCCTGGTCCGCTGTATTTTTTCAAGTTGTTTTTCCAGCCTGTTGATGCGTTCAGATATCATCCGCCGGTCGGCCTCAATTTGGGTTTCACCCGGACCACCAACAAATCCAAGCGCACCACGCTGGCGCTCCAGGTGCGTCCAGCTACGTACCAATCGACCTTTCTGATAATTCAAATGCGCCAGTTCTACCTGTGCCCGCCCTTCCCGCGTCTGGGCTCTTTCTCCAAAAATTTCCAGAATCAATGCAGTTCGGTCCAGCACTTTGCAATTCCAGGCGTTCTCCAGGTTTTGCTGCTGGACCGGTGAGATTGCGTGGTCGATTATTGCAAGACCGACCTTCAGGTTGGAAACTACCCCTGCAATTTCCTCCACCTTGCCTTTGCCAAACAATGTTGCAGGTCGCTGATTTCGCACCGATACTCCAATAGCACTGACAACATCCAGACTGATGGCTCTGGCAAGGCCAACAGCTTCCTCAATTCTGGCATCCAGTGATCGTTCCAGCACCAAACCGGTAGAACTGCCGGCTTCAGCCTGCTCTGCATTGGGGGATAGCCTGGATTTACTATTGCGGAAGTCTGGAACCAACACCAAAGCGCGTTCAGTTACATTTTCTTCTTCACTGTTCCAACGATGTTTGGCGTTGGATGCGGTTGAATTGAAAACATTATCAGCTTTGCTCAACTATCGCCCTCTGTAGCCGTTGAATCGTTGGACTCCTCACCACCAAAATGCACCATTTGCGAGGGCATGATGGTTGATATCGCATGCTTGTATACCAGTTGAGCAATTCCATCTCGCTTCAATAAAACACAAAAATTGTCAAACCACGTAACTACGCCGTTTAACTTCACGCCATTGACAAGAAATATCGTCAATGGAATTTTTTGTTTTCGTACCTGATTCAGAAATGCATCCTGGAGATTTTGAGTCCGTTCGGCCATGCCACCTTAACCCCTTGTTTTTATTGGGCAACAAATCCGTTGCCGTTTCGACACCAACCAAAGAAACAAAATGCAACCATTAGTGCCACGCCTTGTTATAGAAGTGACTAATACCAAAAGCAATATTATCAAGAATTTGAATTGCTATCATTTTCCTGTCTGGCAGATTTTTATATCAGCGCCTGTTCCAATAGGAAAAATTAAGCAAAGCCAAAAGTGCTATCAGCTCAAGACGTCCTGCCAACATCAGAAAAATGAGAACCAGTTGGGCAGCTATCGACATTTCAAAATATTCCGGCCATCCCTGAGTGCTGCCAATACTCCATTCCGGTCCGTATGCTGGCCCAGCAGTGGTGAAATTGGCTATGGAGGCGGTAAATGCCGCCTGAAAATTCAGATCACACGCCGCTAATAGAACAGCACCAAGAAAAATAACCACAACCGCACTGGCGAAAAAACTCCACATGGCTTTCATCAATTTCAAATCATAAATATGACTGCCAAAATGAGTAGGACGAATAATATTGGGGAAAATCAAGCGATTCAGTTCATAAAGCGACTGGGATAACATTCCACCAATCCTGTACAATTTCAGTCCCCCACTGGTGGAAAAACCACAACCGCCAAAAAACAACAGTGCCAATACCAGAATCGGTGGCAACAACGGGAAAACACCCTGACGCGACTGCAATCCGCTGGTTGATATCAGGGAGGCTGAATTGAACAACCCTTCAGAAAGGGCATCAATATGAGTGGAATTCGAAGACGAACCCGATGCGGAATAGATGACAGACGAGAAAGTCATCGCCAATATTATCCACAGAACAATGAAATAATAACTTTCCCGATGCCGGACAAGATATTCCTTTCGCCAGAGAACCACCATTTTATGCCAATATATGCTGGTGGCTCCTATCAACAGAAAAATTGCAATTATTACCATTCCAGTCAGGCCAAGTGTGCTCTCGATACTATCTTTGCCAGGAAGTATTCCTCCCGAAGACAAAGCTGTCATCGATAGTATGAAACCGTCAAATGGCGCTACGCCGGCAAGCAACAATGCTGAAAAACAAAATGCCGTCAAAGTTGTAAAAATTTGCAACAGCTTCAAGCAAAACTCGTGTAGCCGGGCCGGTGAAGCAACCAGTGATTTACCAAATGTGTTGTGCAATTCTTCACGCAGCCCACCTATTCCAGACGGGGCCAAAACAATACTGACGGTAATTAATGTTGCCAGACCGCCAAGCCACTGCAGTACCGCCAAAAACGAAATAACAGATTTTGGAACCACATCAGGATTACCGATAATGCTGGCACCGTTAGTTGTGAAAGCGGATAAAACTTCAAACAGTGCCTCAATGTAACTGACGCTCAGCAAATCCATAATTGCAATAGCTATTATTGCCGGAAATAATGTCCAGGTGACAAGGCAGAGATAGAACGCACCAAGACGACTCAGCGCCCGGTTTCGCCCGATGATCGAAAGTAATACTCCAATCGACAAAAAACCCCAGGCAGCCACATGGATGAACATTTTAATTCCGGTATCAAATTCCTGCAATCCAAATGCAATCAAAACCGGTATTGCCATGGCCACAGAAAGAATTGCCCCCATCGAAGCGAGATAGAATATTATTGCAGTCATGATTGTTTTTGCCAGGTAAACATATCACTGAAAACCGGCTTTTTAGCCCTGATCAACGATACAAAATCAAAATTGACACAATACCTCAAGGGTAATCTATCTATACAGAATGGATAAAACATTTGCCTATCCAAAAAACTCTTCGCTTGCGCGAAACATTTGTTCAACTTCATGCACCAGGTCATTTATTGCAAAAATTACAGCTTTGTCACCTGATTTGATGATGCTGTCACCGGAAGGCATAATTACATTTCCATCATGCAATATCGCGCCGATGCGTATTCCATCGGGCAGGTCGAGTTCGCGTATAGGTCTGCCAACCAATGTAGAGGCATCCATGGCCTCAGCCTCAATCATTTCCGCTGCACCACTTTGCAGTGAATAAACCCCGAGAATACGACCTCGCCTTACATGCTGCAAAACCCTGGAAATTGTCACTGAGCGCGGATTAATATAATCATCTATGCCCAAAGATTTGGTGAAACCATGATATCCGGGATTATTCAACAAAACCAGATTCGAGCGACAGCCAAGTTTTTTCGCCAACACACTTGAGAGGATATTAACCTGGTCGTCATTTGTAATGGCAACCATTAAATCCGAACTGCTAGCGCCGGCTTCAGCCAACAATTGCTCATCAAGCGCATTACCGTGCAATACTACGGTTCTGGACAGGCTGTCTGCCATCCGCATCGCCGTTTCGCGTTTGGATTCAATTACCCTCACCCGGGCCGATGGTAATCGTTCCTCAATCTGCTGAGCCAGATAAAGACCGATATTCCCTCCCCCGGCAATAAGAATCCGTCCTGCTTCAGATTGGTCCTTGCCAAAAATTGATAGCGTACGGCGAATTTGACTGCGCCCGGCAATCACATAGGCAATATCACCCAACGCTATCTGATCCATAGATTTGGGAGCAATCATTTTGCTATCGCGATAGATTCCGCAAACCACCGCATTAAGATCAGGAAACAGTTCGGTCAATTGGGACAATGGAGTATCAATGACCGGGCAATTTTCATCACATTCAATCGCTACCATTGCCGCCTTGTCGCCCAGAAAGGTCACAACGTCTTTGGCACCGGGCAAAGAAATGCGCCTGAGAATCACATCTCCCACCTCTGTCTCAGGAGAGATAATGACATCGATTGGCATATTTTCGCTCGAGAACAAATCCTGCCAATGGGGCCGACGATAATTCTGCGCGCGAATACGGGCAATTTTTGTTGGGACATTAAACAATGAATGGGCAACCTGGCAGGCCACCATATTGACTTCATCATATAGCGTCACGCCAATAATCATGTCGGCCTGCGCTGCTCCCGCACGGGCCAAAACATCCGGATGTGCACCATGTCCGACATATCCGCGCACATCAAGCCGGTCCTGGATGTTACTGACCAAGCCAGGAGATGAATCGATTACCGACACATCATTTTGTTCTGCCGCCAGTCGCTCAGCAATACCGTAGCCCACCTGTCCGGCGCCGCAGATCAATATCCTCATGTCTTCTCCGCAAAATCATTGCCAATAAACATCAACGTACCCTTATAGGGTATTTTACTCGTCATCGCCTTGTTTTTTTTCCACCAGACCCAGCAGCTTCAATTTGCGATGCAGTGCTGATCTTTCCATACCAACAAAATTGGCTGTTCGCGAGACATTTCCTCCAAAGCGTTCAACCTGAGCCATCAGGAAATCCCGCTCAAATACTTCTCTTGCTTCTTTCAGGGGCAGCGACATGATATGACCACCGCCTTCTCTGCCTGAACGCGGTAACATTTCACCTACATCATCAGGCAACATATCAGTCGTGATCACCGTTCCCTCTTCCACATGAGACAGGATTAAAAGACGCTCGATGTTGTTGCGTAGCTGACGAATATTACCAGGCCAGTCATGGGCTTGCAGCACGGCCATCGCATCATCTGAAATCTGACAATCGACAATATTCGATTGGCGCATGATCTGCTTCATAAATGCATTTACCAGGAGCGGAATGTCTTCACGACGTTCCTTTAAAGGCGGAACATCAATGGGGACCACAGCAAGACGATGAAACAGATCCTGATGAAAATCTCCATCTTCAATAAGCTGAGCAAGGTCTTGTGATGTTGAACTGAATACACGCACATCAACTTTCACTTTGGTTGCGCCACCCACCCGTTGAAATTGTTGATGGACCAGTACACGCAATATTTTATTTTGCGTTTCGCGCGGCATATCGGCAATTTCATCAATATACAATGTCCCATTGTGAGCTTCTTCCAGCGCTCCAACTATTTTCTGCTGACCAGCGACCCCTTCCGTGCCAAATAATTCGACTTCCATCTTGTCCGCAGTCATGGAAGCAGCGTTGAGAATTACGAAAGGCCCGGTTTTTCTCAATGAATTCTCATGAATTGTCCGGGCAACATGTTCTTTACCGCTTCCTGAAGCTCCGGTAATCATGATACGCGAATTGGTCGGCGACACGCATTCAATAAGGGAACGCAAGTTGCTCATTCCCAGAGATTCACCTAACAATTCCGGCATATCGGTACTGCGTTTTTGTAACTCCCGCACCTGTTTTTTCAGGTTTGAAGTCTCGAGAGCCCGTTCCGCCACCAAAACAAGGCGGTCAACCTTGAATGGTTTTTCAATATAGTCGTAAGCTCCGCGTTGAATTGCCGATACTGCAGTTTCTATGTTGCCATGACCTGATATCATCACAATTGGCAATTCCGGGTGATCTTTCTTGATAATATCCAAAAGCTCAAGCCCATCAAGTTTGGAACCTTGTATCCAAATATCAAGAAAAATCAGATTGGGTCTTCGTTCACGGATAATCTCCAAAGCAGTATCACTGTCTCCGGCAGTTCTCGCCTGATGCCCCTCATCTTCAAGAATACCCGCGATAAGTTCGCGAATATCCTCTTCATCATCAACTATTAATATATCAGAAGCCATTCGGGTTATTGGGCCTTTTCGTCATTACTATTCACGGTTTCAGTGATTTCTGCGCCTTCTGATTGGCGCAATGCAGCGGGAATTCTCAAGCGCATCATTGCTCCACGGCCATTATCCGTTTCCAGGGGGGAATCCAATAACTGGATACTGCCACCATGATCTTCCATCACTTTGCGTACAATGGCCAATCCCAAACCGGTCCCCTTTTTGCGCGTTGTCATATAGGGTTCAAGCAATTGTTGGCGATTCACCTTTGGCAATCCCCTGCCATTGTCGATGATATCGACAATCAGGAATTCATCTTCGCTGTAGGCGCGCACCCTAATTCTGCCTATCTCAGGAAAATCAGCCTGAATAGCCTCAATTGCTTCAGCAGCATTCTTGATAACGTTCGTCAGTGCTTGCGAAATCAACCTTGAATCAAAACGCCCAATTAACGGCCCGCTATCCAGTTCAGTGGCAAAATTGATATCCGGATGAGCAACTTTTTGCATGAAAACTGCTTCCCGCACGGAATCAATCAAATTCTGGGTTTCCATTCGCGGTTTCGGCATTCTGGCAAACGATGAGAATTCATCTACCATTCTTCCAATATCGCCCACCTGACGAACAATCGTGTCGGTGCATTGATCAAATACCTCTTTGTCAAATTCAATCTGCTTACCAAAACGTCGGCGAATTCTCTCGGCAGAAAGCTGAATAGGTGTCAGAGGATTTTTAATTTCATGCGCAATGCGCCGCGCAACATCTGCCCAGGCATTGTTGCGCTGGGCTGACACAAGATCAGTAATATCATCGACGGTGATTACCCAGGAATGATCTTGTTCACTTTCCTGCTCAGATGTCACCTGAACGTTCAGTGTACATTCCACGCCACTTAACACCAGACCAATTTGCTCATGGTGCATTTTCTTTTCTGAATAAATTGCGTTATTCAATACAACCGCCATTTCAGGGGCCAATTCATCCAGCCTATGCCCTGCAATCTGTCCTGGTGCGGAGTTAGACATCAACCTGAATGCTGGAGGATTGGCAATTGATATTTCGCCATCCTGATTAACGCCAAAAACCGCTGCACTTACTCCTGAAAGCACTGCCTCGATAAATCTGGCCCTTTGGTCAATATCATCCTTGGCCTCAAGTATTTCATCGCGCTGGGATTTTAGATCCGAAACCATCACATTGAAGGTGCTGCTCAAACTACGAAGATCACCTTCTGCATGATGCGTACTAACGGCTACATCAAAATTGCCGCCTCTCACTTCATCCGCAGCAGTAATCAGCCTTCTGATCGGAGATACAAAACGATCAGCAACACTGATTCCCATCCAAATTGCCGATAAAAGAACAATCAGACATACACCTGTATATAATATTGCAAATGCAATCTGATTGGTTAACCGGTTGCTTTCCATACCACGATATTCAGCTGTGTTAGCCTCCATCAGCTGCAAAGCCTTTAGCACTTCTGGATTAACTATCCGGAGCGTATATAAAAATGCTCCCGGAATTTCAGTCAACTTCATCACCGCCCCGACAAGACTGATCTTCCTGCCGGGTGGAATTAGCACAGGATCACCATCCAGAGCCGCTTTCAGGGCTTCTTTAGGCGGCGATGGCAAAACAGGATTTTGCTCTATATCACTCTCCATAATGATTGAACCGTCCTCAACTCTAAGCAAGAAGGCTCCTAGCATTCCTCTGCCCCTGGTTTGAATGGTAAGCAGCTGGCGAAATCCTGATCGGTCGAGTAAATATAATTGTCGCGATTTATCCAGGTCACGTGCCATGGACACTGTGGCTCCCTGCAGGCCTCGGTAACTTTCGCTGAGATAAGCTCTGGCCACGCCAACAGAAGATTCCACTATGGTTTTTGTTCGAATTTCAAACCATCTGTCGAGCCCCACATCAAGCGTAATTCCCGCCAGCAAGGCAACAAGAATGGCTGGCACTGCAGCCACCAGACCAAATAATCCAATAATACGAATATGAAGCCGGGCAGCAGCTCGACCACGCCGCCGAGACTGGATTAACCTGTAAGCCTCGCGCAAAATGAGGAACAAAAGTAGACTGACAATCGCCCCATTGATCACAACGGAAGTTATTACAACTTCACGTGTCGGCTTAATCGGGGTCATGCCAATCAAAATCATAAAACTGATTGCACCGGTTATCAGGACCGCAATAACAGAAGCAAAACCGACTAATCGGGTGACGCTTTCATTTTCTTCCCTTATCGTTGAGGGAAGAAAAATGTCAGTTTTCCTTGCGAGTTGCTTGTTTTTTCCAACCGGCGCGATGATTTCAACCTTTTCTGGAACATCCGCATTTACGTTATGTGATATTACAGCCAACGATTTCTCCAGCAGGCAGTTTAATATTCCAGGCAGATAATAACTTGTCTTGGTCGGAAATGATTAGGTTCACAATTGTTGCAAACTTGCAACGCTAATGTGGCAAAAATGAAACACCCGTTCAATTGCCCCCACAAAACCATATTCAAGCAATCGTACGTTTTGTTGAAATTCCCAATTCGCGAATTTTCTTGCGCAATGTATTACGATTTAACCCCAGAATTTCTGCCGCCTTTATTTGATTGCTATTGGTTGCCATCAATGTGGCGGCAATCAGTGGGCGTTCGAATTCTCGCAAGTATTTATGATACAAGCCTTTTTGTTGTAACTGATTTCCCGATTCATCAAACAATTTTCCAAAATATGACTCGCAGGCTTCCGTCAGGTTCGTAACGTTTTGGTTCAATTCCTCATTTTGGGAAACATTGCCGAACGATACTGTAGATAACTCTGATCGAATGATCTCTGCGCTAATCATGTCTTGTTGATATAATACACACAATCTTCGAACCAGATTTTCAAGTTCACGAACATTTCCAGGCCATTGGTGTTCCTTTAGAATTTCATAGGCGTCTTCACTAAAAATCTTGGCATTATTTCCATCAGCGACCGATTGCTGCATAAAATGGTCTACCAGAGAAACGATATCTTCAATCCGTTCTCTCAACGGAGGCAACCGCATCGGCACAACGTTAAGGCGATAAAACAAATCTTCGCGAAACAATCCCTGAGAAATCAGAGATTGAAGGTTCTTGTTGGTTGCAGCAATAATCCGAACGTCAGTTTTGATCGGCAGGCGACCTCCAACGGTCGTATATTCTCCTTGTTGCAAAACCCGCAATAATCGTGTTTGAGCTTCCAGAGGCATATCGCCAATTTCATCAAGAAACAAAGTCCCACCCTGGGCATGTTCAAATTGTCCCATGGAACGGTTTTGAGCACCCGTAAATGCTCCTTTTTCATGTCCGAACAATTCTGATTCGATCAGATCCCTGGGTATCGCAGCCATGTTAATTGCCACGAAAGGACCTTTTTTGCGTTTTCCGAAATCGTGCAAAGCTCTTGCAACCAGTTCTTTGCCCGTGCCGGATTCTCCACTGATCATCAAAGTCAGATCATTCTGCATCATGCGGGCAAGTACGCGATAGACATCCTGCATTGCCGGCGAACGCCCGATAAGCGGTATACCATCCTGATTTTCATCACTGGACAAAATTGCTGATACATTGCTGCTGGTTTCCTTGACCGCCCGTTCAACAACACTTTGCAGTTTTGTCAGGTCAAACGGTTTTGGCAGATATTCATAAGCACCTGCTTCATTCGCCTTGATTGCTGTCATCAGGGTATTTTGAGCGCTCATGATAATGATGGGAAGATTCGGTCTGGAATTTTTGAATTTCGACATGAAATCAAAAAGATTACCATCCGGCATGACAACATCGCTGATAACCACATCACCAAGATCCTGGCTAATCCAGTTCCACAATGTTTTGATGTTTGTAGCCAGACGGACTTCATAACCGGCCTGGCCAAGTGCCCTGCCTAGCACCGTGCGAATGGCAGAATCATCATCGGCAACCAGAATCTGAATTTTCCTGGAGATGTTGTCATCACTATCCATGAGAGATTTCTCCATTACCCAGATCACGCTGCAATATACCATGCAAAGTATCCTGCAATTTACCTTTTCCCTGCCAGGCAGGCATCAAAATTCTTACCAGTGTACCTGGTGAACCGGAAAATCCGGGTGTGTGTTTTTCAATCTCAATAACCCCTCCGTGATCATCAACAATTTTTGAAACCAACGCCAGACCAAGCCCGGTACCATTAATTTTCGTTGTGATAAACGGATCAAAAACATGGGCGATCATGCTGTCAGAAATGCCACAGCCATTATCAGCGATTGAAAATTCCAAAGGCAAAGATATCCGCTCATCACTACCAGGCGACGACAGTTTGATGCCAGATCGAAATGCCGTTGCCATTGTTATTTGGGGATTGTCAGTATTTTCCAGCGCTTCGCACGCATTCTTGACCAGATTGACAAATACCTGGACCAGTTGATCTCTATTGGCAAAGACCGGAGGCAGTGAAGGGTCATAATTTTCAATAAATTCAATTCCATTGCCAAAACCGTTCAGAGCCAAATTTCTGACATGGTCCAGAACCGAATGAATATTAACCGGAACACGTTCGGGTGGACGTTCATCAGAAAACACTTCCATCTCATCAACCAGATTAACGATCCGGTCAGTTTCATCCGTGATTAACTGCGTCAGGCTGCGATCATCAGGTTCAACGCTTTTCCCCAACAATTGAGCGGCTCCCCGAATTCCTGACAACGGGTTCTTTATTTCATGTGCCAGCATCGAAGCCAGTCCCGTGACTGTTCTGGCAGCGCCGCGATGGGTAAGCTGACGATCAATTTTGTCTGCCATAGCCCTTTTTTGGAAGATAACGATTACTTGCCCGTTCGCCTCCGGCATCGGCGTCGCCAGTATATCGACGATGGCTTCCTGACCTATTCTTGGTGATGACAAGTCGACTTTATACTCGCGAATTGCTGCCAGTCGAAGGCGTACACGTTCCAGCATATCCAATGCCGGACTGCAAAAAGGCAGAAATTTTTCAATATTGCGGCCACACAGATACGAAATCGAAGAATGAAAAAATCCCTCGCAGGCCAAATTCGCATAGATAATTACATTT
>JAAEMP010000175.1 GCA_024225445.1 Hyphomicrobiales bacterium | reverse complement strand
TGCTACCCAGGAAGAAGAGATCGAAGGCCTCGATTTCTCCCACCACGGTGAAACGGCTTATCGGTTGTAGCGCCTGAGCCTATCAGGCTTGGCTCAGACTTCAGATTCCCCGGGATATTCCAGGATCTCCGCGTGCCGGTTATCCAGCACCATCACCGTGTCGTAATAGCTGATCTGCGGCCGGTTTCCCCATTTGGCCTCCGCCTTTTGCAGCCAGGCGTCATCATGGCCGTTTCCAGGCTTTCCCACAGGTAAATGCCCATGGTGGTTTTCTCATCCTGCCTGACAAAGGTTTTGCGCACCAGACCCGGAAATCCCGACCAGCGGTCAATCGTGGTTTTCGCATCTTCCAGCACCTGGTCCCGCGACGTCCCGCTGGGTACCTTAAAGGAAACAATTTCAGTAATCATTCCTGATACCAAATAACCATGACCCTCTAAGCCCCCAGACCCATCTGGATATAACCGGAGGGGCAGACATCCATGCAGATGTGGCAGCCTATGCACTTGAAATAGTCGGTGTCGACGTAACGTCCCATTGTCGCATCCTGTTTTTTGACGCGGTGGACGGCATCCTGCGGGCAATAGATGATGCAGTTGTCACACTCCATGCACATGCCACAGCCCATGCAGCGGTCAGCTTCCTTCTGCGCCTCTTCAGCTCCGGGCCCGTATAGGCGT
>JAAEMP010000174.1 GCA_024225445.1 Hyphomicrobiales bacterium | reverse complement strand
GACCGCCTGAATGCGAAGCGCAGTGACCTGGAGCAGTTGCTTGGGTATATCCATGCAAACAATGTGTCGCGCCGGCGGCTTTCAGACATGCTGAAAAATGCATTTTCCAGCCTTGGTCAATTGCGTGAAAGCGAAACTGACCTTTCCGGTCTTGATGGCATGAAACCGGAACTCTACGCATTGTTTAAGCAGTTTGGCCATGCTTTGAAGGCTGGTGAAACCTTTTCTCTGGAAGGCGCCATACAGGCTCTTGTTGATGCCTGCAAACATTGTATTGAGCATGGCTGCAAACCGGAAATCATTGCGCATATTCTTGGCACACAGGCGCTCGCTTCTATCGTCAGGCAGGAGTTTGGACGTGCAGCTGAATTATATGAAAAAGCCGCGTGCGTGCACGGGCTGGATTTACCTGCCCAATGGAAATACCAAAACAAACGCGCTCTGGCGCTTGTCGATCTTGGTCGCGATTATATGGATAATGCTGTCCTTGAACAGGCAGTCGAATTGTACGAAACCAAGATAGTTGCCCTTGCAGCGCAAGATGAACGGCCCGGTGATTGGGTGAAAACGCAAGTTAGTCTCGCCGATGCGCTGGGGATTTTAGGGCATCGCCACCGCGGTACACACTTATTGGAGCGATCAATCGATACCTATGAGGGGGCGTTGTTAAAACTCGATCGCAAAAAACTGCCGCATGACTGGGCGACAATCCAGAACAATCTTGGCAATGCGCTTGGCGCGCTTGGGCAACGTCAGGGGAATGCCGAATTACTGGAAAAATCTGTCGCGGCATTTGAATTTGCACTGGAAGAACGGTCCCGGGACAGTACCCCGGATGACTGGGCGACAAGCCAAAACAATCTGGGCGCAGCGTTGCATTCTCTTGGGCAGCATGAAGAGGGAACAAAGCTGCTTGGTAAATCGGTTGCAGCCTATACAAAAGTGCTCGAAATCTGGACCAGGCAGCGTATGCCGCTGGAATGGGCGACTGCCCTTAATAATCTGGGTACGGTTTTGCGTGTTTTGGGCGAACGCCAGAGCGGCACACGGTCGCTTGAAAAATCGGTTGCAGCCTATCAAAATGCTCTTGCAATCAGGTCTCGCGATCAGTTTCCCCAAGACTGGGCCATGACCCAGAACAATCTGGGTGCCGCCCTGCAAAAGCTTGCCGAGCGTGTAGAGGGGACGCAGGAGTTGGAAGATTCTGTTACCGCCTATAATAATGCCCTGAAAGTGTGGACCCGCGATAAAATGCCAATGGGCTGGACCATGACCATGGCCAATCTTGGGGTAGCTCGCAGAACATTGGCAGAAAGGGCGAAGGATCTTGAAATCGCCCGTATGGCAGTGGCTGACATAAGTACGGTGACCGAATTTTTTCGTGATGCCAGTCATGCTCAATATCGCGAACTCAGTGAGGAACAACTTACCAAAGCACGGGAAGTAGTAGAGAAACTGGAACGCAGTTAATCAATACATGGAAGCAAGTGATTTGCAGGAATTAACCCAGAAACTGACCAGTTTTCGTGATGAACGCTCATGGCAGCAATTTCATTCATTGAAGGAATTGATTCTTTCACTCAACCTGGAGGCCGGTGAATTGCTGGAATTAACCCAGTGGCAAAATGCTGATGAATTTGAGGATTCACTGAAAGATGAATCAGTCAAAGCCAGACTGAAAGAAGAAATTGCCGATGTGTTTGCCTATTTGTTGTTGATTGCCGAACGCGCGCAGATTGACCTGGTGAAAGTTACCCATGACAAGATTGCGCAAAATGAGAAAAAGTATCCGGTGGAAAAATCAAAGGGTAACTCGACAAAATATACCCGCCTTTGATGCGCAGGGGTGAAAATTCATCGGGAGTTATAGCAGAATACCTTTATAGTGATCATGCAATCAGGAGCGAAAAGCGACCGGCGCCGGTGCGCCGCCGCCGCGGAGGCCGGGCGCAAGCCCGAATAGCCGTGAGCGAGAAAAATTCGGAACTGAATCAAAATAAAGGTATTCTGCCATATACAAAGGAAACTGATACTACCCCACCCATCTGAACGCCCGTTCCAGTTCCTTCTTTCCGTCGCCTTTGTAACAGGCACCGTGCGCAATGATGATGTTTTTTGGGCGCCATGCCCTGATGCGCTCGACGCTGGCTCGCGCCATGGATTTTCTGCCCAGGAATGACATGCGGTAGTCCAGTGG
>JAAEMP010000173.1 GCA_024225445.1 Hyphomicrobiales bacterium | reverse complement strand
TCGCGTTCAGTGCCAGCGCAAAATCTCAATCGTGGCGCCGTCACTTTCGCGCGTATTGCTGCCCGCAGCATCAGAAAAAATGGTAACGTGGCCAATCCCTCATAGTGATCGGGACACTTGCTCTCGATCAAGTATCGATTGAATATCCGATTGGCTTCATATGCATGTCCACGCTCCCACAAATCCATTAGCAAAAATGACAAATCATAAAATATATCGCCGGTTGCAATCACATCATCAAACTCGAGTGCATCGAACAAAACCGGGTAACCGTCAATCAGTACAATATTTCCCAAATGAGCATCACCGTGGCAAAGACGTACATATCCCGCACGCCCGCGCTTCTCCAGCAAAGGTCTGATGGTTTCATAAACAGCAATGGAAGCCTTGATCAGTTTGGTGGCCTGATCAACCGGAAACAGGTCCAAATGCTGATCGAAAGCCTCGGCATTCTGGTCCAGATAGCGACGCAGATCAGCAATCCAGGGGCCGGCCTGGCGTATTGGTGCCCGGGCATGCGCCCGCATCATTTCAACAGCCAGCGCATCAATCAGCTCACTTGACAAAGGGCCCGATTCAATAACCCGGTCCAAAGTGAGATTCTCGTCAAACCGGTTCATGCGCACCGCCCATTCAACGATTTCCCCATCCCCGTCGATTTTCAGTGAGCCGTCAGCCTCAAGCGTGACAGGGACTGCACAGTCGTATATCCCCGGTGCATTTTTCTGATTGACCCTGATTTCATTCCCACAGACCAGTCGCCGCTTTTCGAGGGTCGAGAAATCAAGAAAGGGATAAGTTACCGCCCTTTTGATTTTATAGGCGGTCATTCCCGCCAGAAATATGATCGCTGCGTGGGTGTCAATGCGTTGAACGGATTCAACGCCAGCGTAACTATCCGGATTTGAAAGGAATTCTATCACTTCCGATTGTGAAATAGCAGTAGTTTTGAATTCCGGACCAATGCCCATACCAAGCTCCGTCGACTACACTAAATGTTGCGCTCAACCTCACCTGATCATTATATCGGCAACCACAAATATTTACCTTGATGAAGATCAACCAGGAATTCCGGTCAGTCTAGACCCCTTCTGGTTTACACGGAAGCATTTGACCGGTTAGTCACGTTTGCTGGCGAGGCATGGTTTTCGCCGTGGTCTATAAGACCACAAGAAAACCATAACGCTGTCCAGAAAGCGTGAATAACCGGCCTTCGGTGAACCAAACCAGTTCATCTGCCCAGTTTAATTAATGGCGCAAAACTTGTCCGATCACCCAGATCGCCCAAAAACAT
>JAAEMP010000172.1 GCA_024225445.1 Hyphomicrobiales bacterium | reverse complement strand
GGCTCGTTGCAGCCATTCGAGCATTTCTCAAATGAGGGTTTGGGAAGTGTGATGAAAATGGCTTGTCTCAGGGTAGTTTCAGTATCTTTGCCCGCTTCATCGCGAACCAGGTTGTACCCGCGGCGCAGTTGCGCGGTAGTTGGTTTGAACTTCAAGAATCCAGTACAGCGCTGATCACCAACTTGATGGAAACCACGAAGAGGCTGATTTGCACGCCCAAAAAGAACCATGTCTCCCTGATCCGGCGGGTGAGGAACGCCCCTGCGAAGGTTCCGGCCAGAGCAAACGGAACAAGAATCATGGTGATTTCAACATCATCAAAAGTATAAGGGCTTATATTCTGGTAGGGTATGACTTTTGCCAGATTGATCACGGCAAAAACAATGACGGTGGTCCCGGCAAATTCGATCTTGGACAGTTTTTGGGGCAACATGTAGATCTGGTAGGGCGGAGCCCCAGCATGGGATATGAAACTGGTAAAACCCGCCGCTGTTCCCCAGAACATCCCTTTGACAGGATTGGCAGACTTCGCCTGTTGATCTTTGCTTTTGAGAAACCAGGTTTTGAGACAAAAACCTATGCCCAGAAGCCCTATCAGCAGGGCAATTGCCTGATCGGAAATCATCGTCGCCGTTGCCCAGCCAACGAGAACCCCCAAAATTCCTGCGGGTATCAGGACAATCAGGTTTGGTTTGCTGAAACTGCGGCGATAAAGGGAAACACCGACCACATCTGAAATCAGATAGATGGGCAATAGCAGCACGGCGGCTTTTACCGGTGACATCACCAAAGCGAGAAGGGGTACTGCAAGCATCCCGATAGAAGGCAATCCTCCTTTGGAAAGCCCGACAACAAAAGCGGCAATCCAGGGAAGCCACATAAAACCGTCCGCCAGTGTCATTCTCCCTGAAATTCAGTCGATCATCAATGCCCGCCTGCTTATCTATCGCTGGTCACACGTGCATAACATGGACAATGCGATACGTATAGCAGAACACCCTTATAATGATTACGCAATCAGGAGCGAAAAGCGACCGGCGCCGGTGCGCCGCCCCGGTGGAGGCCGGGCGTTAGCCCGAATAGCTGTGAGCGAAAAAATCCAAACTGAATCAAAATAGAGGTGTTCTGCTATATGTACCCAATTATTACTGCCAAAATAAAAAGGCTAACTGATCTTTTTGATCATTGCACACGTGCCAGTGCCAATATAACTCTGACAGGCATTTTTCCCGATTGTGCACATTGAGTTTCAAACGGGATTGAAGCAACATTATCAATAATTCCGGCGTACATTTCGCCAGTCACGGGAAACTCTTTTCGACCAATTCGTTAACATTTCTGTCTATTCCCCCGTGTTCGAAATTCGATACATCAACAAGAAGTTTGAGAAATGGTAGCGACGAATGTTCGAGTATCAGGCCACCGTCAAAAATGTCCCGGTAACTGCAACATAAATTCGATAATCATCCAGCTTCGGGAAAAATGAGGAATGCCTTGATAATATCGAGTGAAGCAAGAATTCAGGAACTGTTTTCACCTGCTGTCTGCAGATACTGGCCAGCCAGCAATTTATACTCATTTGCCGCCCAGGCGATTTCCCGATTTGGCTGGTCAAATGATCTCTTGATCGTGGCAGGCGCTCCTGCGACAAGGGAAAATGACGGTATTTCCATGCCCTCCCTTACAACAGAGCCCGCAGCAATGATGCAACCCTCTCCGATCACCGATCTGGGCAGGACTACAGCATTCATACCGATGAGACATCCTGCCCCGATGTGGCTTCCTTCAATAACCGCCCCATGACCGATGATGCAGTCATCTTCGATAATCGTGGGAAAGATATCTCCTTTGGAGTTGTGGTTGACGTGAATGGTTGATCCGTCCTGAATGCTTGTACCTTTACCAATCCGTATCGGCCCGTAATCGCCTCGTACTGTCGCACTAAACCAGATGCCTGAATTATCGCCAATTGTCACATCGCCAATTACTGCTGCATTGGGTGCAACAAATACAGAGCGACCTATCACAGGTGTACAATGGTTAAAACTGATAATCATACCGGACAATCAAACTTTTATTTAGGTTTCCAAACAGTGATATGGCTTTGCCTATTTTGGATTGGGATTTTCATTTTCCAAAATCCCAATCCAATACAGCAATGCAGTTACGACGCTCTCATGTATTGAGAAAGCGCCGTAGTCCAATTGCCATCACAAGAGCGACTATTTTGCCTTGATGCGCCCCTCAATCTGAGGTGAAACCGAGCCTTTCTTACGAATATAGGCCATCACGTCATTAGCCAGAAGTTTGGCGGACAAGCCACCGATAAGCACTTTAGCCTTACGCAACATTTTGTATCCGTC
>JAAEMP010000171.1 GCA_024225445.1 Hyphomicrobiales bacterium | reverse complement strand
GTTGATATAGGCTGGTCCACCTTTACCCACAAGTCCCCGAACTATCATTTTCTTGGTATTAAATTCATTCTCTCAATGACTGAGATTTAAATGAATAATCAAAGGTGATAAATAAGACAGTACTCATATCAACCAATCTTCTGACACTGATTTGAAAAATTTGACATGAAATTGAATTTCAAAGTTGGTTCGCACGTCAATCTCCTGGATTGGCTTGCCTATTAGCAACCTTTGGTTCACTATAAATTCAGGTATCTGGTCGTTCAGGTTTATCTGCCATCGAACAGCTCCATTGGCCCTGATGGTGATATTATATTGTTAAACAGGAAAGCTGATTATGCGAAAATCAAGTAAAGTTACTGTCCTGTTCCTGGCACTGGCTATCATCGTATCTGGTCAGGTTCCCGCCCAGGCATTTACCAGTCTGATTTCCCTCACCATTTGGGTTATTCGAAATGATACCAAGAAAGCTTTACTGATACCCCAACATGCAGCCTGGTGCGCGAGAAAGCACCCGGGCTATCGCGCCAAGTGGAATAATTATCGAATTCCCAACGGAAGGGTTCGTTACTGCGCTTCACCTTATCATACACCGTCCTGGATGAAGCCGGTCGCAAGTCAATAATTTCAGTCCTGTATGATAATTCTCTAGCCTGCCAAATGTAATACGGCCAATTCAGCCAAGTGTGAGAATTGGCAGTAACTGAAATGAATGCAAAAATTCCATGAATTTGCAAGGGGAGGCGTAAATATCCAAAATGCGATTTGTATCTGGTTGAAAATCCTGATTCGCTGCCTACATGCTGAAAGGAACCAGACAGGAACACGGGCAAATCGGTCTGTTGCGGTTTGCTCGCATTTTCGTCCCCCGGATTGTCTTACTACAGGATAGAAATTTGCTGTTACAAAGTGCGCGTCTGGCGATCAGCCAGTTATTTTCAAAACCGTTTCGAAAGGTTTTCTGGAGTTCGATTGGCTATACAATTTTGTTGCTCATCGCAGCCTGGTTTTTACTCGAATCGGCAATATCAACTCTTTTACTGCCCTATCTTGGACCCTGGCCCTGGGTGGCTACAGCAATATTGTGGTTGATGGGCACCGGAATGTTCATTGGTGCCGGTTTCTTGATCGCTCCGGTCTCGGCTATATTTGCCGGGATATTTCTTGACGATATCGCGCTCAAAGTTGAGACAAAATACTATCCCGAAGATCCGCCTGGCATTGAATTACCGATTCCAACATCGCTCTGGCTGGCAGTAAAATTTACGTTTCTGGTGGTCATTGCCAACCTGATTGCCCTGCTACTGGTATTGTTGCCCGGAATAAATTTCATCATATTTTTCTTTCTCAACGGTTTTCTTCTCGGGCGGGAATTTTTCCAGTTTGCCGCCATGCGCTTTGCCGATGAGAATGAAGTCACACAACTGCGCAAGGCCAATGAAGCAACGGTTTTCCTTGGCGGCATGATCATTGCCGGGTTCATGGCTGTGCCACTGCTCAATCTGGCAACACCTATTTTTGCCGCAGCCCTGATGGTGCATATTCATAAATATTGCCGAATGAAGAAACCTGATGTCAGGGACCGTCCATTGCCACAATAGCGGCTGGGACATCGCAGGTTTTTTGTTTTGATTTGCACAGATCGGCAATGATACAGGCCTCGCAATCAGGTTTTCGCGCCTTGCAGATATATCGCCCGTGCAAAATAAGCCAGTGGTGGGCGTGATACAGGAATTCCTCGGGGATTATCCTTTCCAGTATTGCCTCCACATCATCGGTTGTTTTTCCAGGCGCCAGGCCAATCCGGTTGCCCAGTCTGAATATATGCGTATCAACCGCAATAGTGGGGTGCCCGAAAGCCATTGACAGCACAACATTGGCGGTCTTTCGTCCCACGCCGGGCAG
>JAAEMP010000170.1 GCA_024225445.1 Hyphomicrobiales bacterium | reverse complement strand
GCTCTTATCGGTGGAGCCATCATTGGTGGCTTGATCGGAGTAGCTGCTCAAAACCGCTACGCCCCTGTATACCGCACCTGCCACACCCAGTGGGAAACCCGCTACAACAGCTATGGACAGCCTTACAGCGTACAGGTTCAATATTGCTGATAAACCAGTTTCACCAACCGGTTCAGGTTTGATCGTTTTGCAAATCTAACGCGCCCCACGTTGCAAAGGGGTTGACCTGAACCACCCTCTCCGAAAGTCTCGAACCAGTATATATGGTTCGGGACTTTTGGCGTTTTGGCTGTGGAATCGGTCGACAGTGCCGGATAAATGCGGAATACGCCTTTTTTTTAGCATAGAATGAACCTATTCTTGATTCCATAAATTGAGAATCAGACCAAAAAAATTGGCATTACACAGGGGGCTGAATTGAAATGGCAAAGCTATTGAGTGAGATATCAATGAAATACAATCCTGGTCCGATAGGTATTATTCTGGTCCTTGGTTTAATCGTATTTTTTTTGCCACCAAATGTAATTCACTCCCGTGGCCAAACCGTAATTCAACTTGGTGGCGATTTTGATCTTGCGAGAAGCAGACTAGCAAAAAAAGGCTATTACCGGATAGATCTGGTTGGCCAGGGATTCACCAAATTTCAAGTGGAAGCCTGCCAGAACGGGGTACGTTACTGGTTTAAATCCGACAATAATGGCAACATCAATCAAAAACGCAAAATAGGTGCGTGCCAACCCGATCAACCAATATTAAGCAAAATACGCATCCGCCAAATACTGGCTTCCTATGGTTATAACCGTATCAAGATTGAGCAACACGCCAACATTAATATCGCTGTTTTATGTTTTGGCAATGATCGTTTGCGCGTTGAAATCAATCAACAGGGACAGGTGGGCAATCGCCGTCTGATAGGCAACTGCCGCAACAGTCTTTCTATCAGCGATATCACTGCCACACTTCAAAACGAAGGCTATGATCAAATTCGATTTGTCAACAAAAGGCCGCCCGTCTACGTAGTTGAGGCATGTCATAAAAACAGAAAATACAGCCTTGAATTGAATGAATACGCAGATACTTTGTCGCGCAACTCAATCGGTAATTGCCGTGCCCAGCTTGAACCCCGCAATATCACCCGTTTCCTCGAAAATCTAGGTTTTTCACGCATTAGTGTAATAAGTGATCGCCTACCGACATATATTGCTGAGGTATGCGAGAACCGTACCCGAGTTGAACTCAGCCTCGATCGCTATGGGAATATTATCAATCGTGTCACCATCGGCAAATGCGCCCGGAAAATCAGTGCTCGCCGACTGATCAGGAAGATGCGCGATCAGGGCTATATACGTATCAACATCAAACGTGAAACCAATCGCGGTTACATAGCCCAAGCTTGCCGTAGCGGGCAACTTTATCGAAATAAATATGATGTTTTCGGAACACTGCAAGACGAGCGCCAGAAAGGTCCCTGCCCAAGCTGGTCAATAAAACAAGTCAAAGAACAGTTGGCCAAATACAAATATCGAAAACTGAAATTCTATGTGGAAGGTTGCAGAAAAGGCAAACTCATTCGATTCCGGGTCAATGAGTTTGGTGATCGCAGCAATCGCCAAATTATCGGCAATTGTGACTAGAGCACTTCCGGTTTAGATTGAACCATTTGACCCACCGGAGGCTTGTTTTTCACGCCCGCTGGACTGCGTTATGCTTCGCTTATGGTCGTTTATGACCACAAGAAAATCATAACGTTGTCCAGAATGCGTGAATAACCGGTCAAATGCTTCCGTGTAAACAAGAAACGGTCTAGGTCACATTTGCCCATAATAATACAGACAACCTTGTTTTGATCGGGATATTACAGCTTGGCCAATAATTCCCTATTGCCATCGATTGTCGGATTGTCCGGCAAACCTTTTTGGGCTTTTGCGAAATAGGTTTTTGCTTTACGTTTTTTACCGCGCAATAGATAGGAATATCCCAAATTATTCATCAACTGGGGCACAGGACCCGCAATTTTCAAGACTTGTTTATAAGAACGGTCTGCCAAATCATAGCGACCCAGCTGATCGTAAGTAGCCCCTAGACCAAGCCAGGCTTCCGCATTGTTCGGATCTGTTTCAATGGCAGTGCGGTAATTACGTTCCGACAGGCCATAATTTCCGGCTTTGAAATGAAATTTTCCTGCCGGAATACCTTCTTCGAGTTCTTTGGTGAAATCATTGCTGAGATTGGCATTTGTGTCACTGGAACTGGACTGACACCCAGCCAGCGCGACAAAAGCAATAACACTAACCGCTTTTATAATTGAGTTTTGATACATTTTCCGCCCGATCTTTCAAAAACTTGCCAACCAAAGTCTGCTTGAAATGACCTTAACAAATATCGATTAACATGATGTGGGGATTGATCACGAAGTTTATTGTAAATGGGAAAGGATTCGTTAACCGGTTGCGTGCTGAATTTGCTCACACCTTCCGGCACAGGTGCAGACTCGTTCCTCGTCTTCATATGAATTCATAACTGTAACACCAAAGCCACCCTGCTCATACGGCCTACATCTTCATATTATCAAGAATTTTCACCAGTCGTTTAATACGGCAAATTATCCCGGATGAGAAAAAAGCAGGTTTTCTTATTCAGACAGGCGCACAATCACCGGAATAGTGGCAATCAACATAATCACCGGCAGTATAAAGACAGTCACCGGGATGGTCATTTTTGCTGGCAAAGCATGGGCTTTTTCTTCAGCTAATGACATGCGTTTATGACGCATTTCGTCGGAAAAGACCCGTAATGTATCCGACAAACTAGTGCCCAATTCTTTTGATTGCTGCAATAATGTTGCAAACGAGCGCACTTCATCCAATCCCAAACGGTCAGATAGGGAACGCAACGCATCAGCCAGTTGCCGACCGGCGCGAAGTTCAATGGTAATAATTGCCAGGTTTTGGGAAAGAGCGGGATATTGCAGGGTAATTTCCCGCGATACGCGTTCGATTGCCGCTTCCATACTCATACCCGCATCCGCACATACAATCATGAGATCCATGAAATCAGGAAACCCGGCCCGATATTCCAATATCCGTTTGGTAATAATGTGATTGAGCACGAGATTTGGCATAAAGTATCCGATTAAACCGCCAGCACCACCAATCGCCAACTGATTGGAAAATGGCATATCAGCATAAACGATCACGGCTGTTGAGAAAACAACTGCGAATAACAATATTGCGCTGACCACTCTCAAGACAAAATAAATGCCGACTGCACCAGGTTCGAGAAATCCCGCACGTATTAGTTTCTGGCGTATTCGAATAATGTTGTCCGGGTCAGAACTTGCATAAAAATCTGAAGCCTTTTTCAGGACCTTCTTTGGAACCAGCGCTTTTGCCTTTGCCGCTGCGGAAGGGCCTACCTGCTCGTCATCTAGGTCGCCGGTATTTTGTGAGAGTCCGAGAACCGGAGAATTTTTCAGAGATAACCGATTGCGCGTTGCTTCACGCATCCGGGATTGCCCGAATAATACATAGCCGATCAGACCAAAGCCAAATACGCCAAGAATAACTGCAAATGGCATCATCCCGTCAGGTTTTAATTCCAGTATGATTTCCCTGATCATATCCATGAAAATTCCTAAACTTTCAAGTTTGACATATTGGCCATAACGTAATTACCAAGAGCCAGTAATCCAACAGCAACACCGATCAAATTCCAGGTCATGTCCTTGTCAATAACCGAATTATAATAGTTCGGCATGGCAACCATCAAAACGAGACCGAGAATGCATGGCAGTCCCGTCAAAATATAAGCGGACATGCGCCCTTCGGTTGAGACAGCTCTGATCTTGCGTTTAAGTTTGCCCCGCTCACGAATGGTCATCGAGAGCCCTTCAAGAATTTCCCGCAAATTACCGCCGGTAGAATTCTGAATGTTAATCGCCGTGATAAACAAGGGAAGGTCCTCATGGCCGACACGATCTTCCAAAGACTGCATAGCACTCAGCATATCTGATCCGTAAGTCAGTTCATCGGTCAAAATGCCGAATTCTGAACCGATCGGATCTGCCATTTCCCGGCCAACCATCGATATGGCAACGGGGACCGGGTGACCGGCCTTCAAACCGCGCACAATCAGATCAAGAGCCTCTGGAAACTGTGTTCCAAAGATTTTATGTCGTCGTTTTTTCCGCCGACCGAGAATAAATTTGGGCAACAGGGTAGCTCCGATAACCGGCCCCAGAAAAGTTGGATATAACAGCTCAAATTTGTAGGAAACAAATAGTCCAGCCAAGGTGCTGATCAAAATGCAAAGAAATACAAATTTCCCCAAGGACATGCGAAGTCCCGACTGGGTTTTCAAATTCCTCAGTTTAGCCATTGAAAAAACAGAATGTCGACCACTGTCCATACCGCGTTCTTTGCGCAACTGAACCAGCACATCGCGCTGGGACATTTTATTGTCTTTGAGTTTTATGCGTCGGTTGATTGTGGCTCTTTTGTCATTATTTCCAGCAATCAGCAGAAAGACAGTTTCTGCAATGATGATGCCACAAATCGCAGCGAAGGCATATATCACCCATTTTAACGGTAAGACTTCAAACATTGAGCTTACTCCTGGATCGCACTTGGATCAAAATAGCTGCCAGGAAATGTTATGCCAATGTCAGATAAGGGTTCAAGAAAACGCGGCCTGATGCCGCTCGCTTCGAAGTGCCCCTGGATATTGCCCTCTTTGTCGATGCCGGTACGGGTGAATTTGTAAATCTCCTGCATTTGTACAACTTCGCCTTCCATACCAGTGATTTCTGTAACACTGGTGATTTTACGCTTGCCGTCAGACAGTCTGGTTAATTGCACAATCAGCGCGATTGCGTTAGAAATCTGATTTCTGATCGATTGAACGGTCATCGGCATACCAGTCATACCCAACATTTGTTCAAGTCTGCCTATCGCATCCCTGGGTGTATTCGCGTGAATGGTCGCCATTGAACCTTCATGACCTGTATTCATGGCTTGCAACATGTCAAATGCCTCTTCACCACGGCACTCACCCAATATTACCCGGTCTGGCCGCATTCTCAGGGCATTTTTGACCAGATCGCGCTGTTTGATTTCTCCCAACCCTTCCACATTGGGCGGTCGCGTTTCCATGCGCGCCACATGAGGTTGTTGCAGTTGCAATTCGGCTGCATCCTCAATTGTGATCAGGCGCTCATCTTCAGGTATAAAGGCGGATAACGCATTGAGCATGGTAGTTTTACCCGTGCCCGTACCACCGGAAATGATCGTTGTTATGCGAGCATGAACAGCCGCCGCCATCACCTGGGCCATCGGTTCGGTCATCGCGCCAAATTCCACCAGCTTCTTTAAGGCCAATTTATCTTTGGAAAATTTGCGGATGGAAACCAGGGGACCATCAACTCCAACCGGTCGAACGGCTGCATTAAAACGGGACCCGTCCAGCATCCGGGCATCACACATGGGCTGGGATTCATCAATACGACGGCCGACGGCCACCACGATCTTGTTAACGATGCGCAACAGGTGTGCCTCATCCTTGAATGGCACATGGACTTTCTGCAGTTTACCGCTTTTTTCAACAAAGCAATTCTCGTGGCCGTTGATCAGAATATCATTGATCGTCGGATCGCGCATCAGTGGTTCCAGCGGACCAAGCCCAATCATTTCATCTACGACATCGGAAACCAGTTCCTCCATTTCGCTGACATTAAGTGCCATTCTCTCTTCACGGGCCGTAAGGCGTACAAAATCCTTCACCTCCCGGCGCATCTGGTCCTGGGGTAATTTCTCCAGAGCAACAAGGTTGAGTTCCTCAATAATTTTCCGGTGCAGGCGGACACGCGCATCAATCACACTGTCTGAATGTACAGGACCTTCGATTGATGACTCTAAAGTATGTTCGGCGATGCCAAAACCTCCGCCCGCATCCTCGCCGGAACTGATATCACCTGGGACCGGATCTTCAAGATCCGGGTTGGGCTCCTCAGAAACATCACGGGCTTCAATATGCGGTTGTGGAACATTTCGTGCCAGCAAGGTAGAAAAACGATTACTCATGATATTTCCCTCACCCGACTTTTCTGAACAGACGCGCAGGCAAAGACATAATTCCCGTTCGAGCCTGGATAACATCAACCTGATCAGGCAGGATAATCGCTTTCAAATCTTGCAGCACCTGGCTATCCGCCTTTATTTCCTCAAGCAGAACGCCTCGGTCAATTGCTTCGTTCACAAGAAAATAATCATTGGCCACACCGCCAACAAAATTATCCCCCAGCACATCTTCAATATCCGAACGCTGAATTCCCGATCCTTTTGCCTTGTTGACAAAACGATTTACAATCACTTTGGGCGAGACTTCCTTGCCAGCTACAGCATTTACCGACTCCAGCAAACGTTGCGTATGGCGCAGGCAGGGAACGGTTTTTTCAGCAACAATAAATAACTTGTTGGTGCCAAGCAAAACTGTTTTTGTCCAGGGAAACCAGGTGCGCGGCAGATCTATTACAACATTGTCAAAATATGCGGCCGCAAGATCAAGAATTTTTACCACTACATCTGTATTGAAACTGCGCATCTCCATCGGACTGACCGGTGCCGCCAACACTGCAATACCATTTTCGTGCCTTGACAACATTACCTCAAACAGTTGCCGGTCCAACCGATCCGGATTGTTTTCAACTTCTGCGATATCAAACCGCGGCTCCATATCAAGGTATTCAGCGCAGGCACCGTGCTGAAAGTTCAAATCAACGATGCATGTTGATTTACCATGGCCAGCATTTGAATGGAGAATGGATGCTGTCTGAATGGCCAATGTGGTTGATCCAACACCACCTGAAGCGGGCATAAAGGCATGAATATTTGCTTCACTGTTTTCTTCTATGTCATCCGGGTCTTTCAGAGCCCTGACGCAAGACCGAACCAGATCGGTCGTTGTTACCGGTTTTTCCAAAAAATCGGCGACATGCATCTGTATCAGTACTCGCACGGTGACCGCATTAAATTGTTGGGTAATGACAATTACCGGAATTTTATCGGTCAGCCTTTTCATTACCGCCTGCAACGCTTCAATCTCATTGATTTTGCTCGCATCAAGATCGACAATAACTACCGAGGCTTCAGAATTATGAAGTTCGCCATGTATCTGGTCAATCTGCTTTTCGATGGTAATCAGACTAATCGAATCCGAGGACCCAAAAGCCGTTTTTGTTGACTGGATGAATGCGCTATCAGTTGAAACCAGCGCAATACACTTTGCTCGTATTTTCGTTTCCATTTCCAAAGAATGCCCGTTTCAACAGTTGTTATTGTTATTATTCGGCGCCTGATGCCTGAATGATGATGGGTGAAGGCGGACCTTCATCAGTCTTGGGTTCGCCACCATATTTACCCACCGGAACCCTTAAATCATTATTGCCGGCCATTCGCGGCCACGGGTCGATGATTTGCAGTGCAGAATTGTGGGCGATTGCATTGCCGGCGGATGCGGACATGAACTCGCTACGATTCAATTCTTCATACTGGCACGCCGTCAGCGGCAATATCGCAATCACTACAATTGCAGTTGTTTTTAGAATCCTGGTCATGTCAGTGCCCTTCCACATTCGAGTATCCGGGCAAATCAATAATGTGACCGGAGCGGATAATGCCCGCTTCAATTTGAATTTGTCTATTGGCGTTGGCAGCGCCAACGGATGCAACATGAATTTCATCTGAGTTCAGAACACCAAATTCCGACGTGCTTGGTGGTATGGTACCGTCAAATGGGGTGGCGATCCGGTTTCCCGGGACGATTGGTCTTACCAGATGCGGTGTGACCACGATGATGAGATCTGTTTCATGTTTTCTGTATTCCTTGCTTGAAAACAATGCTCCCAGTATGGGCAGATTACCAAGACCCGGCAATTTATGGTTTTGAATCGAGTTACTGGACTGCAAAAGGCCGGCAATGACAAAACTCTGACCAGAACGCAAGTCGACGGAAGTCTTCGCACGGCGCACTGAAAATCCAGGGATATTGATATCATTCACTTTATAATTCAGGGAAGTATCGACTTGGGAGACTTCCGGTTCAATCACCATGGAAATCAAGCCGTCATCCATGACAGTCGGCGTGAACTCCAACCCGACACCGAATTCCTTGAATTCTATCGTTACCACACCATCATCTGCTGCCACCGGAATTGGAATTTCGCCCCCGGCAAGAAAATTTGCCTTCTCACCAGAGCGGGCAACCAGGTTTGGCTCCGCCAATACGCGAACAACACCGCGTCTCTCCATGGCCTCAATCAGTACATCAACGGAAAGACCCTTGCCGACGAATTCGCCGATTATCTCACCAATATTGATACCTGTTTCAGAAGTCAGGCCCCAGGTCTTGACGCCGCTTGCTTTTGCCAGCTTGCCGATTTTGACACCCAGATTACGGCGGGCATCACGACTTGCCTCAATAAAACGTACCTGTAATTGCACCTGTTGAGAGGAAGTCAGGGTAACAGAATTAATAACATCCTGATCCTTCGAATATTGAGCGGCAATCTGTTCCGCCCTCTTGGCAGAGACTGAATCCTTGGCAGTTCCCGAAAGCAAAATTCGCCCGTTTGCGGTGGTCACCTTGATGTTTGAATGGGGAACATTTCTGCGAATGGCTTTTCGAAGCTGAGCCGCATCAAGGGTGACTTCAACATCCAGCGTTCCCACCAGGGCACGGTTATTATCAAATAATGCGACCCTGGTTGTACCAAGCTTTTTGCCAAGCAGATAAAATGAACGATCTGTCAAGGGCTGAACATCGGCAATTTCCGGATTGCCTACTACAATTTCCTCAAAAGCCTGATCGCTTCGAATAGTTTTCGGTTTGCCCTTCACCGCCGTGAAATCAAATACACCCTGTGCCTTTACTACCTGGGCATTGGCATGGATGTTTATCATTAATGGCATTGCGGCAGAGAAAAGAAGAAAGGCAAAAATCAGAAATGTCGATTGCCCTAGAGTTACCCACCTATTGAATTTGTGCTTCTTTAACTGTCCCAAGCCCGTGATTTGTTTGCTCATTATTTCGCCCCTTGCGCAAGAAATACAGCGTCAGGATGCACAAACATTGTTAAAATTTAAGGTGTTGAAGATGGATTCAGGAAACTTTTAGAGATGTTGGAGAACAGATTCTTTGCACATTATGTTCAATTTTAAACAATATCTTGTAAGGAAATTCACCGGGCAATATCTGGCAGCAGTATTTTGATTGTTTAAATTGCCGGCAATTTGTGAATATCAAAATCAGCTACGCAGAAATTCAGTTATCACAATATCAGACTTTAACACCGCGCATTCGTCGATAGTGAGCCTCATCGACCCACTCTCCCAGGCCGGCATCCCATGCAGAATCGGTAGAAATACCCCAGGGTTCACCGAATACTTTCCGATTCAACTTCATTGACCGCTGATTTGTCACACAACAGGCTGAGCGCAAGGCGCGCCAGGGGCCGGACTTGTAACCGATTTCATAAGCTTCGTTAAGTGCTGCAGCCCCGTCAGCAACGGTGCCGGAATTATACATGGCAACTTCTGCTTCCAGTCGGGAACGATCAAAACGCAACGTTACCAGCGCTTCACCGACAAGAAAATGCATGGCTTCCCAAGTATCCTTGCCCAGGCTGGGAGGAATCAGAAATGCCTTGGGTGAAAGCCATCGTCTGATATCGGAATTATTGGCAGCAATCTCGTACCAATCATCCAACTGACTTTGTTTTGTTACTAACATTCCATACACTTATAATGAATATCGCTGTAGCACCAGTTCAAATGGCCCATTTCATTGCAATGTTCAAATAAGGGTTAACCGCCTTAAATGTCAGATCCTGTTATTGGCGGTGAATACCACTCTTGATGTCGCCCCATTTCTATCTATATATGGCATATTCAGTCAAGGAGTAATGACTTGAGTAACAATACGGTTGAAAAAGCGGAAAAATTTACCAGCCAATATGTTTGGGAAAACGAGTTTTCGCGCCAGACTTTCATAAAAACACTTGTCATTCAGGGTGAAACTATCCAGGCGGTTAAAGAACGCTGGCAAAACACGAGCGACGCCGATCAGGATGGCAATCCGGGTTCAAACAGTAAATACCGGGAAGTAATTGATACTATCAATGCCCACTATATGGCAATATTGACCGATTTACTGAATTCCGCATCACCCATTTCGGAAACCGCTGAATAGGGCACTTGCGGTTTAGGTCATAGCCCCATAAGCAGGGTCGAAATCCTGTTTATGAGTCTATGACCTAATCAGAATCTTTCGCTCCAGTTTCAAATAATCTGTGTTTTAGATTGTCCCCGGGTTTCAATCCGATAAACGCACTCATGCCACCGGCCAGTTCCAATACAAAAGAAGAATTTTTTCCCGAATTAATGACATCCAGAGAATGAGGAACGGTGTGTTGAGCTATTTTGATTATCCTGCCCCCCTCATCAATAAATATCATGTCGAGGGATATCAGTGTATTTTTCATCCACATTTGAATATTATCTGGTTGATCGAAGACAAACAACATTCCACCGCGCGGGTCGAGTTTTTCCCGGTTCATCAATCCAGTTGCGCGCTCTTCAGGCTGGTCAGCTATTTCTATAGCAAAAACATAGGTGCCGCGCGATGTTATGATTTCCAGCGGCTCGCTTTCAAGCAATTGCGACTGGGCCAGGGCGTTGATGTTGATGAAAGGTCCAATGCCGCTGCAAAATACCAACAGGCAAGCCAGAATTGCGAGAATCGATTTGATTGGTTTCTTCATTGTTCTTCGGTGCTGAATTTCAAAGCATGTCGCGTCAAATTGGGTTTTTTTGTGGGAAATCGAGAGTTTTTTGACACGATATAGTAATATTATTGTGAATGCGGTCTTTCAGGCAGTCAAGCGGTGGTGACAATTAACCTATACGCCGGTTAACCTATACGCCGGTTTGCAAAAAAGCCTGAAACGGTTAGTGCTTTTTGGGTTGGGAAACGTCGCCATCGGGATAAATCTCTGCGGCCATCAGGCCTTTGGGTCCATTTCCGAAGCGCACCATCACATACTGGCCAGGCCGCAGTTCGGTCAACCCGAACCTTCGTAGTGTTTCCATGTGGATAAAAATATCCTTGTCATCTCCCCGATTGACAAAGCCATAGCCTTTGTTGCGGTTAAACCATTTTACCTGCACTCTTTCGAGGTTACTTTCAGGTTTCACATCAACATGGGTTCGTGATTCTGTGTTTTGCGCCGGATTAACAGCTGTCGATTCATCAACCGAAATAATTCGTAATGCCTGCAACCCTTTTTGCCCTTTTACCGCCTCACAAACGATACGGGCACCTTCCAGCGCAGTCTGATAACCGTCCTGGCGTAAACAGGTTACATGCAATAAAATATCCGGCAAGTCGGCATCTGGAACGATAAATCCAAATCCCTTTGAAATATCAAACCACTTGATGGTGCCAACTACTTCGATGATGTCGACAGGCAATTGCGTCGAATGGTCTACAACCTGTCCGACTGAATTAGATTCATCTCTTACCGTGACAACACCTGGGCTTTTGCCCGAAATATCACTGGCCCCCATAACTAAAAGCCCTCTAATTTTATTTTTTCAGTCATTCCTGATCCAAGCATACTCTTCGAACCTTGTCCGAAATTAACTGAAGCCACATTACACCACTTACCTGTTCACATGACAATCGGGACTACCAACCTCGACTTTCTAGTTGCTATGGCCGGATATCGTGAATTCATCGAATTCCAAATATTCTGTCGCGCGGAACAAAAATTGTTGCTACCCTGATTTTGTCACATTAGAATCACATTGATTTCCGTAGATACTAACATTGCAATGGCGCAGGGCTGCAAGCAAAATTTTGAAAACGGCAAAAAATACGAGTTTTCTGTGGGTAAATATGAATTTTCACATTTCGCCACGGTATTTTTGCAAAGAATTGCCGCTTCTTGCCATTTCGCCATCGTTTACAAGACCCGGAGAGTTCCCTTGAAATATCTGCACACAATGGTACGCGTCAACGATCTGGAGCATTCACTCGAGTTTTATTGCGATAAGCTGGGTATGGTGGAGGTTTACCGTAATGAATTTGAACAAGGCCGGTTTACGCTGGTTTTTCTGGCGGCAAACGACGACCTTGAAACGACAAAAGATGTGAGCGAATCCACTTCACGTGCACCAACCCTCGAACTGACCTACAACTGGGAGGCGGGAGAAAATGCCGGTGGCCGGAATTTTGGCCATCTGGCATTCGCTGTTGATGATATCTATGAGACCTGCCAGAACCTGATGGACAAGGGTGTAACCATCAACCGCCCGCCGCGCGATGGCCGGATGGCCTTCGTGCGTTCGCCGGACAATATCTCGATTGAATTGCTGCAAAAGGGTGAGGCCAAATCGCCCCGGGAACCATGGACCAGCATGGCAAATGAAGGAGAATGGTAGGAGGAAGGGGAAAACGGGCTGGCTTTCACTATGACATCCTTATTGTTGCCCCAATTTGGCCGCAAAAAAAACAAATATGAGCGCGTGCGCTCAAACCGATTGTGTGGTTAATGCAGAGGGATCCTAGATAATCCGGAATTCATCCTCACAACCGTAAAGTTGAATGCTGTCAGGTTGAGATAAAAACAATTGACAGCGCCAGGGCAATTATTCTCAGAATCTGTGTGCTTCACAGCATAATGGTATGGGCGAACGCGAATTGAATATTGACTGCAAGAGATTTGATTTGGCGGCAGCGCAGCTATTGCTCAAGCACGCATTACTGTGCGGTGCATTGCTGGGATTATCCGCCTGTGTATCATCGGCTCCCCCAACCAGCATGCAAATGAACCCGCAACCTGCCGACATCAGGGAAAACCCTGACCGGCGGGCTCAATCGAATGATCCAGGCAGCGACAAACAATTGCTGTTACCAAATGATCAGGGTGATGTCGTTTCCATACCCCAGGTCAGTCCGGTAAAATCAACTGTTACAAGCTATAGTGCTGAGACCCCGTCAACCCGGCTCAACCCGACAATCGAGGAAACGCCGCCTCAGCAAAAGCAGCTTGCGCAACGCCAGGACATTTCCGGGAACGAAGCTTCAGCCTATCGGCAAAAGTCAAATCCTGGTAACCAACGGCCTCCAGCTTCCTCCACCAGTTCAGAAAATAAATCCGGGGTACTGGCCCTGCTGTTTCAACGCCCGGCGAAGAAACCGGATGTTCGGGTTGTCGACAATCAGACAAGCGATCCTGTCGAGGAGCAATCAAACAATCCGGTGGAAGCGGCCGGCGTCCAGCAAATACGCCCGGTTCAAGCCGGTGCAATTGCCGCGATGGATAATTCATCCGGCAAAATAGTCGATAACGCAACTATTACCAGCAATGTGAAAGCTCCAGCAGATACGCCGGATAAAAAGCCGGTTGTGGCAAAGAGGCCGGGATTTTTTGCGCTGTTAAAGCAGCGCTCAAGAAAGAATGCCGAAGCCAGAAAAAAACCAGATGATGACCGGCAAAACTCGATTCTGCTTTCCAGCCGCACAGCCTCGCGGGCCAATCGTGAAACCTTGCCGCCGATGACACCGGCATTGGCTAATTTGCCCGGGGTTAAAAACAACAAGAGCGATGAAAACATCAAGCTGGCCTCCGTTACCGGCATGGCAAGGCTATCGGTGAATGGCATAATGACCCAGCATAGCGGGGTCAATGTTGATTGTATATCACCGGGTGTCATACGGATTTTGCGGGTTGTCGAAGCCAGATATGGTAAAAAACCGGTAGTATCATCGGGCTACCGAAGCCCCTCGCGCAATCGCCGGGCCGGCGGTGCACGCAATTCGATGCACATCTATTGCCGGGCGGTCGATATTCAGGTTGAGGGTGTTTCAAAATGGGACCTGGCAAAATTCCTGCGCACCGTGCCCGGACGTGGCGGAATCGGCACCTATTGCCGGACAAAATCAGTACATGTCGATACCGGTCCAAAACGTGACTGGCACTATTCATGCCGCAGGAAAACCAGACGCAAACGCAAGACCTGAGGTTTTGCAAAATCAACCAGCATATCTGTTTTCTCACCATCGCCCCTGTATGAAAAAACATCAGCAAAGCCGATTTTTTGGCTTGATGCGCGCCAAAAACGCATCTATAACCCACGCGTTCAGCGCCCTTCGTCTATCGGTTAGGACGCCAGGTTTTCAACCTGGAAAGAGGGGTTCGATTCCCCTAGGGCGTACCATTTTTGCACCCGGCTGAGCACGGTGAAATTTCCGTTAATAGTATTAGCAAGAGGCGTAGATCGAAGCTGATGTTGTAGCGCGCGACTTCGAATGGCAGTGATTT
>JAAEMP010000169.1 GCA_024225445.1 Hyphomicrobiales bacterium | reverse complement strand
GAAACCCGTTCGGTAAATGACCTGCGGTATCAATATGTCATTGTGACAATTATTGTATCCGAGTAGGTGCCCGGTTCAGGCGTTGTTTGAACTGCTACGCGTCCATAAGCAGTATAATTCTGGGTTGTACCATTTCCAACGCCGCTGATTGTGTTTGTTCCGGTTGTGTTGCCCCAGGGGATTGTGTGGGCACTGTTCTGGTAAATCCCATAGGTGATATCGGACGGGCCATTGACCATTTTGCGCAAGGTTGGATCTGAAGAACCACTTAGCCCTCCATCCAGTCCGATTGAATAGGGCGTGAGGTTGGAACAGCTGACAGAGATAGTGTTGGTCGTGTCGACATTGGAGGTTAGCGTACCCGCCGTGCCAAAATTCAGGTTGGATGCCGAGACCGTGCAAGCTCCCACAACATTTGCCTGAACATTGAACGGCACATAAACCCCGCCAAGTCCGGATATCACACGACATCTACCCGCATTCGTACGGCGATAGGCGTAGGATATCAGAGTGTGGTAAGTTGAAAAACTGGACAGATAAAACCCAGCCGGTGTCCCGGACTGTCCCGCATAAATTTCACCCCGAATCGGGACACTTGTTGAACCATTACCCGAACCGTTGAGCCTCACATATATCATCTTTGGTCTAGGGGGGTATGGCCAGACGTCAGATCCCCAAACCCTGTTCCTGTTATAGCTACCATTCTTGAAGATATTGTAGTTGAGAAGATTGGCTCCTCCAACCATGTATCTTGGATTTCCAGAAGGATTGATGTTACCGGTTCCTGAACCAAAATTGGCACATACGCGGACTCTTCTGCGCGGAGTGCCGCTACAGCTTGCGGTGAACGTACCAGTAGTGCGTACTCGGGCCCCGCTGGAGAGGTCGACAGTGCCGAAATCCAGTCCGGTATTGGTGAAACTGCAGGTTTGTGCAGCACCCGGAGATGCCGAAAACAGCAGGATCAATACAGAGACTGAAGCTGCAATTATTACCAGTCGATTATTTCGGGTCAAAATCTGAATTGCCTTCTGCAGTTTATTTACGTTTGCCGAAACTGGTCTTTTCGGTGGATGATAGGCGAGTCGGGCCAGGTTGTGTTTTGAGCCTGTCTAACAAAGGTGCAGTGTTGCCGGTGATACAGTTCCTGCTTGATATCCGATTGGTGCTGGCTGATGTAGCCTTGACATATTGAATTTTTTTCGAGGACGTTTGGCGTTTTCCGCTGACAAAGCCTATTCCGATCTGGCGGCCATTCCGCCAGGTAATCTGGCAGTTAACTTCATACTCGTTCATTGGAATACGCATGGCAAAATGTTGCGGAATCTCAAATTCAGTGGCGATTTCTCCCAGCGCACCAATTTCCGATAAATTGCGAATTACGCATGGAACATTTGCAAAGTTGTGATCGAATTTGATTGCGGCTGGTTTTAGTACGTGATTTCGCGGGGAAGTCCGTCGTTCCTTCTTATGCTCATCATCACTGGGACATATCTCACCATTGCCCTGGCCAGATAACTGGTTGCCAGAAGGTGGCCTGATATTGCCGATTTTTAGATTATTTTCGTCCATGCCCCAAGAATACAGGCAAAGATTGTAATTATTCTTAACGTATTGAACAAATAATTGCTAGATTCACAAACCAAGTGCATCCTATTGGGTGGTTGTGCGATGGGAAAAAGATATAGTCAGCTCGATTTAGACGAGCGCATCGAGTTGAGTTGCCTGCGTGACCCGGGTTATTCGCTCAGGAAGATTGGAAGGATTTGTTTTCTACTTTGATCCCAATTCACCAATATCAGGCGTGTCCAGTCAGTTTTCGGGAAATTCCTCCACCCTTTTTGAGGGAATATTGTATTTTGGAAGACATGATGTGGATATCAACGGTGAGGGAGCGGTTAATACCACGTCCCCTTTCAGTATTATCGTTGCAAATACCGTGAAAATGAACGGGAATGCAACAATCACATTCAATGTCGATGTTGACGAAACCGACCTGACACCGCCTGAGGAATTATATTACAATACCGTCGAAGCTCGAATAACCAAATAGGTGAGACGAAGCCGAACTGGATTAAAAGACCGCGAGTGGGTTTTCATAGTCAGCATGGTAGAAAACATGATTGTTTCTACTGGAAAGATGTCGAAATTAGAGCAGTTGCCCCGTCAGCTATATGTTTTGGGTTAATTGAAGGGTCGATATCACTTGTTCTTCGACCCGTATGCACCTGCAGCAGGCGTGTTGACAATTACCGCTTCGCCTGCGCTGACACTGGTTTGATCACAATGTTTCAGTTTATCCAACTCACCTGACAGGCGCCGGATCAAAGTTGAACCGACTTCACCGTCGCCTCCGCCTGCCAGTCCGCGTGGAGGCTCAATTCGACTGGAAGACAGTATTGCGCACTGCATGTCCTCCAGGAAACGCAAAATGCGGGTTGTACCGTCGCCACCATTGTATTTTCCCCTGCCACCTGAACCTTTTCGAATTGAAAATTCTTCAACGACAATCGGGTAACGCATCTCAAGTATTTCGTGATCGGTCATTCGGGTGTTTGTCATGTGCACATGTACCGCGCTGGGGCCGGAAAATCCATAACCGTTGTTCATGCGCCCGGCGGGTGCTCCGCCGCAAATCGTTTCATAATTCTGGTAACGTTCATTGCCATAGGTGAGATTGTTCATTGTGCCGGGACCGTTGGCCAAAACGCCGAGCGCCATTAACAGGCAATTGGTGACCTGCTGGCTTGTTTCGGTATTGCCGGCGATCACAGCGGCCGGATATTGCGGACGCAACATGCAGTCATCGGGAATAATAATATTGATCGGTTTTAGGCATCCCGCATTCATTGGTATTGAATTCTCGACCATCAGGCGAAATACATATAGTACCGCTGCGCGGGTAACAGGTTCTGGCGCGTTAAAATTGTTTTTGGCGACTGGTGAGGTGCCGGTGAAATCCACGGTTGCTTGCCGCTTTGTTTTATCAACGGAAATCCTGACCTTGATTTGCTGTCCATTGTCGGTGGGGTAGGTATATTCGCAGTCGCTAAGGGCATCAATAAAACCACGTACACTTTCTTCAGCATTGTCCTGAACATGGCCCATATAGGCCTGGACAACATTCAGACCAAAATGCTGCACCATTTTGCGAAGTTCCAGCACACCCTTTTCATTTGCAGCGATTTGTGCGCGCATGTCTGCCATGTTCTGGGCCGGGTTTCGGGCTGGCCAGATGTGGCTGGAAAGCAGTTCAAGCATCTGCGCCTCGCGGATAAGTCCCTTGTCAACCAGGCGAAAATTGTCGATCAGCACACCTTCTTCATCCAGATGGGTGGCACGAGGCGTAGCTGAACCTGGTGCCATGCCGCCGATATCGGCGTGGTGACCGCGGGAGGCGGTGTAGAACAGAATTTCCTTTTCCTGATCATCAAATACCGGTGTTACAACCGTAATATCTGGCAAATGTGTGCCGCCATTATAAGGCGCATTGAGAACGAAAACATCACCTGGATGAATGTCGCCCCGATTCTGGGTAATGATTGCTTCAACAGAACGGTCCATGCTGCCCAGATGCACCGGCATATGGGGTGCATTGGCAACCAGGGTTCCGTCGGCCGCAAATACGGCACACGAGAAATCCAGACGCTCTTTGATATTTACCGAATAGGCAGTATTTTGCAGGGTAACCCCCATTTGTTCAGCAATTGACATGAACAGATTGTTGAATACTTCCAGCATGATAGGATCGGCATTTGTGCCTAGTGCCGCTGTGCGTGAAAGCGTCTCGACACGGCTTAACAAAATGTGTTGGCGTGAATTGATACTGGCACCCCAACCGGGTTCGATGACAATTGTCTGGTGAGGTTCAATGATCAGCGCCGGACCGGTGACCTTATTGCCCGGTTGTAATTCATCACGCTTGAAAATAGCAGCATCATGCCAGGTGCCGTTTGAGAATACCGGTTGTTTATCCGATGGTGCAGGGGATATCTCGTTCGTATGATGGATGATTTCGTCGATTTTCGCGCCGCGCCCCACCGCCTCGACCTCCAATGCCTCAACAATCAGTGGCTTGTTTTCAAATACGAAGCCAAATTGTTTCCTATGGGTTTTTTCAAATGTGCTGGTCATTTCGCCTATGCTGGCGAGCGGTACAGATATTGGCGTATCAGTACCATCATAACGAATGTGTGCTCTGGAATAACTTGTTATTTCCTGTTCTTTTATCCCCTGCTTTTTCAGATCGTTTGCAGATTCAGACTGGAGCGCGTTATTGATTTCCTCGAGTCTGGATTCCAGACCAGGTTGCAATTTGACAATAAGCGCATGTGTTTTGGTGGTGCGAACTTTTGCCAGACCCATACCATAGGCTGACAAAATACCTGAAAAAGGATGGATCAGCACTGTTTGAATTCCCAAAGAATCAGCAACAGCACAGGCATGCTGTCCGCCTGCGCCACCAAAACAGTTCAGTACATATTGGGTGACATCATATCCACGTTGAACCGAGATTTTTTTGATGGCATTAGCCATGTTTTCAACGGCGATTTTCAGAAACCCATCAGCTACTTCCTCTGGTTTTGTATTACCGATCCTGTCTGCCAATCGAGTAAAATGATCGCGCACAGTTTCCCGGTCCAGCGCCTGATCCTGGTCGGGACCAAATATCGAGGGAAAAAATTCCGGTCGCAATTTACCAACCATGACATTTGCGTCGGTGACCGCAAGAGGCCCGCCCCGCCGGTAACAGGCCGGGCCTGGATTGGCTCCAGCTGAATCCGGACCGGTTTGGAACCGTCCATCTTTGTAATGAAGAATTGAACCGCCGCCAGCGGCAACGGTATGAATGCGCATCATCGGCGCGCGCATTCTGATTCCCGCGACTTCAGTTTCGAAAGCGCGTTCAAGTTCGCCATCATAATGGCAGACATCTGTCGAGGTGCCGCCCATGTCAAAACCTATCATCCTGTCAAATCCGGCAAGCCGGGAAGTTTCAACAGCGCCGACAACGCCGCCGGCTGGACCGGAGAGAATTGCATCCTTGCCTTGAAACATCTGCGCAGCTGTTAGCCCGCCTGACGACATCATGAACATTAGCTTCGCGGAAGCATTGTCCTGATTTGCCGTTTCCCGCGTTTGATCTGGTGTGGTCTGGAATTTGATACCCAGCTCTTTTGCAAGCTGTTCAACATAGCGTCGCAGAATTGGCGACAGATAGGCATCGACCACGGTGGTGTCACCCCTGCTAACGAGTTTGACGAGCGGGGTGGTTTCGTGGCTGACGGAAACTTGCGAAAACTTCATATCGCGCGCGAGTTTGGCAATTTGCTGTTCGTGATCGGGATATTTCCAGGAATGCATACAGACAATGGCAATGCTGTCGAAGCCTTCACTTCTTATTTCTTCGAGAGCGGAAATCACCTGGCCTGGTTCTGGCACTTTTTCGATTGTTCCATCCGAAAGAATGCGTTCGTCAATCTCTATGACCTTGGAGTATAGTTGCTCGGGTAAAATAATTTCTTTGGCAAAAATGTCGGGACGGGCTTGATAGCCTATTCGAAGGGCGTCGCCAAAGCCTTTTGTAATCAGCAGTGCAGTAGGCTCGCCCTTGCGTTCCAATAACGCATTGGTGGCAACAGTCGTTCCCATTTTTACACTGGCAATCCGAGTGGTTGGAACTGGTTCGCCGGATTTGACTTTCAGCAAGTCTCGGATGCCCTGCACCGCAGCATCGCGATAGTTTTCAGGATTTTCCGACAACAGTTTATGGGGATAAAGTCTACCTTGTGAATCGCGACCAACAATATCGGTAAACGTGCCGCCGCGGTCTATCCAAAAATCCCATTTGCCCATTGTTTTGTTCCGTGTTTCCGGTTTATATTTCTTTTTGCTTGCTAACATCAACAATTTATCGATAAAATGTCAATAAAAATTTGATAATAAGGAATCATTTGATGGGCAATTCAGTGGAAAAATCGGATAAACATCGCTCAGATATGAAACCAGGCAAGGGAATTGGCCCGGTGGTTTCAGCAGAGCATTTGGCGTCCGGGGCAATGCCGGCGCTGTCGGAGATAGAGTTTGCACTGAATATTGCCAATAACGCTTATCAGCGCTGGATGATGTGCGCAGCGGCTGCCAGCGGTTTTGCCGGACTTGCGGCAAATGATATTCTGGTACTTCATTCGATCAACCATCGGGATCGGGCAAAATCTCTGGCTGATCTGTGCCTGGTACTCAATATCGAGGATACGCATCTGGTAAATTACTCAATCAAGAAACTTGAGGGCATCGGGTTAATCAATACGGGTAAGCGGGGGAAGGAAAAAATCGCCACGATTACCAGGAGTGGTCAGGCTGCTTGCGAAAAATATCGAGAAATCAGAGAAGCATTGCTGGTTGAGAGCATAAAATCGCTTGGGCTGGATGAGGAAGAGCTATCCCATATTGCGACGGTGCTGCGTTCATTGTCTGGCCAGTATGAACAGGCATCGCGCAGTGCTGCAAGTTTATGAAATCGTGTGGATAGATTTGACCCCATCAAATATACTCTAGCAAGAAAATTGATGCCTTTGGGCCAAACATGCTGTTTCCATTTGTTCGGCAAATAGTCGCATGCGACGGTTGAGACGTCGCCCTTCAGAATGAACCAGGTAAATTCCAAATTCGGGTGTGACCAGGTCTGTAAGGATTGGGATCACAGTGCCCGCAGCTATGGAGGGCTGACAGATAAAGTCAGGAAGCCGGGCAATTCCCAATCCTGTCAGAGTGGCCTCAAGGAGGAACATTCCGCTGTTAGAGTTTAACGATGGCTGGAATTCAAAAGTTTGTGCTTTACCCGAGATATTTTTGAACATCCAGTTTGACCGTCTGGATGGTCCAAACTGAAGAAGATCATGACCTTTCAGTTCACTCAGACTGGTTGGCGTTCCTTTGCGTGCAAGATATGAAGGTGACGCGAAGACCTTGTGTTCAGAAGAGCCGATTCGTTTTGCCACGATATCGGAACCCACATCAGGTGTAATACGGATTGCGAAGTCATAGTTGTCGCGTGACAGGTCAACTTTGTGGTCATCAAAGTCGACCATCAACTGTATTTCAGGATGCCGTGCCTTGAAGATCATCAGCGATGGATTGAGAAATGACAGACCAAATTCGCGGGGTAGGGAAACTGTCAAGGGGCCTGCAAGGGTCTGGGTTGCCTGGGTGAAATCACTTTCAATCTCGTCGACGTCGTTCACAACATTGGATACGCGTTGGTAGAGTTCGTGTCCGGTTGCCGTAATTTCCCAGTTGCCCGGTTCGCGGTTGATCAGACGGGCACCATATCGTTGCTCGAGCAGGCTCAAGCGACGGCTCACGGCAGATTTGGCGATGTTTATTGTATCAGCAGCCCGTGAGATGCTGCCCTGTTCCACGATGATGGTGAATAATCTCAGGTCTTCAATCTGCCCCATATCAGTTCTCCATATTAGAACGATGCGTTCTCAAATTTCTGTCTCCTTGTTGAAAATAGAACATATATGTTGGATAAAGCAAACAGCCATTGGAGATATACTCATGCACATCATTCAAAAATACGGTCTGCCGGCCGTCAAAATATTGCTAAGCGTTGCCTTCATTGCTGCTGGTGTTGCCAAGTTGGCAGGTGCCGAAATGATGGTTCGCACTTTTGAGGCCATCGGCGTAGGCCAATGGTTCAGGTATGTAACCGGGCTAATTGAGGTTGGTGGCGCGATCTTGCTTTGGATACCCGGTCGCCAGTTGCATGGAGCCGCACTCCTGCTTTGCACCATGATTGGTGCTACGCTGGCGCATTTGCTGATCCTCAGCCCTTCCGCATTTCCCGCGATCATTCTTGGCCTTTTGGCAGCCATTGCTGTCTATGGCCATCGTGATCAGTCACCGCTGAAGTCATAGAAGAAGTCTGTCACAACTGTCGAGGAAGAAATTATGGGACTATTACAAAACGGAAAATGGGTCGACCAATGGTATGATACCAAGAACAGCGACGGACGTTTTGTCCGCAAGGCACCGCAATTTCGCAACTGGATCACGGCCGACGGTTCCGCCGGGCCAAGCGGTGAAGCCGGTTTCAAGGCCGAGGCAGGTCGCTATCATCTCTATGTGTCTCATGCCTGCCCATGGGCTCACCGGACGATGATATTTCGCGCCCTCAAGGGATTGGAAAAACTGATCTCCGTCTCAGTGGTGCATTGGCACATGGCCGAAGATGGCTGGACTTTTGATCCGGGCGATGGGTCAATCGGTGACAACGTCAACAACGCCCAGTTTCTTTATCAGGTCTACACGGCTGCCAAATCTGATTATTCCGGCCGGGTGACAGTACCGGTCTTGTGGGACAAGAAAACAAATACCATCGTCTCCAATGAATCGCCCGAGATCATTCGAATGTTTAACTCAGCCTTCGATGGCATCGGAGCGAAGACGGGTGATTATTATCCCGCAGCGCTCCGCCAGGAAATTGATCAGCTCAATGAACGCATCTATGACACTGTCAACAACGGTGTTTACAAATCTGGCTTTGCTACAACGCAAGAAGCTTATGAGGAAGCTGTCCATCCATTATTTGAGACACTCGATTGGCTGGAAGACAAGTTGAGTAAACAACGTTATCTGACAGGGGCCACTATGAGCGAAGCAGACTGGCGGCTGTTTACGACACTGGTGCGCTTTGACCCGGTTTATGTAGGCCATTTTAAATGCAACATCCGGCGCATTGTGGACTATCCAAATCTTTCAAACTACGTTCGTGACCTTTTTCAGCAACCCGGTGTGGCGGCGACGGTGTACATGGATCACATCAAGAAACATTATTATGGCAGCCACGTAACCGTGAATCCCTCACTTGTTGTTCCGGTTGGTCCGGATATCGATTTCTTCGCACCACATAATCGTGCCGAACTCAACTAGGAACCTCATCATGTCAAATATCAACACGCCCATCATTGCAGCCAAAGCACCAACAAAAGTCGATCTGGAAGCAGGCAAAGATTATTTTTGGTGCCGATGCGGCAAGTCAGCGAGCCAACCATTTTGCGATGGGTCTCATGCAGGAACAGACATCACGCCGCTGAAGTTCACTGCGGAGAAGACAGAAAGTGCAGCACTTTGCCAATGTAAGGCTACAGCTGATGCTCCGTTCTGTGATGGCACACATGCGAGGATGGGTACGCTAAATGTTGGCGACCCCGCACCCAAACCAAAGCCGGCTTCCGGTGTGCCCACGCCAACTCCCACACCGGAAGAGCCGACAGTCGTGCGCATACACGAACTTGCCCGGGACGGACTGTCCAAGCTTGGGCATCATGGTGAAATGGGGTCGATGGGTGTTGCGCGCAAAGATTTGCCGCACTGGGATGACATTCAGATCCTGCCTGCCCAAATGGCGCGTAAACCATTGCTGGACGATCACCGCGTTTCTACGTCGGTTATCATTGGTCCGCGTGCAGCAAAGCCCTTGCAACTCGACATTCCGTTGTTCGTTTCAGACATGAGTTATGGCGCCCTTTCGGAAGAAGCCAAGGTTGCCCTGGCTCGCGGCGCGGAGCTGGCGGGAACCGGCATCTGTTCTGGTGAAGGGGGAATGCTGAGCGAGGAACAGGCAGAAAATTCACGCTATTTCTACGAACTTGCTTCGGCGAAGTTTGGATGGAAACCTGAACTGGTTGAGCGGGTTCAGGCTTTTCATTTCAAAGGTGGACAAGGTGCAAAAACAGGAACTGGTGGCCATTTGCCGGGTGACAAGGTACAGGGAAAAATTGCGGAAGTTCGCGGATTGGAACCTGGTCAGGCTGCAATTTCGCCTTCGACCTTTAAAGACCTTGTAACACCCAGCGATTTTCGAAAGTTGGCAGATGAAGTCAGAGAACGTTCCCACGGTATTCCCATTGGCTTCAAATTATCAGCAAATCATATTGAAGATGACATCGACTTTGCTCTTGAAGCGAGTGCTGACTACATCATTTTGGACGGACGTGGCGGTGGGACAGGTGCGGCACCCCTGATATTCAGAAATCATATCTCGGTGCCCACCATCCCGGCACTGGCGCGCGCCAGAAAGCATCTGGATACCAAAGCGGGACGTGAGGTGACGTTGGTTATCACCGGCGGCCTTCGTGTTGCAGAAGACTTTGTCAAGGCGATTGCACTGGGAGCCGATGCTGTTGCTGTTTCGAATTCTGCCATGCAAGCTGTTGGTTGCATTGCCGCACGCATGTGTAATTCAAACAATTGTCCGGTGGGCGTTGCAACGCAAAAACCGGAGTTGCGTGCACGTCTTGACGTCCAGACTGGCGCAGAAAAACTTGCGCGCTATTTTGGAGCATCGGTCGAATTGATGCAGGTGCTGGCACGCGCCTGCGGTCACAATAATATCTTGGATATGTCACCGCGCGATATCACGACCTGGAAACAGGAGATGGCCAACCTCAGCGGCGTTCGATTTGCCGGCATGGCTGGAAAGAATGTGATGCAACTGTGAGCAGAACTCCTTTATTTTGCTCACGGCTATTCGGGCTGACGCCCGGCCTCCGCGGGGCGGCGCACCGGCACCGGTCGCTATTCGCTCCTGATTGCATGACCATTGTCAAGGTATCCTGCTATATCAAAGCGTTTGTAGTGCGGTTTGGATAGGGTGATAATCGCAGGGCCGTTTTCTGCTTCATAGCCTCAT
>JAAEMP010000168.1 GCA_024225445.1 Hyphomicrobiales bacterium | reverse complement strand
TTGGGGAGCTAATTTTTACGTAAATGCTGCCAGTGATGCATAGTTTCATCAAATGCAGTAGATCATGTCCCTGCAAATTAGCTCACACAACAAAATTGTAAGTACGCTCTACTACCCAAAACATCGCAAGGCTTCCAATCAGATAAGCTGCGGGTTGAGCGGTAGCTGCGACTAATTGCCAGATGGTAACTTTGTTTCTAGACAGATCGATTACCGATTTGCCAATGTATAGCAGACCAAGAGTTGCCATCACAAAAGTGAGTTGCCCGAGTTCCACCCCTATATTAAAAAACAACAAGGCAAGAGGAATGGCATGCTGTGGCAGGCCGATTTCACTCAATGCGCCAGCAAATCCAAAACCGTGAAGCAGGCCGAAAATAAAGGCGACAAGCCAGGGCATACGAGCCGCAATACCAAACCTTCCTCCGTGTGAATGTAATATTTCAATCGCCACAAAAACGATACTCAATGCGATTAATGCCTCGACAAGTGCCTGGGGAACATTGACCAAGCCAATTGAGGCTGCGGCCAGTGTAATGCTGTGAGCAACGGTGAATGTGGTAATCGTCCCGATCAACCGCGGCCAATTGCCTACCAAAAACAGCAGTGCCATAACAAACAGCAAGTGGTCAAAACCGGCAAGAATATGCTCAAAACCAAGCATCAGATAAGTTGTTGATATTTCGAAAAAACTTTCTTCAGCCTTGATGATAAAAGTTGAATTTGAAGGAGTTAATCGAATTAGCTGTTCCATCCCCGGATCTCGGATGATACGAACAAGAACATCCGTTCTTGAGCTTGTAAGCCCGGATATAACCACTTGCTTGCCGATCAGTCCATCTTCACATCTCAAACGCCAACGTTCGACATAGGCAGCTGCGACAAACTGTGATCCGCGATCCCCTTCTTTGCAGGTCGGCGGGAATTTCACTTGAAGCGCCAGTTTTCGGGAACCATTGGCAGGCACTTTCCAGAGTAAGTCCCAATTATCTGACGAGATTTCAGTTAATTCAAGATAGGCTGGACGTATTACATCTGCATAAACAGGTGCCGATGCCATATTGAAAAATAACGATATTATCAGGACAAGACGATGAATATTCATTGTAATTTCGCTTTTTCATCGTTTCCATATGACCCGTCATCATAGATTTCGACGGTGTAGCGATCCTGAAGTATCTTGAAAAATCGCTGATTGGCAATTTTTCGTTGTTCAGCCAACCATTCTCCCTCGACCGCTTTTCGTACTTCAGTCAACGAAGGAGCCGACCCGGGTATCAACTGGACGATATAAACAAGGTGAAAACCAAATCCGGATTTTACCGGACCTGCCCATTCTTTGGTTGGCAGATCAAATAGTTCCTTGGTAAATTCATGCCCGAAAACTCTGGCAATTTCAGTCGGTTCCGCATCTCGCATGGCTTTGGTTAACAGTGTTGGATCGCCAATAGTTGCCAGATCGGTTT
>JAAEMP010000167.1 GCA_024225445.1 Hyphomicrobiales bacterium | reverse complement strand
CTGAGCGATCCCCACGAAATTAATATGTGGCATTTGGTTTTTCGGTTAGTTGTTTGAAGGTAATCTGTGCGGCTATCCAGTGTTTCTTGTGCAGTTCCAAATTTCGGTCCCTATAGGCTCTCAGGCCGATAAACTGACAGGATAGTATGTTTCTGTTTTTGATGGAATTTGACTGATATTGCAGGTGTGCGCCAGCCTCTTTTACGGCAAGACCGAGCCAGTAGAGTAAATACTGTGTGATAGCGCCAATAATCAGTAACACTTCCAGTCTTTTTATATTTCGGGTGCCGCAATCATTCATTTTAAGGCCTGATTTGAGATCCCTGAAACTTTCTTCGATTTGCATTCGTGTGGCGTAAATCCTTGCTACCTTTTTCGCCGAAACTTCTCTCTCATCAAGAGAGGTCGCGAGCAGCCACGGTTCCTTTTCCCGCTCGGCACTGGCACGAGATAGCCTGCTACGTCTGTTGCGATCACCTGTTAAGGTTTTGTCAACTCTGCCTTTGGCGTGGCGGCGAAGGACAATCATTCTGGTCATAAGCTGACCTTTTTCACCGAGAAAATATAAGCCCAGGTCTTTCACTCTATAACGTGCGAATTGATAAAGGGATTTGATCGGGAACCAGCTGCCATCCGTTGGATCATCTGCAAAATCATCAATGAGCTTCTGACAATGGGTCCTGTTTCTAACCCGCCCAACATAGTCCCAACCCAAAGATTTTATCAGCTTGAACCACGGGATACGAAAGCCTGCATCACTGACAATGATCGGTATGGTATCTTCTGGTAATAACTCTTTTAACTTTACCATAAATGCTTGATGAGTATGTGGCTTCTCCTTTGTGCCCAGAGGATGAATTTCTTCATACAGTGTCAGTGAACGACCCTTAGCAGCAAGTGATGCGCGAATGAGAAAATGATCCTTGCGACCATCCATATCCGACCAGTCGATATGAATAACCGGACGGACAAGCTGGCCCAGCGTCAAAAGCGCAAGTTCGTGATAAATAGATTTAACCTCTCCCTGAAACCTTGTGTTACTGCACAAACGGTCAATTCTTTTTATGCGGTGTTTCTCTCGTGCGCGATTATTTATATTGCGGCCAAGGCCGGTAACGCAAAGTGGCCCGCCGCTCATGGCACTTTCAATTGCGGCAAAAAAGCAGGCTCTGCGAACTTTATGCATTCCCGGCGTGACAAGGTTTACATAACGGCTTAAAAGTCGATTGACATTCATGGCATAATCCTGTGATCTTTTCGGTTTCGCGATTGATAAAATCACTAAATGCCATGAATGTTGCGGCTTTAAAATACTATTTCATTGTTTTAATTGAGAATTTCGTGGGGAGTCGTCAGGGTTTGAGACTATTGAGGTAAAGGAAAAACTTATGAAATTGAAACTATCCCGGCAATTTGCATTTGTGGCCACGCTCATTGTTGGTACCACAACATTGCAGGCCGAAAAGGCTTATGCCTACGACATGGATTGCAAGGTAATCCTGTGTATCGCTGGCGGATTTCCATCTGGATGTTCAGATGCCTACCGCTACATGATCAAACGCATTACCAGGTTCCCAAAACCCCTGTCGCCCTTTGGTTTTTGCGCCATGTCGGACGGAACGGAATATAAAGCGCATAACGTTGATTATCGCTTTCTTGGTAACGGTCCCGATGCCTTCGATTGTCCGCAAGGAAAACAACTTTATTATCGTCGTGATAATTCAGATCATGGCGGATGGGGTAATGAAACAGCGTTTTGCTATTCACACTCTGCGAGCCAGCGAACAGGTTGGGGGCGTGATACAGAATATCAAACCGTTTATCACAATCAGTCACTGGCCAATCGTGTGAACTTTCAATTGATGATAACAATCGAGCCCGGAACCAGACACGAGTTCCGATCACCCCTGTTTCGCATCAACACATCTACCGGATACGTCTCCCAACGGCCGATCTGATGAAGCGAAATCTTGTCACATTTTTTCTCGTGATTTGTCTAACCGCCCGCACCGTTGCTGTTATGGCGAACGATGTGGGTGTCTGTTATCCGCCTGTGGACCCCTTCCCCGATAAATTATCCAAATCCGATCCGCTCTATCAAACGGCCCTGGAGGAGCATCAAAGGCATCTTGAGGATATGGAGGATTATGTAAATTGCCTGGACCGCGAACGAGCAGTGGCATTCAGCCAGCTCAAAACTTCATTTGATCTATTCCTTGATAATTTCGGAGAGGACGCGGTGCTCAAATACGCGGTAAAAAAGAAAGCTGGAGATTGAAGGCTCTGTTGGTCGCCGCCTTTCTTCTTGTCGGACTGGTTCAATCGAGGGCTTGCTCGCCCTTTCAGCTGGAAATTCAAACTCAGTCCGGGTCCATCCAATTTACAGTTGAGATTGCCGATCATTTTCTGTCTCGTGCCCGAGGACTTATGAACCGATCTGTTCTGCCACCAAAAACTGGCATGCTGTTCCTATATGATAGCGAAACGCCGGTTTCATTTTGGATGAAAAATGTCCCCTTCCCGCTCGACATGCTTTTTATCGATCGCTCGGATCGAGTGGTCAGGGTTCATGAAAACGCCAAGCCAGGTGATTTAACGCTCATTAATTCGGAATTACCGGTACTCGGCGTTCTCGAGATTCCCGGTGGAGCGTCCAGACGCGCCCAGACAAATCCCGGCGATATTGTTCGTCACCCGGCGTTTCATAATTTGACTACGAGTTGCGACTGAATTGCGCCAACAAATGTCTGGCCTTGAACACACTCACCAACACAGGCTATTTTAGCTGGCCCTGTGAGGCCTTATGCGATAATTTTAGAGCCTCTTCCATCTCATCGTGTTCAAACGCATCCGTATAGAGTTTGACTTCAGTCGCCGATGCGCCCTCATCGCGCAATGCCTGTTTCCAATTGTTTGTGATCGTCTCTGCAATATTGAATGCCATCCGGCACGCTGCTGAGCGCTTCAAATCAAAAAAACCAGATGCTTCAAGCGCAAGATCAAGGGACGCGTCAAACGATCCCCCTTGAAGAATGCCCGTCTCCAAAACCCTGTGGCGTGATGGTGCCGGATTGATATCGAACGCTGGAGACAGGCGCCATCGATCATTGCCAGCATAAATGAAGCCATGGTTCTTCAGATGATCGTCCTTGTTGGAGACAAGGATCGTGAAAACGATCCGACACCAAAGCTCCTTTAAGTCGTCCCTCGGATTGCTGGATATCTGTCGGATCACATCTGCGATGTCGGTGTAGTAACCCCCCTCGTCGCCTTCCCAACTCAACGCCGTACGCGCTGACATATAGGGGATGCGCGTGTCGCCACGTCGGTCAAATCTGCGAATAAGGGCAATCGGGCTGTCGCTGTCGCGCAACTCCAGCTTTGCCTCTGCGGCCCGTAGATTGCAAAGGGTTGCAATCTTCAAAGTAGCAACCTCAGCCCTCTCAACGGGTTTTGTATCCTGCGCGGACGTAAATTTGGCAATCCAAAGCTGACCATCACCTTCCACATTCGCTTTCGGGCGGGCACCGCCCAGCGAGCCCGCTATTCCAGCAAGGTCACGAGCCTCTTCTGCTGCTCCACCCGGATCGCGCTCAAACTTCTGCGCAAGTCCGCGCAAGCGCTCAAGTTCCACCAAGCACGGAACGGGCGGCGTCAAATCTGACAGCGGTTCCATATCTTCGCCCAGAAATCGCAAAGCGCCCTGCCGGGTGCGATCGTCGGAAAGAACCAGATAGTCAAATTCACTCAAGCCCCCTCCCATCACTCTCGTCATCAAAGAGCGCCCCCAGCTGTCTGGTGCTGCATCAGCAAAACATCCAAACAGAGCTGAGCGTCTGTCCTCTTTCCCGGAAGCGAAATGACTTCCTTCTCGTAATGGCAAATCAGGAGAAAGGGTAAAGCCGTCTCGTGCTGACAACCACTCAAGTGCATATTCAAATTGCGAATGCTGCCGCCGACCATCAGTTTCAAACCGCAGGCGGCCAACGATGCGCTTGCCTTCACCAATGGCAACGATTGCTTCAGGCATCAGAAACCAACTCCATCTTCGTCATCGCTGCTTGATGTGGGTTCTGGCTGGTCTTTGCCGGATGGCTGTGACTTGGGCTTGCGCGTGCCGTCAATCCGCTTGGGGAGTGTTTCTCTATCAAGGAGTAATCCGGTATCGTCCGATCCTGCGTCCAAAAAACCCGAAATACGATCAAGTTCACCAAGCACGAGGCACGCCATCGTAAGGGTGCCGATGCTAACGCCATCGTCACCTTTCTCCAGTCGCATCACAGTCCTTTCAGACACACCAATCCGTTCAGCGAACCCACTCACCGGGATTCGCCGCTTCAAACGGGCTGTTTTGATGTTCGCTCCCAACGCTTTGAGCGCCCGTCGCGCACCCATGGAACTTATTTTAACTGCCATATCTGACGCCTAATTGATATTTAAGTGACAAATATGACAGTTAGCAAAGATAGTTCGAAAATGCAACAGCTCACAAATATCGTCATAAATGGTCACGCAAACCAGTCAACCTGCTGGCTGGACCCACAGCTGATCTTTTTCTGATCATAACCATTCGGGATCTATGACATGATCCTACAGCTCATGCAGACTTATGGCTTCGACAGTTTGCCAACCTTGCGCGGCCCAAGCAGTGTTACAGCTGGAAATTATTCCAGCCGACTGTGAACTGTATCCAGGATGCGCCGCTTTATCATCCTTGTAATCGTGGAGCAATCATCCGCAATTGCAAGGTTATTTGCGTCTTCATTTGGGCAGGACTGTACCAACTCTCACCGAGACGAAACATCTCCCAGTCTGCCAAAGTCTCGCGCGTAAAGTCGTTCGGCCATCTCTTTTTCACTCACGGGTCTATCGATTGATATCCAATCACTTCAAACAAGAATATGTATCGCTATCCTATTTTTCAGTATTTTCCGTTGTTTTAAGGTTTCACAATTTCTAGATTGGGCGCATCGGCACATGTGCCGACCAGGCTCTATTCGTCCCACACGAGCGTACTCCTCACGAAGCCAGCAGGCTGTCTTCGCCCATTCGGGTGACGATCCTTTGCGCACCCATTAAGGCGTGCAGGGTTGTTCCTGCCTCAGTTTTTCAACTTGAGGCCATGGTGATTGTAGTAGGTCACGCACCTGGAAAAAGGGCCACAAAAAGAAGGCAGCTCGAGGCTGGAATGAAGAGAACAAAAGAAGAAGGGATCGAGGCCTGGATCAGGGCCGCTGCAAGCAGCAGGCCCAAGAGAGCAAGAGAAAGGGGAGCCCGGGTGCCGGGCTTGAAAGGATAGAGAGAGTCTCATCCGGGCCAGGGCAGCTGAAAAGGACCATCCAATGGCCAAACAAGCAACCAAAACCAAAACAACAGCCGACAAAAAGCCGGCCCGGAAATCGCCGGTCACAACGCCAAAGACCGCGTCCATCACCGAGATCGCCATGATCCCGCTCAACAAACTCGCGTTGAGCCCAAAGAACGTGCGCAAGGTCAAACCGGGCAAGGAAGATGATGCCGAGCTGAAAGCCTCCATCAAGGAAAACGGCATAAAACAAAATCTTGTCGCCTATGAGGGTAAAAAAGGTGCCTATCTTGTCGATGCCGGTGGCCGACGCCTCAAAGCCCTGCAGGAGTTGGCCGATGATGGGATCTTCGCAAAGGATATACCCATCCCCTGCCTTATCGAAGATGAAGCTGACGCAACCATCACCTCAATAACAGAAAACCTGCAGCGTACCGCCATGCATCCAGCAGATCAATTCGAAGCCTTCGATCAAATGATCGGCGAAGGAAGAACCGAGGAAGACATCGCACTCAAATTCGGTGTCTCCGTCGATCTGGTGCGTCGGCGCCTCAAACTGGCACGCGTCGCACCCGAAATTATCGAGCAATTTCGGACAGGTGAAATTACCCTCGAATGCGTTATGGCCTTCACACTCACCGACAATCACGATCGCCAAATGACCGTCTGGAACGCGGTCAAAGACAGCTATCACCTGCAACCCTACTCTATCAAACGCCACCTCACCGAAACGGCCTATTCAGCCAGTTCCCGTATTGGTCGTTTTGTCGGGATTGAAGCCTATGAGGAAGCCGGAGGTGTTTTGCTGCGTGATCTGTTTGACGATAGCGCCGCCGCCCATATGGAAAATCCGGAACTCCTGGAACGCCTGGCAGTTGAGAAACTGCAGGAAGCAGTCAAAGATTATGATAAGGACTGGAAATGGGTCGAACTCTATCTCGAGGTTGAATATGACGCTTTCCGCTCCTTCGGCCGCATCTCACCGCAGGAAATTGAGCCCGATGCCGATCTTGTCAAAGAAGCATCAATCCTCAATGCGCGCGAGGAAGAACTCGCCATGCTCAATGATAATGGCGATTGGTCCGATGAAGAAGTGCAAGAATATCACGCCATCGAACCGCGGCTGGAGGAAATTGAAGAACTTCAGGAAGCCCGCCGTTCCTACGCCCGGGAAGATAAGGCGATTGCCGGTTGTGTCGTCACCATTGGCCACAATGGTGTCCTTCAGGTGGAAAAGGGTCTGGTACGGCCAGAGGATATTCCAAAAGTGGCGGATTCAGACGAAGCATCGCTCGAAGAGGATCTGGCCCGCCCGCAGGTAACAGCGCCAACGTCT
>JAAEMP010000166.1 GCA_024225445.1 Hyphomicrobiales bacterium | reverse complement strand
TCTTTCAACCCATCACTGCGTCTTCCCCAAATACCGCAAGGCGTTTCTGGCGGAATTCGCTTACAGATTTAACCGAAGGTGTTGGCCATACCAAGCCTTCGATAGATTGCTATATGCGTGCGTTCACGCTCATCCCGTTCCATTACCTGTCCTAACTGCATAATCAGAAGTTAGCGGGTGCTTATCCCGAATTAACGCTATTTAGCAACAAACAAATCAGGCTGTCTTGGCAGTCAGTACAATGGGATGTTTAACCAGAATTCACCTCCGTATGCACTGTAGCTGCCAGATCCGATTCCGTCATATTTGACTGCCAGCCTGAAATTTATCCCGTTGGGTTTGCGATATATAATACCAGCCTTTACCATTCCGCGAAGACTGTTTGAATAGCTGGAGTTTGCCACAGTTACATTGGTACTGTCGAAATCCCACACCCCGTTCAGGGATACAAACGGCTCGGCATAATCGCCTGATGATGTGAGTATGCGTTTTGCAATTTCCGGACCGAATTTCAATCGCCCCAGACTAGCCGTGTAGGCTGCTACATTATTACCAGCTGAATTCATAAAGCTATCTTGGGCTTCCTCAATGTAGGACAGAGAAGCTTCCGGTGTGACCCGATAATCGTCGACATAGAAGTTCCCTGACAATCTGGCGTGGACTAACCATCTTTCGGTCTCAAAATCTCCAGTGACGCCAGCGATGCTGACATCATTATCAGAACGACCCCACGCTGCCCGAATATCAAAATACATATTCGGTGTCAGACGTACAGTAGCATATGGACCGACCATCCAGCCGGTTCCATTGGATGCGGAGTCAGCGCTACCGATTTTGTCGTCCATCCAGTCTACCTGCACCAAAACGCCTGCGATTGTTGATGCATGTATCTGACAGTCGATGCCCAGATATCCGACAGCAAAGTCACCTGAACGTGAGCCTGCATCGGAATAATGGGTATAGTGTGTCTCTCCCCAAAGGTCCCAGCAGCCCATTTCTGAATCTGCCAGTTCCGGATCTTTTGTTCCATTGTCATAATAAGTCGAATCACGGAGGCTAAAATTGGTCTTGATGTTATTCTGCGAGACAAAAAGCCTTGAAGCCTGCGGGTTAATCGAGTCGGGATTTTCATTGTCCGTATTACTCTCACCCCACAAAGCACCGAGGCGTTTTCGAACCATGCGGGGGCGGTCAGGTTCCCGGTCGATCAAAAGATTCATCCGTTCTTTCAAAAATGCTTGCGTCACAGTTCCACCATTTTGAGTGCAACTAAATACATATAATACTTGAGTGTCATCGCCAAGCGGAATATCGGTCTCAATATCGTATTGGGCATTCACCATATCGCCGCTTGGGTCATAGGTATGACTGCCGGTGTGATCGCCGTTATACGTTTCATTTACAATTTCAGTGCCTGATGGATCAGTAACTACAATTCTGGTGTTCCCCGTTCCCATGTGGGTAACTGTTTTTGTTAAGGTAACCAAATCTTCGTCCGCTAATGCGACAATAATAATCGTATCATTGTACGTACCCGCCCCCGTGTACTCGATTTGTGCGCCATTAACACCCACGCATGAGCTATATGTTTGTCCGATAGCAGGGTTCGCCGCCGCCAGGAAAAATAGGCATATTGCTCCAAATCGCGAAATGTAGGCAATTATTTTTGGACAAATATCCGGCATGCTGTCTGTCTCCAGTGATAGTAATACCTTTTTATGTAGCGTTAAACTATTGACTAATATTTGGTTGATTGTCAATACCCTCCTTAGATTCTGGGTTCCACATTCTTGGGTTAGCTACCCCGTCTTCCAGACGGGAACGCGTCAGCGCCACTAGCCCGAAAATATCACGAAAAAGCACCACCGAATCCCCATAATATGTATGATTCAATTGCTTAAAGTGTCTCAAACAAGGAGATCCGGTGGTGACAGATTGTAACTCATTTGGTTTTGAATTTCCAGCCTGTCGTAAGCGCAAGGTTGCGGTGGATTTTAGCGGTGGTGAGATCACCAGTAATGGCGGCGTTTTGTTGTTGCGTCAGGCTGATCGCGCATCAGGTTTGATTGCATCGGTGACAAGTCGCCTTTGTGATAAGCGTCAATGCGGTAATGTCCTTCACCGGATTGTCAATATGCTGCGCCAGCGGGTTTTCTCCCTGGCACTGGGCTATGAGGATATCAACGATCATGGCGCGTTACGCCATGATATAGCGCTGCAAACTGCGGCGGAACGCGATCAGGCATTGGCCAGTCCTTCAACCCTGAGCCGGTTTGAGAACGCGGCGAACCAAGACTGGGCATGGCGTATCCACGAGGTAATGGTTGACAACTTCATTGCCTCTCATTCGCACCCGCCCAAGGAGTTGATCCTCGACTATGACGCCACCGATGACTGCGTGCATGGCAATCAGGAGGGGCGGTTTTTTCATGGTTATTATGATCACTATTGCTTTCTGCCGCTGTATGTATTTTGCGGCGAGCAGTTGCTGGTCGCCTATCTGCGCCCCTCAAAGATTGACGGGGCCAAACATGCCTGGGCAATCCTGGCACTGCTGGTGAAAAAGCTTTGCCAGGCATGGCCAGAAGTACGCATCATTTTGCGCGCAGACAGTGGTTTCTGCCGCCACAAGATGCTTGGCTGGTGTGAACGCAAGGGCGTCGGTTATATCGTCGGTCTGGCCAGAAACAAGCGGCTTAACGGTTTAGCAGCTGACTGGATAGAAGCGGCAAAGAAAGGCTTTGAGGCAAGT
>JAAEMP010000165.1 GCA_024225445.1 Hyphomicrobiales bacterium | reverse complement strand
GCGCGTCTTTCCCAGTACAGTTGAGTTTCGTTGCCACAGCATCCGATTTTCCTTGCCAAGATTTATCCACCGTGTTTTGTGCCCGGTGACAAATCACATCATTCTCACCGGAGATCAAGATGGCCAGAGCTGATAAAATTCTGATTATTTTTTCCAATTATTATGAAGATATCACCCAGTCCTTGATTGCCGGAGCAACTCAGGTGTTGCAGGAAGTTGATATGGCTTTTGACCAGATTGAAGTGCCTGGCGTATTGGAATTGCCTGCCGCATTGGCAATGGCTGTGAAAAGCGGGAAATATCAGGGCTATGTCATGTTGGGCTGTGTCATTCGTGGTGAAACAACACATTATGACATTGTTTCCAACCAATCTGCGCGGGCTATCATGGATATTGCATGCAATAATCAATTGGCACTCGGCAATGGCATCCAAACTGTAGAAAATCGCAAGCAAGCCTGGGCAAGGGCCAGTGTCGACGGCAAAAACAATGGCGCTGGTGCTGCGAGAGCTGCGCTGGCGATGATCAAAGTTCGTCAACAACTGGATATCTGAGAATCAGGTTTGGCGTAATTGCTGGACCAAGTGTGTAAATATGAACCACAAAAAATCAACCAAACTGGCTAATAAGAGAGGCGCTGCGCGTTTGTCAGCTGTGCAGGCACTTTATCAGATGGAACTGACTGGTACCGGCTTGCTCGATACAGTTGCCGAATATGAACAGCTGCGCCTGGGAAAAGAGATTGACGGTGACAAATATCTGGATGCAGATATCAACTGGTTTCGTTCCACCCTGTCTGGCGTCATCAAGTTGCAGAAAACAATCGATCCGGTTATTCATGAGGCATTGCCTGATAGTTGGCCGTTACGCCGCGTGGAAGTCTTGTTACGGGCGATATTGCGTGCCGGTGTGTTTGAACTTGCCAAACGCAAGGATGTTCCCTCATCTGTAGTAATCAATGAATACGTGGATATTGCCAAGGCATTTTTTGATGGTGAGGAATGGCGGATGGTAAACGGGTTGCTTGACGCCGTTGCCCGAAATATTAATTCTGATGATCCCTCGCTCAAGGCACTGGAAGTATCTGAACTAAAACAGGATGATCTGTCTTTGTCGGAAATCAGTCTGCCTGCTGCCACGGATGAGAAATAGATAATGGATGCTGAGATACGCGCACAGGCAGATGAAAATCATATAGCACGCCATAATACGGTAATTTATGCAATCTGTCAGGCTCTGGGTGGGTCAGCAACGATTGTCAATGTGGCGCTTGGTGGCCTTGCGGGTTCATATTTGCTGGCTGCTGACAAATCCCTTGCAACAGCTCCGGTCACGGCATTTAATTTGGGCGTTGCTATTGGTGCTCTGCCCGCGGCTATGTTGACCGGTTGGTTGGGTCGAAAATATGGTTTTATCTGCGGTTTGCTAGCTGGTCTATCAGGGTTGTTGATTTCAACCTGGGCCTTGATGGAGCAAAGTTTCCTGTTATTCTGCCTGGGTGTGATGCTGAATGGCGTAAGCGGCGGATTTGGGCAACAATACCGCTTCGCAGCTGCCGACCATGGCTCTCCTAAAGTCAGGGAGAGAGCTATATCTCTTGTATTGGTAGGTGGAATCGCTGCTGCGATGATCGGCTCTCCAATCATCATATTTACCCGTGATCTATTTTTGCCGGTTCATTTTGCTGGAGCATTTTTTAGTGTGTCAGCGATGTTGCTAATGTCCATCGTGGTGATGAGCTTTCTAAAAACCAGGAAGGTTAGGGTAGAAGATAATTATGAATCTTTGGCGCCAGCCAGGCCTCTGAAACAAATCATCGCCCAGCCAAGATTCATTGTTGCAGTATTGTGTGGAACACTGACTTTTGCGTTGATGAGCTTTGTCATGACAGGTGCTCCTCTGGCAATGGTGGGTTGCGGAATATCCGTGGACAATGCCACGCTTGGCATTCAGTGGCATGTGTTTGCGATGTTTGGGCCAAGCTTTTTTACCGGTAATCTGATCAACCGCTTTGGCAAGGAGAAAATTGTAGCCACGGGTATGGTATTGTTGATTATCTGTGCTCTGGTCGCTCTGTCGGGTCTGGAATTATGGAAGTTCTGGCTCTCGTTAATCCTGCTGGGTGTGGGATGGAATTTCGGATTTATTGGGTCCACATCAATGATTACCGATACCTACAGACCGAACGAAAAGAACAAGGCCCAGGGCGCCAATGACTTCATCCTGTTTTCCACTGTAGCGTTTTCCTCGCTGATGTCCGGCCTGGTTTTCAACATATATGGATGGAACGCCATCAACTACATAATCTTCCCGGTTGTAGCCATTAGTATCGGTGCGTTGATCTGGTTATTGGCTTTTGAGCGCAAACAAAACAAAATTTGAACTAATACTATCTAATTACGTGAGATTTGGCGACTACACCTTGACGTGGGCCAAAAGCAAAGTAGTGTGCGCGACAAAATCACTTGACGCATTTTTCGGGGGATTCCGGTTAACGGCTGAGGTGAATTCTAATTAAAGAGAAACTTTATCATCGAAATGGAATTTTCGATGATCCAACACAAGAGGGATGGGCATAATGAACTTGCTCCATTTAGTAATCGCGTGTGGGCTTTTGTCCATTATTTACGCTATATGGGCTTCGCGCTCTGTTATGAGTGCTGACGCCGGGAACGAGCGTATGCAAGAAATTGCCGGCTTTATTCAGGAGGGCGCGCAGGCTTATCTGACACGTCAATACACGACAATTGCCATAGTAGGCGTCGTTGTATTCGCAATTGTTGCCTATTTGCTTGGCTGGCTCGTTGCCGTCGGCTTTGCAATCGGTGCTGTGCTTTCCGGCATTGCCGGGTTCATTGGAATGCTGATATCAGTACGCGCAAATGTGAGAACTGCCCAGGCATCAATGCAGAGCCTTGGCGCAGGTCTTGATATTGCATTCAAGTCAGGTGCAGTTACCGGTCTTCTTGTCGCCGGTTTGGCGCTGCTGGGTGTCACCATCTATTTCTGGTTCCTCACCGGCCCAATGGGAATGGCAGGAACAGACCGGCTTGTTATCGATGCCCTGGTCGCACTTGGTTTTGGTGCTTCACTGATCTCGATATTTGCTCGTTTGGGTGGCGGTATCTTCACCAAGGGTGCTGATGTCGGCGCAGACCTCGTAGGTAAAGTTGAAGCGGGTATTCCTGAAGATGATCCCCGTAACCCTGCAACTATCGCCGATAATGTTGGTGATAATGTTGGTGACTGTGCCGGCATGGCCGCAGACTTGTTTGAAACCTATGCTGTGACGGTTGTCGCGACGATGGTTCTGGCATCAATTTTCTTTACCGGAAGTGCTGCCGATAACTTGATGATGTTGCCCTTGCTGATTGGGGCATGTTGTGTTGTTACGTCGATCATTGGCACGTTTTTTGTACGCCTTGGCTCAAACAATTCCATTATGGGTGCTCTCTACAAGGGTTTCATTGCGACAGCTATACTGTCGGCTGTGGCGCTTTACCTGATTATCAAGTTCCAGCTTGGAATGGATGCGGTATTTACAACTTCATCCGGAGAGTCATTTTCCGGTCGGGCTCTGTTTTATTGTGGTTTGGTTGGCCTGGTCATTACCGGGTTGATCATCTGGATTACCGAATATTATACCGGTACTGAATATCGTCCGGTCCGTTCCATCTCCCAGGCTTCGGTTACCGGACATGGTACCAATGTTATTCAGGGTCTTGCTGTATCGCTCGAAGCAACAGCCATTCCGGCAATCATTATCATTGGCGGCATCATTTCCACCTACAGTCTGGGTGGCTTGTTTGGTATTGCAATCGCCGTTTCAACCATGCTGGCTCTGGCCGGATTTGTGGTTGCTCTGGATGCTTTTGGTCCCGTTACCGACAATGCCGGTGGTATTGCTGAAATGGCCGAACTTCCAGCTGAGGTTCGCTCCACTACAGATGCACTTGATGCGGTTGGCAACACCACCAAAGCGGTTACCAAAGGCTATGCTATTGGTTCTGCCGGTCTTGGCGCCCTGGTCCTGTTTGCCGCCTACACCGAAGACCTGAAGCATTTTGCCGCAAACGCAAGTGCCGGTTCTTTCTTCGAAGGGGTTAATGTCGACTTTGCGCTGACCAACCCTTATGTGGTTGTAGGTCTGTTGTTTGGCGGTCTGCTGCCATACCTGTTTGGTGGCATTACCATGACATCGGTTGGCCGTGCCGGTGGTGCCGTGGTCGAGGAAGTGCGCAGGCAGTTCCGTGAAAATCCCGGTATCATGAAAGGTGAAACCCGTCCTGACTATGGCCGCGCAGTGGATATGCTGACCAAATCAGCAATCAAGGAAATGATTGTTCCTTCATTGCTGCCAGTCCTTTCACCGGTTGTAGTTTTCTATTTGATCCTGTGGATGACCGGAGATAAAAGTCAGGCATTTGCCGCTCTTGGTGCCATGTTGCTTGGCGTTATCGTCAATGGATTTTTTGTTGCTGTTTCAATGACTGCCGGTGGTGGTGCATGGGACAATGCCAAGAAATCTTTCGAGGACGGTTTTGTCGACAAGGATGGCGTGAAACACGAAAAAGGTGGTGAGGCTCACAAAGCCTCAGTTACTGGTGATACCGTCGGTGATCCTTACAAGGATACCGCAGGACCAGCGGTCAACCCGATGATCAAGATCACCAATATTGTCGCCCTGCTGCTACTGGCTGTTCTGGCTCATTAATCTTCTGTCAGGTTTCCCAATCAGGAAAGTGACATGATATCATTAACCCGCACGACCGATCAGGTTGTGCGGGTTTTATTTTTTCAAAATCAGCCAGCCTAAACCAAATTGACCTACCAGTTGTTATTCAGCCAGCTTGAAATATTCTTTAACACTCTGGTTCCATCTGGAGTGACTTTCGTGAGATGGATAAACGCGTGAATCTGTCCCGTGAAGTGGTGATGGGTTACCGGTACATTCGCCTGTTCCAGTTTCGCTGAGTAGGCGGCACCATCATCCCACAAGGGGTCAAAGCCACAAGTTACTACACATGCGGGCGGCAGGTTTGAAAAACTCTTGGCAAGCAGTGGTGAGAATTTTGGATCATCATAATCTTCCAAACTACCGGCATACAGGTCTCGATACCAGTCCAGCCGCAACTTGTTCAGCATGAAAGCTTCGTTCAAATCAATGATTGACTGGGAGTTGAGATTTCCATCGGTAACCGGATAAATCAATACCTGAAACTTGGTGCTGGGTAATTCCTTTGCTCGGGCCTGCTGTGCAACTACCGCAGCCAGGCACGCCCCAGCACTGTCACCGCCGACGCCAATGCGGTTTTCATCAATTCCAAGATCTCTGGCATTTTGGCAAATCCACAAATATGCCGCCATGGCATCATCCACTCCTGTCGGGAAGGGGTGTTCAGGTGCCAACCTATAGTCAACTGATACTACAACTCCGTCAGACCATTTGGTGATTTTTGCGCAAACAGAATCGTGTGTTTCAATACTGCCCTGAATAAATCCACCGCCATGAAAATAAACCATGGCGGGTTGCAAATCGGTTTTGATTGTGGTGTTGCCATAGATCCTGATGGCAATTGAGCTGTCGCCAACCGGGATGTCCAAATCCTCTTTTCGGGATAATTGCGGTCCGGCATGATCAAAAATATTTGCTGAATTTTCAAGTAGAGAACGGCTTTTCTCCACAGTTGGCAAGGCCCCGGGATTGCGAGCCAAATTCACAAAACGCCCGACCGCACATGCTTTGGTATCAATGGTCTGGCCACGATAAGTCTCGCGGTTACGATAAAATAACTGTGCCAGATATTCTGGCAGACGGACTCCGATCAATCCTCCTATCAAAGCCAGTTTTTTCAAATTTTGTGCTCCTCAAATATTTTTGCATGCTTGCGGGCTTCCGGAGTCTTTCATGATTATTTTGAATTTTGGCATCCATATTTCCAGATTCAATTCCTCTGAGAAACAATGGTACGATGGGTCATGGTGGGTTGGTGTTTTTCAACGCCGAAAAACAAGTCAGAACTGCAAACCGTTCAAGCGCAACCTAGAACAATGTTGGTTTTGCGCCGCCCTTCAACAATTGGCCCAAAAATGTACTGTCTTTGCCGCCTGTTGGGGTTGTCCGCGAGATGAAGTCAAATACTTTTCCATCCTGCAGGCCATAATTAGCCAATTGGCTAACCTGGCTTTCTTCATCGAAATATACGGCAAATACCCTCTGGTCGGTAATCTTGCCCTTTTGCCAGGCATAAGTTTTTGTTTTGCTCTGGGAAATGTAATAAAATACTTCCGTATCAAGTGTTCCTGTGGTCGATGGCGTTCCCAGCGATAGCAGTACCTGATCCCGACTGGAGCCTATCGGCACCAGATCAATCTGATCTTCGTTGACAATTGCGCCATGAGTAAATACCTGTTGCGTGGTGCAAGCAGCCAACGACAGGACCAGTGACAGGCCAATGGCACCTGATAATGCAATCCCGCATCTTCTTTTTGATCTGGAATTGTCCACAGCATTCATTTCGGTCTTCTTTCGGTTTTACCGCGATAGGCATATTGAGCGAGTATATCATTCAGTCTGACTGAATCAAAGTGTCATTAATGCGAAAGCTTGATTATCATGCCAATTTCCATTCTCAAGAAGGTATTTAGGATTAATCAGCGTGATGATGTCCCACATCGAATTTATGGCACTGTTGTGGCACAGGCCAGAAATTCCGCTCTTTATACCGATTTTAGTATAGCGGATACGGCAATGGGCCGATATGACATGCTGGCGTTGCATGTATTTTTGTTCAATCGCAGACTGAAGCTTGCCGAAAATGGAGATAAAGACCAAGCCAGCGCGCTTTCCCAAAAGGTATTTGATCTGTTTCTGGCCGATATTGAACGTGGCTTACGGGATCTTGGTTTTGCGGATACAACCGTGCACAAACGCAAAAAACGCCTTGCGCACAGCTATTATGCATTGATAAATGAATTCGACAAATCTTTGGGTATTGGTAAAGTTGGTACGATGACAACATCAATTGCAAAGCGGTATTTTGATAAAGAAACCGATAACGAACAAAAGCAATCTGCCATGGATTTAGAGGCCTATATGTTCCAGGTAGCCCGATTTCTTGCAACACAATCCAGTCAAGCGATTTTGCGGGGTAAACTGAATTGGCCGCTAATTGTCAAGCAATCTGTTGGGAAAGTTCGAGATGACTGATCTCAAACTCCCTGAATATCCAATAAATGTGGCGAAACTTCCCAAATTAGGAAACACATTCAAGCTCTCAATTGATGATAAAGGAATTGGAGCGCGGGAAATCTTGTCGATTGTTGAGCATCTGGGAGTAATGAGTATTGAAAAACTCACATTAAAAATGAACTTCCGGCACTGGAGCAGAGATGGTATCCAGGTTGACGGAGAAATACTGTCCTTGTTGCATTCCCAGTGCCCGGTCACACTTCAAGGTGTTGAGCAACAGATTGAGTCTTCTTTTTATGCAAGATTCGTACATTCGGAATCAAAACTGGCAAAACCTCAACTGAATGAGGATGGTGAGATGATTCTGGACGTTGATGGCGAGGACATGCCGGATATTTATGAGGGTGACTATCTGGATGCCTGGGAAATAGGGTTGGAATATTTGGTGCTGGAAATAGACTATTTTGCTCGCCTGAAAGGTGCGGTGTTTGAATATGAACAGCCAGGGGGCATGGCTGACGAGGAAAACATATCCCCATTCGCAAAACTTCAATCATTGAAAAAGTAAAAAAAACTGCCTTTTGTAAAAATTGGTAGTCAAAATGGTAAAACTGTGGAAGATAATTCGTATTGATCAAATCAGATATTTTTGGGCCAAATATGAAAAACAGTAATCTGGGCAAGTCCGAATGATCATATCACTTGATGCTATGGGGGGAGATTTTGGCCCACAGATAGTGCTCGCTGGTGCAGATATTGCACTTACCAGAAAACCTCATTTACGGTTTGTCATTCACGGCGAAGAAGAAAAAGTTCTTCCGGTTCTCGCCAAATATCCAAAACTGGAGGCTGTCAGTGGATTTCACAATTGTGAAGTCTCTATTTCGATGGACGATAAACCTTCGAAGGCACTGAGGCGTGGTCGTTGGAAATCCGGCATGTGGAAAGCTGTTGAGGCGGTAAAACACGGCGAGGCCAGCGCATGCATTTCTGCCGGAAATACCGGTGCGCTGATGGCAATGTCCAAATTCTGTCTGCGTACTCTACCCGGAATTGATCGTCCAGCAATGTCCGCAATCTGGCCGACCCTGAAAGGAGAAAGCGTTGTCCTGGATGTTGGGGCCAATATCGGGGCAACAGCGGGGCAATTGGTGGAATATGCCGTGATGGGTTCAGCCATGGTGCGCGCGCTCAGTGAAAACGCCAGGCCAACTGTTGGATTGTTGAATATTGGCGTTGAGGAAGTAAAAGGCCTGGAGAATGTTCGTGTTGCCGGGCAAATGTTACGCCAGGCTGAACTTGAATCAATACATTATCATGGATTTGTCGAGGGTAATGATATTGGTGCCGGCACAGTCGATGTTGTAGTTACTGAGGGCTTCTCCGGCAATATTGCCCTGAAGACTGCTGAGGGTACCGCCAAACAGATAACCCGCCATCTTGCGGCAGGTATGAACCGTACATTGATGGCAAAAGTGGGATATATTTTTGCTAGGGGTGCTTTTGAATTTTTGCACAGCAAACTTGATCCACGCAATTCCAATGGTGCCGTATTATTGGGACTGAATGGTGTTGTAATCAAAAGCCACGGCGGTACAGATAAGGAAGGCTTTGCAGCTGCAGTCGAAATGGGGCACGACATGGCGGCTAATGGGTTGCTAGAAAAAATTACCCGTGACCTGGAATATTTTAGCACGCGAAAAGAACAAGAATAAACCATGATAAGATCAATAATAACTGGCTGTGGAGCCTATACGCCGGAAAATATCATGACCAATGCCGATCTGGAAGGCATTGTCGACACCAGCGATGAATGGATTATTCAGCGTACGGGAATCCGTCAGCGCCATATTGCGGCGGATGGTGAAACAACAGCCGATCTGGGTGAGAAGGCCGCCCGCATGGCTTTGAAAAATGCCGGTATTGGCGTTGACGAACTTGATATGATCATTTTAGCCACTTCCACCCCCAACAATACCTTTCCAGCGACATCCGTTGAAATTCAGCATCGCCTTGGTATGGACCATGGAGCGGCATTTGACAGCCAGGCCGTATGTTCCGGTTTTATTTTTGTTTTGACCACGGCAGACCAATATATTCGTACCGGATTTGCCAAGCGAATATTGGTTATAGGCGCAGAAACTTTTTCTCGCCTTCTCGACTGGACTGACCGCACAACCTGTGTGTTGTTCGGCGATGGGGCAGGGGCAGTAGTACTGGAAGCAAGTGAGCAGGAGGGAAAACCAGGTGACCGGGGGATATTGACCAGCCACTTGCGCTCTGATGGAGCTCACAAAGAGAAGCTGTTTGTTGATGGCGGGCCATCAACGACTTGTACGGTTGGGCATTTGCGAATGGCTGGCAGGGAAGTGTTTCGCCATGCGGTGGGCATGATCACCGACGTAATTGAAGATGCATACGAGGCTACCGGTTATTCATCAGAAGACCTTGACTGGTTTGTGCCGCATCAAGCCAACAAGCGCATTATTGATGCTTCAGCCAGGAAATTGAGTATTGCACCGGAAAAGGTGGTGATTACCGTTGATCATCATGGCAATACGTCTGCCGCTTCTATTCCCCTGGCGCTTTGCGAAGCGGTATCAGATGGACGCATTCAAAAAGGGAACTTGGTTATGCTGGAAGCCATGGGTGGTGGATTTACATGGGGTTCTGTGCTGCTTCGCTGGTGATTTAGAGATCCAAGTTTCACTTTTTTGTCAAAATATTGGAATGAAAACAAATAATTATCTGGCTTTTTTTCAGCGAGTATTTATAATGAACACACAGCTATTGCTACGTTTGATTGAAGTTAAAATGATATTCAACATACGCGGGATAAAAGCAAGCGTTTGTCCGTTGGGAAAGTCTGTTGAACGAAGCTGATTATAAGGTAACCTCTAACAAGTCATGGTAGGATAATATGGGGGGAAAAACATTAACACGCGTCGATCTTTGCGAAGCAGTATATCAAAAAGTTGGGTTATCAAGAACTGAATCTGCTGAATTGGTGGAAATGGTGATTGACACGGTCTGCGATACGGTTGCTGACGGAAAATCGGTTAAATTGTCCTCGTTCGGATCATTCCTGGTTCGTGAAAAGAGCGAGCGGATTGGCAGAAACCCCAAAACCGGGGAGGAAGTACCGATAACACCACGCACAGTAATGGTGTTCAAACCGTCAAATCTTCTAAAGAAGGCGGTTTTGGAAGGAAACCTGGCAAAAGGCTGACTGGCTTCCAGAGAAAACGAAAATCGATGGCAAAATCGTATGGGGCAAACAGATGAGACCCGTGCATGCGTTATAGTTTGGTGGCAGCGCTTTGTGGACGAAAAATAATTATGCGGGAGAATTGATAAGTGACAAAAAGCCCTGACGCGTTTCGCACAATAAGCGAGGTTGCAAACGATTTGGGTTTACCACAACATGTTCTGCGTTTTTGGGAAACTCGATTTTCACAGATAAAACCGATGAAACGCGGTGGCGGGCGTCGTTATTACCGCCCGGACGATGTCGATTTATTACGTGGTATTCAGTTTTTACTGTATGAAAAAGGTTACACAATCAAGGGTGTGCAACGCATCTTGAAAGATAACGGCAACAAATATGTTATCGGTGCGGGTAGCGGAGAGGATCTAACAGCATTTGCAACTGTTCAAACAGCGCAACAGCCGCAATCTCACGATAATTCTGATGCTTCTGGCGGAAAAAAGGCGGTATCTGTAACGGAAATAATGCAGAACAATAGCAAGTCATCCAAAGGCAAAGGGATTTTGGGTAAACTGGTTGGCAAAGAAGGCGGTGGCGCAAATAGTGCAGAGGCGCTTAACATGTCTTCGGACGATAAAAAATTGCTGCATTCTACATTATTTGATCTTCTGGAATGCAAAAGGCTGCTGGATCAGGCGCGCTAGAGCAACTTTCGATCCTGAGAATTTTCACATAACTGGAAGCTGAAGAGCAAATCAGGCTGTTGGCGCATTTTGTCTCATGCCAATTTATTTTGATGCTGGCATCCGTTTATTATCAAATCCAAAAAATTTATCAGATCATAGTGCACCAGAAAAGGTTGCAGATAAGATCAACTTCTTCTTGAATAAGCTGTGATAACACTTTGAAATCACAAATTTTTTAGCATACAGGTTATATCCGGCCAAATGACCCGGAATAATCCGGAAGTACGCTGGATTATTTCATTTGATTGCAGTTCCCATCCTGCGCATTCTCGAATATTTGACTTGATACGAGATGATAGGTATTACTATATATCGTATCATATCAAAGTGAATAATCATGCAGACACAGATCAAGCAGGCCGCAGTTCAGTTGTTCAACGAAGCAGGATCTGGCTTCACCCTTGACCAGCTTCAGTCATGCACCGGAATTTCCCGGGCAACTTTGTATCGTCGTATCGGCAGCAAAGAGGCGTTGCTGATTGAAATGTCAGCTGAAGGTTTGATAGAATTGGATAGCCAGGCAGATATCGACAGTCGAATATATTCTGCCACCCGTTCGGTTGTTGCTGAATACGGATTTATCAACTGCACGATGGAGCAGATTGCCAATGAGGCAAATCTTGGCGTGGCAACTTTGTATCGTCATTTCAATGATAAGGAGAACCTGTTTCGATGCTTTATTGCGCAATTGGGGCCTGCTCTGGGTCTTAAATCGATTTTGCAGGATGAGGAAGAAGATCTGGAGGAGGGACTGCGGCAAATTATTGATATGGCTCTGCGGTTCCTTCACGACAATCATGATCTGGTAAAAATTCTTTATTCCTGGCAGAACGCGGAGCGCAGCTATCTTGACCATATCCGGGAGGGGTCAACAACCAATTTTACCGAATTAAGTCGCTATTTGGCCCGTCAGCAAAAACGGGGCAAATTACGTCAGGATGTGTCTGCAAGGGACCAGGCAATCGGACTGAATGCTTTGCTGATGCAGTATTCTGTATATGCACCGATTTATCAAAATCGCCCCTTAAACATAATTGAGGATGGTAAAGCCATCCTGAAACTGTTCCTTCAGGGAGCGAAAAATGAAGCTTGATGATTGAATTTTCCCCGGAGATACGAAATGGATGATCCGATCCGGTTTTTTGCCTCAATTGATGCCTCTGACATCAATGAAGTCGGCGGCAAGGGAGCCAATCTTGGCGAACTGGCCAGGGCAGGGTTCAATGTTCCCGAAGGGTTTTGTGTTACCACCCAAGCCTATAGCGCGTTTATTCTGCCTGAACAAAAACGGATATTCCGATGGTTGGAAAATCTCGATACTGAAAATCTTGATGCCCTGCGAAAAACTGGAAATAAGGTTCGTCAGTTGCTAGCCACTTTACCATTGCCGAAAGGATTGCAGAAGCCGTTAGTGGAAGCCTGGCAAAAACTGGGTGAAACAAATGCCTATGCGGTGCGCTCATCGGCCACAGCGGAAGATTTGCCACAGGCATCTTTTGCAGGGCAACAGGATACTTATCTGAATATTGTTGGACGACAGGATCTGCTGAACTCGGTCAGGGACTGTTTCATATCGCTGTTTACCGAACGGGCAATATTATACCGCATTCAGAATAATTTTGATCATCAGGACGTATTGCTGTCGGTAGTTGTCCAGAAAATGATCATGCCGCAGGCCTCCGGTATTATGTTTACCGCCGATCCGGTTTCGGGAAAACGCAGCCTGACATCAATTGATGCAAGTTTTGGCATAGGCGAGGCACTGGTATCGGGGCTGGTTTCTCCTGATCTCTACCAGGTTGACAAATCCACAGATCAAATATGCAAGAAACAGATTGGTGACAAAAAAATTGCCATTCGTCCCATTGAAGGTGGTGGCACCGAGACGGTTAATTTGAGCGCTGAAGAAAGTGCGAGATCAACCCTGGACGATGCTCGGATTATTTCATTGACCCGATTGGGCACCGCAATTGAAAACCATTATGGCAAGCCACAGGATATTGAATGGGCACTCTTGAACGGGGAGTTTTTTATCACCCAGTCGCGGCCTATTACTTCACTTTATCCGTTGCCCGTTGAACAAAACACACCTGAAAAACTCTATATCAGTCTCAATCATTTTCAGGTAATGACCGATGCAATGCCGCCGCTTTCACTGACGCTTTTCATGTCCCTGCTGCCCATTGGACGTGATGAGAGGACAATGCAGACGCGCTATGTGAAGACTGCCGGAGGTAGGATGTTTGCTGAAATATCCAATATTCTGTCTCACCCGCTTACCGGTAGAGTATTCCCCGCACTGGTCTATCGCGCTGATCATCTTGTTGGAAAGATGGTCACCCAATGGCAATCGGAAAACGCAGATCCTGAAGAAAAAACGAAAATCAGATTACTCAAGGTGATACCGGTGGTGGCACCGTTTATGCGCCGGGTGATGGCATGTCTGTTCTTCAGGAAATACCAGCGGTTTCCCAGGCAAATGTCAGGCTATATGGATGATTATGTTGAACAAGTTAACGCTAAACTGAAGACTGCCGACAGTGTCGCTGGCCAGTTGGAAATCTGTGCGCAATCGATAAGGGCGATGATTCACACCGTAGAACCGTGGAGGGCGCACTTGATCGCCAGCATGCTGGCATTAAAGCTGCTGAACGTTGTCATGAAACATCGCGTCGCCTCTTCTGCCCTGGATGCGCTGATGCGCGGGCTGGAGGGCAATGTAACCACCGAGATGGACCTGGCAGTTGGCGATCTGGCTGATGCGGCCCGCTCTTCTGAATCATTAATGCAATGTTTGCTTGGTCCCCGGAGGGATGTGGAGACCATGCTAAAACAGGCAAAAGAACATCCTGGCGGGGAAAATTTTGGTAAACAATGGGATGTTTTCATAAAACGGTATGGCGCCAGGGGGCCATCGGAAATTGACCTTTATCGTCCCCGATGGCGTGAGGATAGCAGTTCCCTGATGACGATGATCGCCGGAATACTGAAATCAGGCGAGGCTGGTGCCCATCGTATCCATTATCAGGAGTTGATTGCGGAAAATGAAAAGGCTGCCGAAGAAATAATTAAAGCGGCCGGCAGCGGGATATTAGGTCTGGTTCGCAAGCCGCTGGTCAGGCGCCTGGTCTATGTAATTCGCCAGTTATTTCCATTACGCGAACATCACAAATTCCTCATTATCCAGCTGCTGGATATCACCAAGCCTGTGCTTGAACGCGCCGGAACCAAATTGCAGCAAAAGGGGATTATCAGTGATAATGATGATGTCTGGTTTATGCAACTTCATGAATTGCAGGACCTGCTGGACAAAGATAATTTCATCGGTGCGCAGAAGATAGAACAGAGAAAGCGGGATTTTGAGATTTACAAAAAACTCACGCCACCGCGCGTAATGGCTGGTGACGGAGAAATATTGCGTGCCGAATTTGATAACGCGCATGCTCCTGCCGGTTCCCTGGTCGGAAGTCCGGTTTCAGCAGGTGTGGTGGAAGGCGTTGCCAAAGTGGTACTCGATCCATCCTCCCAAACCCTGCATCCGGGAGAAATTCTGGTTGCTCCATTTACCGATCCCGGCTGGACCCCTTTGTTTGTCAATGCCTCCGGGCTTGTCACAGAGGTTGGCGGACTGATGACCCATGGCTCGGTAATCGCCCGCGAATACGGAATTCCAGCGGTTGTCAGCGTCATCGGAGCAACAACCAAAATCAGGACAGGCCAAAAGATCCGGGTACATGGAGAAGCTGGCTATGTCGAAATTCTGGATAATAAGGAAGGTGCATCTCAATGAAATTCACCATTTTTTTCCTGCTGGTAATGTTGACTGGTGTAATCATTTACGCCTGGCTTCAGGGGCCGGTGATATTCTCACAGGCCTGGACAAACAGCACAAAACAACTGCTGCAATTGGCACCGATATTGATTATCGCGGTGTTATTTGCCGGATTTACCCAAACCTTATTACCTGAGGATTTCGTCAAAGACTGGCTGTCCGATGCTTCCGGCTGGCGCGGGATTTTACTGGCCTGGCTTGCCGGAATTTTTACACCGATAGCCGGCGTGCTGGCTATGCCGCTGGCTGCAGTGCTCTATCAGGCCGGTGCCGGCCTGGCCGTGATCATGACTTTCCTGACTTCGCTGGCGACCTTGTCCCTGATAAAGGTACCGATAGAAGTTGGTTTTTATGGCTGGAAACTGACGGCTGTGCGTTTTGGTGTATCCCTGCTGCTGCCCCTGATAGCCGGCGCGCTGACCCAGGCACTGGTTCAGGCTGCGCAAATCAAATGAATAGTTTTAATAGGTGCCTGGTTTTTGTTCACCCGATACCTGTCAACCTGTCTACGCGTTCAAGCATATTGCATTATAGCAGAACACCTTTAAAATGATCATGCAATCAGGAGCGAAAAGCGACCGGTGCCGGTGCGCCGCTCTCGCGGAGGCCGGGCGTAAGCCCGAATAGCCGTGAGTAAAAAATCAAAACTGAATCAAAATAAAGGTGTTCTGCATTATTTCGTTTTTCAGCAGAATATTGACGTGAAGGCAAAGCCAACGCTCTAACGGGTTGATATGATGGACTATCAAATACTGCGCCAGCGCATGGTGGAAGAACAGATCAGATCCCGCGGGGTGAGCGATCCGCTGGTATTGGCGGCAATGGCGGCAATTGAGCGGGAAAAATTTGTGCCGCCGGAATATGCCGCTCAGGCCTATGCCGATTGCGCGCTTCCCATCGGATTAGGCCAGACGATTTCCCAACCCTATATTGTCGCTTATATGATCGAGGGACTTGGGTTAAAGGGCGGCGAGAGCATTCTCGAAATTGGCACCGGCTGCGGCTATGCGGCCGCTGTTCTCGGTCAGATAGCCCAAAAAGTCATCACCATAGAGTGTGTGGCGGAACTGGCTGAAGAAGCGCGAAACCGGCTGATGGCGCTGGGTTGCAAAAATATCGAAGTCATCACCGGTGACGGCACCACCGGAAACCCGGAAAATGCCCCTTTTGACGCCATCGTCGTTACCGCCGGTGGCCCTGAAATACCCCCATCTCTGCGCGATCAGCTGAAAATTGGCGGGCACCTGGTGATGCCCGTTGGCGGGTTCCAGACCTTTCAGGAACTGGTCCGTGTGACCAGAACAGGCGAGGACGAATTCACCAGAGAATTGATGTGCGACGTTCAGTTCGTTCCCCTGATAGGAGCAGAGGGATGGCACAAATCCGGGCGACGGCCGGGGAGGTAACGCTGTGTGGGTGCTGTCAGCACCCAATCAAAGCTGAAGCCACATCGGTATTTGTTGTTTAATTTTTGATTTAATTTTGCAACATAAACACTCGTTTTTAAACAGTTACGGATAAAACTATCAATTAATCTACTCAGGCGGCGAAATCCAGCCTTCGCCGGACGGTATGCCTGCATTGATAACCTGCGAGGCGTAGCGCGGTTCGGCAGCGGTGTTGCGACTTGAACATTTTGTACATCGAAACAGGTTTGCCAGTGAGGGAATGGTTCTTGTCCCCGGCAATTTCAATATTGCAGGATGTAATAACCTAAAATGCCCGCATTGCCGGCAAAACACCATCAGCCTGTCACCGTCAGTATCCAGATCGGCGAGGGTGGCCGGTTCGTAATCGGTTGTCATGGGATATAGGTGGATGGATGGAAACAAAATTGCAATAGAAAACCGCTGGCAATTTTCATGGATTGAATTGATCATGTCTTGTAAAGGCTTCCGATTGATTCCTCCTTTTGCAACGCAATTATTCATCCATGGGAACAAGATCAGGGATGCGAATTTCCCTGCCTCCATCCGGATTTTCGTCTACCACATGCAGATATTTCCATGCAGCAGGAGCGGCCAATACCAGTTTTCCGGGAGCCGAGAAAACAGCATAACCGTCTGTGAACTGGATAGTTTCTGATAGAAGCTTTGCAGTGGATACCATAAACCTTCGTGTCGCACCATCTGCACTAGCTGTGAGGATTGTTTTACCATCGGGTGCAAACACGGCGCTCCTCACCCAGTCCTGATGTCCTTCAAACCGTTTGACCTCTCTGGCGGTCCTGGTGTCGAACAGGCGCGCGGTGTTGTCGCCTGAAGCTGTGAGGATTGTTTTACCATCGGGTGCAAACACGGCGATCATCACCATGCCCTGATGTCCTTCAAACCGTTTGATCTTTCTGGCGGTCCTGGTGTCGAACAGGCGCGCGGTTTTGTCGTAGGAAGCTGTGAGGATTGTTTTACCATCGGGTGCAAACACGGCGCTATTCACCCAGTC
>JAAEMP010000164.1 GCA_024225445.1 Hyphomicrobiales bacterium | reverse complement strand
TTTTTATATATCAGATGAACTTGCCGGAAAAATGCGACAGCTGAAAATTGACATTTCCCACAATACCAAACTGAAGGAAGTTGATGAACCCTGGGTGCCGGAAGAAAATCTGTTGAATGATCAGCGGGTAGAATTTTGTGACAGAATAGCTGGCGTTTTGCCCGACCCAAACATTGGCGAAGATACAGGTGAGCCTTTGCGATGGTTAATGATGTAGTCAAAACACAGCGTGAACAGAAAAAATGCAACAAGACGGGCAATTCGAGCCATGGGATTACGATATCGTCGTTGCTTGTGAGTTGAAATAATTTCGGTTGCTGCCACCATAATCCGGAAGTGTTGGCGAAGCTGGTGGTGAAGGGTGACGGGCCAACGGGGGAATCTGATTAGTGAGGCGAGGGTTGAAGTGGGCGATCACCGAGGTGCGAGGATTGGGAAATCTGGTGCGTTTGGTCAGGTGTAATTACCATAATTGCAAGAGGCTGGCTGTATGAAAAAGTGGAAAAAAGCTCTCCTTTGGGTTGTCGCTGTAATTGCATTTGTCGTGCTTGGCTACCGGTGGATATATCCCACTTACACATGGAATCAAAAGTTGACGGTGGAGGTGGAAACACCTGGAGGGATGAAGAGCGGTTCGTCGGTGGTTGAGGCGCGTGTGGTCTATAGACCGACACTTGGTTTGCCAGAAGCCAAAGGCATGTCCAATCATTGGCGCGGCGAAGCGACAATTGTCGATCTTGGGCAGAAACGTTTTCTCTTTGCGCTGCTTGGCCACCCTGTTTATGAGGCACAGGCTACATTCAAGAACTCTATTTTGCAGGACCGCGATGCGCGCTATCCCGTTACCAGCTACCGCAAGCTGGCTCGCCTTCGACAAAAAGCTGCAATACCCTTTTCCCGCCTCCCCCTGCTGGTCACCTTCACCGATATCAACGACCCGGCCAGTGTGGTGCGTGTTGATCCGTA
>JAAEMP010000163.1 GCA_024225445.1 Hyphomicrobiales bacterium | reverse complement strand
TCCTTCTTTAGTGAATATATACACTCAAGCACAACAATCAATTGAGCAGATCAGCGGAATGTTTGCGGCCTCAATGGGCAAAAACCCTAATGACCAATCGGGTGAGGCGTTGAAGGTATTGGGTGAACGCTCAGACATGGGAAATAGCTCAATCTATAAGGATATGGAAATAGCTATAACTCACGCTATGAGAATAATTCTTAAGGCTATTCCTAATGTTTACGACACGACTCGCAAAGTGCCGGTGACTGGTGAAGATGGTGTTGTTGACGTTCAGACAGTAAACGAGCCTAAAACAGAGATGACTCCAGAGGGCGTTAAGTCAATGATGCTTAATGACCTTTCAGTAAATACCTATGATGTCATTGTTGAGATGGGCGCTACTTATCGAACACAGCAAGAGCAATCGAATCAAGCAATCTTGGCGGTTGCTGCATTGAAGCCTGAAATCTTAGATACATCGGCTGACATATTCTTGAATAACATTGATGCGCCTAATATGGGGCAGATACAAGAGCGTGTAAGAGGCCAAATGCTGCAGACCGGTGTTATTCCAATTGACCAGATGACAGAAGAAGAACAGCAAGAGATGGCAGCGCAAATGCAAGCCAATCAGCAGCCTAGTGAAGCTCAGATGCTAGCGGAGGCAGAAGCACAAGCTCGAATGATGGAAGGTCAAGCGGCTATCCAGAATGAAATCAACGATGCAGAAAAGAATCAGATAGAAATGATCAAGCTACAGTTGAAGAACAAAGAGCTAGATATTAAGGCAGCAGAGGTAGGTGCTAAAGTTGAGAATATCAACATAGACTCACAGCTTAAGAAAATT
>JAAEMP010000162.1 GCA_024225445.1 Hyphomicrobiales bacterium | reverse complement strand
AAGACGAGTAGGGTGCGACCTTGAGTCTTCGTTGGTAACTCACTATTGAGCCATTTAATTTTTTCATTTTGGATTTAGTGAAAAATCTGAAAACAAATCAATCAAATTGGCGACTGTCAGTTGAAAAATAACATAGTCACCTGTTTCGAGATGTGCATTTTGACACACCTTGAGTAAGAAAAAACACCCAGCATCGCGAAATTGGACAAATTGCTGATCGCAGTTTTTTCGTCAAAATCAGATGTGTTGGGTATTGTCTTTGATCCTAAATTTTGTTTTGTTTGCAAGGCAGCAAGACATGTTCTAACGAGTTTCACCAAAAAAACCGGCGAATTTTGCATCTATTAGGCTGGCAATACGCGCTGGCGCCTTGTTTGTGCCCGAAATTACAAACTGCAGAGCCGTGGCCAACGAGTTTTCCAGCATTAGTGTTGTTAGGAAAAAGAACAGGGAAAACACGGAAGCGGCACACACGTTTACGAAGTAATCTGTGGTTCCCAGCAGGCTGACAAAGTCGCTTCCTGCGAGGTTGGAAATCCATAGCAGCGTGGCTACCAGCATTGAGCCTGCAAGAGTGCTGGCGTCCGGTGTGCTGGTTTGTTGTTTGGTGGAACTTTCAATGAGAAATATGTTCATCAATAACAAAACCAGAGCAAGATTGGCTGTCACGGCATAGCTTGGACTGGCAATAAACAATCCAAGACTGATAACTGCAAACGCCGAAACCCAGATGGATTTCCGGCCGGAGAATATATGGGTACCAATGTTCGATCGCGTCACGGCGTTGGTATTTGCAACTTCGCCTTGAAGAATGGTGTTCATTGCCCTGGTCCTTTTTTAATTCATCAAAAGCATAGAGCAACGAAATGAAATCGGGGTTAAGCGCGGGCAGGAAAGGAAAACGATGTTAATGAATTATTGTTTTATCCATTCAGATTGTCTGTTGTTTTCCAAATCACCGTATTACGGCTTTTGCCGTCTTGCCTTCCGTACTGTCATAAGCAAGCAGTGCGCGGAACGGGCTTAGATCAAGGTCTGGCTGCTTTCCATCTGCCAGGGTATAGATGTGCTCATAATACCAGCCAAGGGCACCCCAGGCATTGAGGTCTCGCAGAAAACTGATCGGAGATTTTGGTCCAAGCAGCCCGGTTCCAATAACGAGATCTTCGTCACGGCTTTGCAACTGTTCCAATTGGCCGGACAATATCTGTTTTGCAGCATCCGGGTTGATGATCATCGGTCGACCCAGGCCAATCATGTCGACACCGTCGCTTGCAACTGCTGACCGCATGGCTTCAACAGTGCGAAATCCGCCTGTGACCATCACCGGTAGTTCAATCGAGGCACGCAGTTTTGGAACAAAGTCGAGGAAATAGGCTTCCCGTTTCAGGGTGCTTTCTCGTTTGTTGGCGGCCAGAGGGTCCTTGCGGTTGAAATCGATCATCCTTGGTTGTTCGTAGTTTCCACCCGAGATTTCAATCAGGTCAACGCCGGCCTCTTGCAGCCATTTGGCAACTTTTGCGCTTTCATCTTGAGAAAATCCGCCGTTTTGGAAATCGGCAGAATTGAGTTTGACTGACACTGCGAAGCCGGGGGAGACGTTTTTCCTGATGCGACCGATGATTTCCAGTAAAAAGCGGGCACGATTCTCCAGCGATCCGCCCCATTGATCAGTTCTTTGGTTTGAAAGAGGAGAGAGAAACTGGGAGATCAGATAGCCATGTGCGGCATGAACCTGAACCCCGTCAAATCCGGTCTGCTCGGCGATGATGGCGGCATGAACAAAACCGTCAATGATCGTTTCAATTTCTGCTTCACTGAGTGGTGTAGGCTTGCCAAAACGGCCATTTCCCATTTTCAGGCCAATATCTGAGGGTGCTTTGGGCTTTTTATTGATCATTTTCTGGGTTTGGCGACCTGCATGATTAAGTTGCATCCAGATCGCCGAGCCGTGAGCCTTTGCAGCCTTTGCCATATTTGCGAGTGCCGAGAGGGCCTTGTTTGACTGCTTGCCCTCTATGGCGAGGTTTCCACCGCGCTCCAGATGGTGGCGGTCGACCAGAACATTTCCGGTGATCAGCAGACCGGCTCCACCTTCTCCCCAACGCCCATAAAGAGTGATAAAGCGGTCATTGGCCAGATTGTCACCTTCCGCAAGACCTTCAGTCAATGCGGCTTTGCAGATTCGATTAGCCAGAATCGCGCCGCATGGCAGTTTTAAAGAATCGGAAAGGCTGACATTGTTTACCATTACATCACAACAACTGAATAACTGAATGAAATTCCGATCACACTAACGGGTTTGCATGGGTAATAAAAGACAAATTTGACGGGCGCGCATCTGCGGAGGGGGTTACATTGGAAGCTGATGACGGTTTGATATTGCAAGGATGGAGATATTGCCAGTTGTCTGGTCAGGGTTATTGATCAGACCAAACCAGCCAACGACGATCTTGCGCCCGCTGGGATGGTGGGTTTTCCGCATTGATAGCCATCGGCGCGGCATGGGGTTTTGAGTTGTTCTCTTGCCAAAATACTGGCCACCTGTGGTGCGCCGACGGTTAGCATCGGTTGGTTTTTGATGTTGGTCGGTGCCGTACTTTCAACAATCTATTGTGTTTTGCGCCGCAGATTTCCACCAATCTTGATGCGTTATCGCAGAACACCTTTATTTTGATTCAGTTTGAATTTTTTCGCTCACGGCTATTCGGGCTAACGCCCGGCCTCCGCGAGGGCGGCGCACCGGCGCCGGTCGCTTTTCGCTCCTGATTGCATGATCATTTTAAAGGTGTTCTGCTTTATCTGGAGACATGTCTTGTTGCCGGGTTGTTCGGTGGTGCCTTGCCAGGAATTGCTGTCTATATTACTGTCAGTCAACTGCCTGCCGGTATTATTGCAATGATAAGCAGTCTGACAGTGTTGATCACTTATGTATTTTCATATTTCCTGCGTATTGAGGCCTTTCAGGCTTTGCGAATAGCGAGTGTGTTTTGCGGGTTTGTATATGTTGTTGTTATCGTATTGCCACAATCAACCCTGCCTGATCAGGAAATGACATGGTGGGTCATTCTTGCGTTGATAATCCCGGTCGCCTATTCGCTTGAAAATGTCTATCTGGCGTTGTGCAGATCTGCCCTTACCGATTCTGTGGTTCTGCCAAACATCGTGTTATGGTGCATCACCGTGATGATGACGCCGGTGGTCCATATCATTACCGTAATTCATATAGACCAGGGCGAAAATCATACTTTGCCAGCAAACGTGAAGAATCGGTCAAATGCTTTCGTGAAAAAAAGACACGGTCCAGGCTTTAGCAAGATTCAAATTGTAGATTAATAATTTGACTCATAATGAGTGCGAGTTCATATATAGTGATATATATTGCTATATTGAGTAAATTATCCTTTCCTGAAGCTAAAGACTGTGGGGCAGGGTGAGAGTGCCGGGTACCAATACGTATTCATGTACGACTCAGAAAATCAGTATATTGTGGGGCTCAACTAGTTGTGCGCCTGATGTTTGAGGCTGGAATATTCCGGCAAAAAGCAGGTGCCCAATAAGACATTGGAATTGTAAAATGAAATTAAAATCAATAATTGTGGCAGGTTTGACTGCTGTTGTGTTGTCGGCCACCTCGGCTTTCGCGCTTAGTGTAACTGTTGATGCAATTAACCAGGCAGCGTTTGATTCTCTAGACCCGAGCGATAGTCTGGTATTGGACGATGGTGGCTTTAGTGTGAGCCGTACTCCTGTTTATACAAGTGTGGGGGGCGTATATCGCTCACCCTGGGATACTGATAGTGATAGTGATAGTGATAATGCTGGATATTGGACCTCTGGCGTATCTGGTGCGCCAAATGCACCAAACCCGGCTCTTTTGGTATTCAATGCTCTTCGCGATAGTCTTACTTTCTTGTGGGGTTCGGTTGACATCTATAATTATCTCACGTTCTTTGACGATAACGGCAATGACCTGGGAACTGTTAGTGGGACACAGGTTATTGGTCAGGGCGCATCAGAGGGCGTGGGTGCCGCGCTGGTTACCATCTCAGGCTTTAACAATGGATTTTTAAAGGCCTCGTTTTTCTCACAGGGAAGTAATGCGTTTGAGTTCTCCAATATAACGTCTGTTCCCAATTCAATCGATCCTCCTGCAGTCCCAATCCCAGCCGCCTTGCCACTATTTGGCACAGGTATTGCTCTCATGGGCTTTATCGGCTGGCGCAGGAAGCAAAAGACGGTATCAGCTGCTTGAAACAGTAACAGTATAACTACATCAACATCCCCGCTGTCACGGTAATTAAAGCCTTGGACAGGGACATTAGAGTTGCCGTAATTACAGAACCTGAACGGCGCTGTGTGAGGGGCTTTGAGTACAATAGTTGAGAGAAGCGACAATCGCCAACCACTAAACAGGGAAATTGGTTAGCTTGATAAAGACGGGTAGGGTGCGACCTTGGGTCTTCATTGGTAACTCATTATTGAGCCATTCAATTTTTTCATCTTGGATTTAGTGAAAAATCTGAAAACAAATCAATCAAATTGGCGACTGTCAGTTGAAAAATAACATAGTCACCTGTTTCGAAATGTGCATTTTGACACACCGCAATATGAATGCTTTTGATATGTTGAACTTATCAAACAAGAGAATACCCTCCCGGTTCTCCCTCCAGACAAAGAAAATCCCGGCCCTGAACCAGCCGGGATTTCTTGCTTCCATTATCAGCTGATACGGCTGTTTTCTGCGCTCGATGTGATAGCTTTAGCTTTGGAGCATTTGTAGCGACCATGGCATTATCGTAATTCTACGGTTTCCGTAGATACAGGCACAAATTCATTTATGGAAGATAAGTTGATTGAATGGTGGGGTGGAAAAAGCGCGGCAAAAGTTAACACTGTTTACCGGAATACGAGAGTGATCAACACTCTATGCTGGCTCCAAGTTGTATTTTATTAAGGTTCGCCAGTTGTGGCATTCTAAATACTATCCGGTTCAAGAGGACAAATTATCGGGTCGATCAAAATGGAGGGTTTTTCTTATGACATTTCGCGATATGAAATTCGTCATCTATGCAATGGCGTTTTTTGCCGTTTCGATTTGCGGGTTTCAGGCAAATGCCATGACAGTCAGTGTAACGTCGAGCGTGACGTTCGAATTTGACGTTACTGTTTGGCCGCAACCGACAGATTTATCCGCTGGACACTTTGGTAATAACAGCGTCGTGAGTTGTTTTAACACGCCGGATCCGTGTCTCGCCTTTGGAAAAAGCATCAAGCTAAATGTAAGCAACACGATTGGCGGGGACGAATTGGGAAGCCGTACGATAAACAATACATCGTCGAATTTTGGAACAACAGGTTATGGGGTGGCGGCATATTTGGAGCGGGTTCACTAGTAGTCCCCAATACGTCTCTGTTATATATAACGTTCGTATATGTTGATGATGATTATGATGTAGAATTTTTCACAGATCTGCGAGGATATGCAGCTGTAGTTCTGCCAGAAATTACCTCCCCAGTTGACGGTAAGATAGTTAGCAGCGTTGTTCCCTTCCCGGCGGCACTACCTTTGTTTGGCAGTGCTCTTGGTGTTTTGGGCTTGCTGGGCTGGCGCAGGAAGAGAATTGTTGCCGCCTGACTGCACCGTAAGAGTGAAATGCAAGGGTAGTCGTATTGACCGCTATTTAATTGTGCAGAATTGCGGAAATGGTATGGTCCCGCAAAGCACTTGAAAAATCTGTCAGTAGCCTTCCTGGATCATTAGCTGATTGAGTGAGGTTTGCGGGCGCGGGCCGATGTGCTGGATTACTTCTGCAGCTGCCAGTCCGCCCAGTCTGGCGCAATCAATCAGCTCCAGATCATGGGTGAGGCCATAGAGGAATCCGGCGGCGTAGAGATCGCCGGCACCGGTGGAGTCGACCAGTTTTTCAATTGGATGGGCTTCGATTTCAACGGTCAGTTCACGGGAAACGGCCAGGGAGCCTTTTTCACTGCGGGTTATCGCGGCAAGTGCGCAATCATCGCGCACGGCGTCGATGGCGCTTTGAAAAGACGATGTCTCATATAGTGACAGGATTTCCATCTCGTTGGAAAATATGATGTCAACGGTGCCCGAACGCATCAATTGCAGAAATTCCCCACGGAAGCGATCGACACAAAACGGGTCTGAAAGGGTGATGGCGGTTTGACGGCCATTGGCATGGGCAATTTCAGCGGCCCGTCGAATTGCGTCCTTGGCCCGGGGCGGGTCCCACAAATAACCTTCGAAATAGGTAATTGCGGAAGCGGCAATCTTGTCTTCTTCGACATCGCCCGGGCCCAGTTCCATGCAGGCGCCAAGATAGGTGTTCATCGAACGCTCGCCATCGGGTGTGACAAATATGAACGAACGGGCGGTAGGTGGTTCCTGCTCAAGCGGTCTGGTATCATAGGATACGCCGCTTGCCCGGATGTCATGGGTGAAAATCTTTCCCAGATGATCATCGCAAATCTTGCCGACATAAGCGGCATTTCCACCGAGGCTGGCAACGCCAACTGCAGTATTGCCGGCGCTGCCGCCTGAAGTCTCAATGGCAGGACCCATAACAGAATATAAATGCTCGGCGCGATCAGCATCAATCAGGTTCATGGCGCCCTTGATGATTTTTTCCTCAACCAGAAAATCATCCTCAGTGCTGGAAATAATATCAACAATTGCATTGCCGATGGTCAACACATCAAATTTCGCGGTGTTCATCAAGGGGATCTCTCATTTGCGATATCAAAACAGGTTTGCAGACTGTGATCTAACCCTTATCGCCCGGGATTGGAACCGATATTATGCGATTGTGAATGAAACTGCTATTTTATTAGCTCACCGCATTTCAAAACAATGCTCAAAAGCACTGCGTCTTATTACCGGAATTGTTTTGATGGTCATACAGGCGCTAGACCGTTTCTTGTTTACACGGAATCATTTGATGAACCAAACCAGTTCACTCGGCAAGACGCAAAACTCGGGAATGTTTTTGGGCGATCTGGTTGATCGGACAAGTTTTGCGCCATTAATTAAACTGGGCAGATGAACTGGTTTGGTTCACCGAAGGCCGGTTATTCACGCTTTCTGGACAGCGGTATGGTTTTCTTGTGGTCTTATAGACCACAGCGAAATCCATGCCTAGCCAGCAAACGTGAATAACCGGTCAAATGTTTCCGTGTAAACAAGAAACGGTCTATGTTACCTTCGGTTTCCACAACCGCAGCATCAGGGAACTGGTAACCACGCTGAGTGAACTCATCGCCATTGCCGCTCCGGCAATGGCCGGATTGAGAAGTCCCATCATGGCAAGGGGAATTCCTATCACGTTGTAGATGAATGCCCAGAACAGGTTTTGCCATAATTTGCGCCAGGTACTTCGCGAGACTCTAATCGCCTCGCTGACCATTGCCGGATTAGAGCGCATCAGGGTAATGCCAGCGGTTTCCATGGCAACATCGCTGCCCGATCCCATGGCAATGCCGATATCAGCCAGAGCCAGCGCCGGCGCGTCATTGATGCCGTCGCCAACCATGGCAACCACTTTTCCCTCGCCATGAAGTTTTTCAATAAATCGTGCCTTGTCTTTGGGCAGTGTTTCCGCCTCGAATTGCTCGATACCCGCGGCCCTGGCGATGGTCTTTGCGGTACGCATTGAATCGCCTGTCAGCATGATTGCCGTGATCCCTTCCTGTTTCAGGGCTTTTACTGCCAATGCCGTTTCCTTGCGAATTGGATCGGAAATACCAAGCAGACCGGCAAGCGTTCCGTCAATGGCGACCAGCACAGCGGTTTTACCCTTGTTTTCCCAGGTGTTTTTTGTTGCCAGTATTTTTTTGGATATCGTGATCTGGTATTTTTTCATGATGGAACGATTGCCAATGATGACCGGTTTGCCATCCACCATACCGCTGACGCCTTTGCCGGTATGGCTTTCAAATTCCCTTACCTTGCCAAGTTTCAGGTGTTTTTCCTCTGCATGATTTACAACTGCCCTGGCCAGGGGGTGTTCGCTGGCAGATTGCAGGGAGGCAGCCAGACGAAGCAGCTTTTCCTCATCACCACCGGTGCTGAATATGTCGGTCACCGCCGGATGGCCCTGGGTCAGGGTGCCGGTCTTGTCAAAAATAACCGTATCGACCTGGTGGGCCCGCTCCAGGGCTTCGACGTCCCTGAATAAAATTCCGGCTTTCGCAGCGGCCCCGGTTCCCGCGACAATAGCGGTTGGCGTTGCCAGACCAAGTGCGCAGGGACAGGCAATCACCAATACGGAGACTGCCGCAACCAGGGCGCTTTCGAATTCTCCACCGGTCAAAAGCCAGCCGGCAAAAGTGGCAACAGCGATGATGATGATTGCCGGTACAAAGATGGCGCTGACCCGGTCGACCAGCCGTTGAACCGGTGCCTTGCCGCTTTGAGCGTTTTCCACCAGTTTGATGATCTTGCTCAAAGTGGCATCCTCGCCAATCCGGGTTGCCTTAACATGCAACAATCCGGTGCCATTGATCGAGGCGCCGGTAACCGGATCACCGGCGGTTTTATCCACCGGGAGGCTTTCTCCGGTAATCAGTGATTCATCAGCCTGAGAGCGGCCTTCAACAATTTTGCCGTCAACGGGAATACGTTCACCGGGACGTATAATGATGATGTCGTCAACCAGGACTTCCTCGACGGGCAGTTCAGTTTCCGATCCGTCGCGCAGCACATTGGCTGTCTCCGGCCGCAATGCCATCAATTCGGATATTGCCGCGGTAGTTCCCCGTTTGGCCCGGGCCTCGAGTATTTTGCCGAACAAAATCAGCGTGATGATTACTGCTGATGCCTCAAAATAGAGATGCCCGTGGGCTTGTTCACCGAGTTTCAGCAGCATCGCCAGAGAGTAAAAATAGGCTGCACTGGTGCCCATTGCCACCAGGGTATCCATATTGCCCGTGCGGGCTTTCAGAGCGCTCCAGGCGCCTTTGTAAAATCTTGCCCCGATCCAGAACTGAACCGGTGTCGCCAGTGCCAGCTCGATCCAGCCAGGTATTCTCAAATGAGCGCCCAGCATGCCGGTAATCATCTGGATTACCATTGGCAGTGTCAGCGCCACTGAAATAGCCAGCAGGATAAGTTCACTTCTGGTTTGGGCGGCGATTTCCGCCGCTTTCAATTCCTGCTGCAGTTTTTGCCGGGCCGGGGCGCTCAAATGGGGCGTAGCACTGTAGCCTGCGGTTTTCACCGCTTCAGTCAACAACGAGGTATCACCACCCAGCCAATCGACGTCAGCGCGGTCAGTTGCGGCATTTACCCTTGCATCCAGAATACCTGGAACAGATTTCAGTGATTTTTCGACCCGCGCTGCACAATTGGTGCATGTCATCCCTGTTACATCCAGGCTGAGTGTCTCCGCGCTTACGCCAAAGCCGGTATCATGGACAAGTTTCACCAGGTCAGCCGCAGTGGTTTTTGACTGGTCAAAACTGATATCAGCCCGTTCGAGAGCCAGATTGACACTGGCCTCGTCAACCCCTTCAAATTCGCTCAGGGCGGTTTCCAGGCGTGTGGAACACCCGGCACAATTCATGCCACTGACAGGCAGTGAAACCCGTTCGCCGGATATGTGACCTTGTTCGGTAATCTCTATATTTGCCATATTTGAACGCACATTATTGTTGGGGGAATTTTGAGTTCATAATTCCTGGCTGCAGATACCAGGAATATAAGGCTTCCAGTGACTAGAAGGTCAAGAATTATTTGGTAATCAGATCGCTTCCGGATCTAATTGTTCCACATGGCCGAGGAAACCCGGTACAAGAGCGGCAAATGAACGGGCTATAATTTGCGCAAGGCTACCTGTTTTACCAGGTGGTTTGAACCTTTTCGAAGTATCAGATCCGCCCGTGGACGGGTCGGCAGAATATTTTCACGCAAATTGGTCAGATTGATATTGTTCCAGAGGTTCTGTCCATATTCCAGTGCTTCTTCCTCGGAAATCTGCGAATAGCGATGGAAGAATGATGCAGGGTCCCTGAAGGCAGTATCCCGCAGCCGCAGGAATCTTTCAATATACCAGTTTTCCACGTATTCCTTCTTGGCATCGATAAAGATGGAGAAATCAAAATAGTCGGATACAAAAGGTATCGCCACACCATCTTTTACAATGTCAGATGATTGCAGGACATTGATGCCTTCAAATATCAGGATGTCGGGTTGATCAATGATACTGAATTTGTCCGGCAATACGTCATAATGGATATGTGAATAGAGCGGTGCGTGAACATTTGACTTTCCGGCTTTGATGTCTGACAGAAATCGCAACACTTCTTTCACGTTGTAACTCTCCGGAAAACCCTTTTTCTTCATCAGCCCGCGATTTTCCAATTCAGCGTTGGAATGGAGGAAACCGTCAGTTGTTACCAGATCGACTTTCGGACTGGAGGGCCATCGGGCCAGAAGTTCCTTCAATATCCTGGCTGTAGTCGATTTCCCAACTGCTACCGATCCGGCTATTCCGATAATGAAAGGTGTTTTTTCGCCAGTGATATTGAGAAAGCGACTTCGTTGCTGAAACAACGACTGGGCGGATTCAACATGAGAATACAATAGTCGCGAAAGGGACAGATAAATGCGCTGCACTTCATCCAGGGAAACCGGATCGTTAAGTGAACGCAATCGCCTGACTTCATCTTCGGAAAGTGTCAGCGGTGTGTCCGCCTTGAACTGTTCCCATTCTCTTGAGGAAAAATACAAAAATGGTGAGACGGTGTCGATACCACCATGGTCTTTTGAATCGTCCCAGAAGACGGCATTGTCATTAGCGCTGGTATTTTTGTCGGAATTTTGAAGCACGGATGATCTCACACTTTATCGGGATAAATTCTATCTGGACGCTTTTTCTTCATGGCCAGAGCGGGCAGTTCTGCGATGAAGTTCTGACATTACATCACTTAGAGGTATATCAGCGGATTTGAGGAGTACCAACAGGTGAAACAGGACATCTGCCGTCTCCAGGGTCAATTCATCGCGATTATTGGCGACAGCAGCAATTATTGCCTCAATGGCCTCTTCACCAAATTTCTCGGCACATTTGTCGGTGCCATCTTCGAGCAGAGAAGCGGTGTAGGATTGCCTGGCACCAGCATTCGCGCGTTCATTGATAATATTCTCAAGTTCTGTGAGATCAAACATTCTAATCCAGCCTCATGGCAATGCCGTTGTCATTCATATAGCGTTTGGCCTCACCAATTGTATAGGTGCCAAAATGAAAAATCGAGGCGGCAAGGACCGCATTGGCATGACCGTCGCGAATTCCTTCAACCAGATGTTCCAGCGTTCCAACGCCTCCAGAAGCTATTACCGGCACGCGGACTGCATCGGCAATTGATCTCGTCAAGGCAAGGTCATAGCCGGTTTTCTGACCATCCTGATCCATCGAAGTCAGCATGATCTCACCGGCTCCCTTCTCAACTACCAGGCGGGCGAACTCGACGGCATCAATGCCGGTGGGTTGACGCCCGCCATGGGTGAATATTTCCCATTTACCGGGTTCATCGGGTAGTGAGACCCGTTTGGCATCGATTGAAATCACAATGCACTGATTGCCGAATTTATCGGCAGCGCTGGCAACAAAGTCCGGGTTTTTAACGGCTGTCGTGTTGATTGCCACTTTGTCGGCGCCAGCATTGAGCAGTTTGCGAATATCTTTCAAGTGGCGGACACCTCCGCCAACCGTTAGCGGCATGAAACAATGTTCGGCGGTCTGGCTTACCACATCGAAAATAATATCCCGATTGTCTGATGATGCAGTAATATCCAGAAAGCACAATTCGTCGGCACCTGCAGCATCATAGGCTATTGCGGCCTCGACCGGATCGCCGGCATCAATCAGGTCAACGAATGAAACCCCCTTGACGACGCGACCGTCCTTTACATCAAGGCAGGGTATGATGCGGGCTTTCAGTGACATTGATATTCTGACCTTTCAAGTTAACATATCAGTTCAATAGTGCCTGAAAATGTCATTGTGACCCAGGTCAATATTGGATTGGTTTATTTATTTTCCCGATACCTTTTCAAGATGTCCAGCGCTTCAGTTGCATTAATTCTTCCGTCATAGAGTGCACGTCCGGTTATTGCGCCTTCAAGTTTTGCCGCATCAGGCCTGGTCATTCGGTGAATATCATCCAGCGATGCCAATCCGCCTGAGGCAATAATTGGAATAGACACTGCCGTGGCAAGTTCAATTGTTGAATTCCAGTTTATACCGGTCAGGATACCATCGCGATCAATATCAGTGTATATGATCGCCGATACTCCGGCCCCTTCAAATCGCCGGGCCATTTCAATGACGCCCAGTTCACTGGCCTCAGCCCAGCCCTCAACCGCTACCCTGCCGCCTTTTGCATCGATACCAACCGCAATTTGTCCGGGGAAATCCTTACATGCCTGTCTTACAAGCTGCGGGTCGCGGACAGCAACGGTTCCCAATATTACCCTTGTCAGACCTTTCGACAACCATTCTTCAATATGTTGCAGGTTTCGAATTCCCCCACCCAGTTGAACCGGATTACCGGTCGATTTCAATATCGCTTCGACGGCTTCTCCGTTAACGGTTTTACCGGCAAAAGCGCCATTCAGATCGACCACATGCAGCCATTCAAATCCCTGGTTTTCAAATTCGATGGCCTGGGCACCGGGATCGGTATTATAGACGGTGGCTTCATTCATATCACCAAGTTTAAGGCGAACACATTCGCCGTTTTTCAGATCAATTGCAGGAAATAATATCATGGGGGAACCTGGGGTTGATGAATGCCTGGGGGTCTATGGCTTAGGGTTTCCAATTCAGGAAATTGGCTATCAGGGCCAAACCCATCTTCTGGCTTTTTTCCGGGTGAAATTGGGTGCCGATCATATTGTCACGGCCAACAATTGCTGTAACCGCGCCACCATAATCGCACTCGGCAATGACATTGCTTCGATCATTCGCCACAAGGTGATAGGAATGAACGAAATAGGCATGCTGACCATCAGGGCCGGTTTTAATGCCGTTCAGTAATTGATGATCATTGATGACGTTAATAGTGTTCCAGCCAATTTGCGGCACTTTGAGACTGCTGTCATCAGGTTTGATTTCTGTTACATCACCGCTGATCCAGTCAAATCCGGGGGTTATCGATTTTTCCAGGCCCCTGGTAGCCATCAATTGTGTTCCCACACAAATTCCCAGAAATGGCCGGGCCTTGTTGATCACAACATCATGCAGAGTTTCAATCATGCCATCGACATTTTCCAGTCCTGCCCGGCAATCGGCAAAAGCACCGACGCCCGGCAGCACGACATAATCACATTCAGATACAATTTCGGCCTTGTCGGTAACAATGATCCGACCTTTGATATCACTGTCGCGCAGCGCCCTTTCGAAGGCCTTTGCCGCAGAATGCAAATTGCCAGAGCCATAATCGATTATAGCGGTTTTCATACGGTGCCATCCAATGGAAACAGGCCGGTTGATTGTGAATCTGTGCTTTTTGTACGTGTACCTGCTGGATTGCCGGTATTGCTTTTGCGCAGTTGAGCTGATTTTGGCGAGCTGACGGGATCTGCTGATTGAAGAACGTTCCTGGGGGATTGCTGACTTGTAACAAACCGCAATTCAGCCTCTTCGACATCGGCAGCGTGGACCACACCGATCTGCCACCATCCTTTGCGTTCGTATTGTTGGCAAGCCAGGTTGTGAGCTTCCAGAAACAGGTACAGTCCCGGCAATGCCGACAGGAACGTTACTGCATAACGCCAGGGTGTAAGCAACAGCAAGAAAATTATCGTCGTATAGGCAAGATAGATAACAAAACCCCACCACATCCGGTTCCATAAAAGCCAAAAGGGCGGCAACAGGACTGCAAACCAGGACTTGTCGTCCGGCAGGTAGATTGCTGCAGAAATATTACTTCCCGCTGTCGCTTGCGGTGGCATATAGATGTTGTAGGTTTTCATAGCCTGATATCTATACGCCCGGTGAAAAATTACCAGCATTATTCGCGCTAATGCCGCCTGATCTGTATCAGAGTTTCGGGTTGTACACCTGGTGAAACTGTAAAATCAATGCAGTAGCAATTAGCCGTTCAATGTTCCCTTGGTCGAGGGAATGATACCGCTCATTCGCGGGTCGGGTTCAATTGCGTTGCGCAATGCCCTTGCTACCGCCTTGAAACAGGTTTCTGCAATGTGATGATTGTTTTCACCATATTGATTGATCACATGAAGTGTAATACCCGAGTGGTGGGCGAGGGCGTGAAAGAACTCGCGAAACAGTTCAGTGTCATAATCTCCGACCTTGTCACCGGAAAAATTTACCTGCCAAACCAGATAGGGGCGGCCGGACACATCCAGTGCGGCTTTGGTAAGGGCCTCGTCCATTGCCAGGTCGATGGACGAATAGCGTCTGATACCCGCCCTGTCACCAAGAGCATCGGCAATCGCCTGTCCCAGGGTGATTCCAACATCTTCGGAGGTATGATGGGCATCTATGTGTAAATCACCATCCGCTTTGATATTCATATCGATCAGGGAATGGCGTGATAATTGCTCCAGCATATGATCAAAAAAACCGATACCGGTATCGATTTGATATTTACCGGTGCCATCGAGATTTACATTTACCGAAATCTTGGTCTCATTGGTATTGCGATTGATTGTAGCGGTGCGTGTCACTTGCCGGTGCTCCGAGATTTTCGTTAGTGGTTATCACTATCCAACCCGAAATTCCGCGCAGGGTTGGACACATAGTGGCACTTGTAACCCAAACATGACTAAAAAATCCATAATCATTGTTTTGTAAGCAAGATACGGTCTAAATGATTGTATTGCACTTAAAAAAGCCTACATATGATTTCGAATTGATATTCTTAAATAAATTCAGCAATCATTCAAGGAAATATCATGGCTGAACAAAACGGATTGCCATCCATGCACGCGACTACCATTGTTACCGTACGCAAGGGCGGCAAGGTGGTAATCGCCGGAGACGGGCAAGTTAGCCTTGGGCAGACTGTAATCAAACACAACGCCAAAAAAGTGCGCCCTCTTGGTAAAGGTAATGTAATTGCCGGGTTTGCCGGGGCAACCGCAGATGCTTTCACACTGTTTGAGCGGCTGGAGACGAAACTGGAACAATATCCCGATCAGTTGATGCGTGCCAGCGTGGAACTGGCCAAGGACTGGCGAACCGACCGTTATCTGCGCCGATTGGAGGCGATGATGCTGGTGGCTGACAAAGATGTGACGCTGGCATTAACTGGCACCGGGGACGTGCTTGAGCCTGAACATGGCATTATGGCGATTGGCTCTGGCGGGAACTACGCACTGGCGGCTGCCATGGCGCTTATCGATTCAAAGAAGTCGGCTGAGGACATTGCCAGGAAATCAATGGAAATAGCTGCAAATATTTGCGTTTACACCAATGCAAATGTGGTTGTAGAAAGCCTTGATGAAGACAAGTAATGCAAAAAATCAGTATGGATAACTAGTGAATGACCAATTTTTCACCCCGCGAAATCGTCTCGGAACTTGACCGCTTCATTATCGGCCAGAATGATGCCAAGCGAGCGGTTGCAATCGCACTGAGAAACCGCTGGCGCCGTCAACAGCTTGAAGGGCCAATGCGCGAAGAAGTATTGCCAAAAAACATTCTGATGATCGGGCCCACCGGTGTCGGTAAAACAGAAATTTCACGCAGATTGGCAAAACTTGCCGGTGCTCCGTTTATCAAGATTGAAGCAACCAAATTTACCGAGGTTGGTTATGTCGGTCGCGATGTGGAACAAATTATCCGTGACCTGGTGGAAGTCGGCATCTCTCTGACGCGGGAAAAGAAACGTGAAAGTGTCAAAGCCAAAGCGCATCTGGCAGCTGAGGAACGGGTGCTTGATGCGCTGGTAGGTGACAAGGCCGGGAAATCCACCCGGGATTCTTTTCGCAAGAAATTGCGTGAAGGGTCAATGGACGATACCGAAATAGAAATTGAAGTGGCTGATACATCAAGTCCCATGGGTGGTTTTGAAATACCCGGGATGCCCGGTGCCAGCGTTGGCGTGATGAACATATCCGATATGATGGGCAAGGCGTTTGGTGAACGCACAAAGAAGCGGAAATTGAGTGTCGTTGAATCTTACGAGATCCTGGTTGCCGATGAATCCGATAAAATGCTGGATGAAGAACAACTGGTTAGCGAAGCGCTGAATGCTGTAGAAAATAACGGCATTGTTTTCCTCGATGAAATTGACAAGATCGCCATTCGCCAGAATACCGGGGGTGGAGGGGTGTCACGCGAAGGCGTGCAACGTGACCTGTTGCCGCTGGTAGAAGGTACAACCGTTGCTACCAAACACGGTTCAGTAAAAACCGATCATATATTGTTTATTGCATCGGGTGCATTTCATCAATCAAAACCTTCAGACCTGCTACCGGAATTGCAGGGAAGGCTACCCATCAGGGTGGAACTTCGCGCATTGGAGAAAAACGACTTCGTGCGAATCCTCACCGAAACAGAAGCAAGCCTGATCAAGCAATATATCGCGTTGATGGAGACTGAAGGCGTTGAACTGGAAATCACCGAAAATGCCATTGATGCCATTGCAGATATTGCGGTGGACCTGAACTCTTCGGTTGAAAATATCGGCGCGCGGCGCCTGCAGACCGTGATGGAGCGGGTGCTCGACGACATATCTTTCAACGCACCGGACAAATCGGGTGAAAAATTCAAGGTTGATGGAGATTATGTGCGCGAAAACCTGGGAGAGCTGGCAAAAAATACCGATTTGAGCCGGTTTATTTTGTGAGTGGATTTGCGCATTGCTGCAATTTGAGTT
>JAAEMP010000161.1 GCA_024225445.1 Hyphomicrobiales bacterium | reverse complement strand
TCGCGGCGACATCACACAGAGTTCCTTTGCTTTCACGGTAAAGGATGACACATGGGAAGAGATAGACAGCGGATACTTGAGAACGATCAAGGAAGTAGATCAGCTTTATGATGTATCTCCAGTTACCTATCCTGCCTATCCAGACGCTGATGCTGGCCTTAGATCTCTAGACGAGTTTAAGAAATCGCTAGAAACAGCGAAGGATAAAGAGGAAGAAAAACGGCTTTCAGATCTTGCCTTTAAAAGAGCACAGATCAGAGTAAAAGAATTGGCGTGATAGTTCGGGTAGATCCTGAATCAACTATCACGGTAGATGCTCCGGGCTAGATGCCTTACGCACTATCAACCGTCCGATAGGACATATCGCCCGCTTATGCGGGTTTTTTAATGCCTGGAGTATTTACAATGCCTTTTGAAATAGAGAAGTTAGTAGACGAGCGAAACAAAATCGCGACAGATATGCGCGGGATGGTTTCTCTTTCAGAAACTGAAGAGCGCGGGTTCACTGCTGAAGAGCAGGAAATCTGGGATAAGATGAATTCGGACTATGAGTCCATTGAAGGCCGGATTTCTACGCTTGAGCGTGCAAACGTTATTAACCCTGAGATTGAGAAAATCATCGGTGATTCAACTGAAACGACTGAAGACAAATCAGAAGACCGACACGCTGCTTTTGATGCGCTGTTAAGATCTAATCAGCCTGGTCTTACAGGACTGTCCGGCGATCATCGGGACATCTTAAACGTGATGGCTGCTGAGGCTCGTGCTCAGTCTGTCGGCACTGATTCTGCTGGTGGTTATACCGTACCGGAAGAGATGGCGTCACAGATCGAAACGGCTATGGCTCAGTTCGGTGGAATCGCTAACCATGCCACTGTATTGACAACTGGCGGCGGCGGTGCTTTGTCGATGCCTACCTGCAATGACACGGCCAATATTGGCGCGTTGCTTGCAGAGAATACGGAAGATGGCGAGGAAGATCTGACCTTTGCAGAGCTGGTACTTAATGCATATAAGTACACGTCTAAAATTATTCGTGTGTCTGTTGAGCTTATGCAAGATTCAGCATTTGATCTTAACGCCTATATTGCAGGTGCATTAGGTGAACGTCTTGGCCGTGCCACTGCTGCTCACTATGCTACTGGTACTGGTACTTCACAGCCAAATGGTCTAATGACAGCGGGTACTGTAGGCGTCACTGCTGCTGCCACTGGTGCCTTCACGCTTGGAGAAATGCGATCCTTGAAACATTCAGTAGATCCGGCGTATAGAGCAAATGCAAAGTGGGTGTTTAACGATACTACCTTGTTAGCTCTAAAGGGCTTATCTGATAGCGAAGGGCGGCCACTGTGGCAGCCTGCAATCGCAGATGTTGTTCCATCCACCATCGATGGTGATACTTACGTGATCGACCAGGGCGTTGCAAGTGCGGCGGCTAATGCGCTGACTATTGGTTATGGAGATTTATCAAAGTACCTTATCCGTAATGTAAAGGGCTTTACCCTTGTTCGTCTGGTGGAACGTTATGCAGAATTTCATCAAGTCGGGTTTATTGCTTTTATGCGTACTGATGCGGACCTGCTTGACGCGGGATCTAATCCTTTCAAGACGCTGAAGCAAGCGGCCTCATAACCTTATTGGGGGCAGGGCTCCGGCTCTGCTCCCTTGGAGAACTACTAATGAAAGTTCGATATCTAGTAGCGAGTGTGGGTCCGTGCGTGAACTTCGTGCCAGGTGATGAAGACACAACTTCAGATAAAGAGGGTAAGCGATTGTGCGAAGCTGGCATATGTGTTCCGGTTGTAAAGACAAAGCGTAAAGCTACAATTAAGCCAACAGAGAAAAGATGAATATCTCAACGCCTTTCATCATCGCTGCCCGCCGATTGTGGATCGGCGCTTCTGATGCAGTAGTATCCGCAACAAAGTATTTCCTTACACTAACCGGCACTCAGTATATTGAGAAGTTGGAGCCGGTAACGCATACCGATGACTTCTATATTGAAATTGTATTTGAAACGAGTACGACTAATTTGCACCAGTGTTTATGGTCGAATAGT
>JAAEMP010000160.1 GCA_024225445.1 Hyphomicrobiales bacterium | reverse complement strand
TTCCAGTTCCTTCTTTCCGTCGCCTTTGTAACAGGCACCGTGCGCAATGATGATGTTTTTTGGGCGCCATGCCCTGATGCGCTCGACGCTGGCTCGCGCCATGGATTTTCTGCCCAGGAATGACATGCGGTAGTCCAGTGGAGCGCGCCCATCCGGCTCAACGATGCCAATGAGATTGGCTACCCGGCGTTTCCAGCCGCTAAACCAGTCCTTGTCGAAATTCTCGATCAGATCGGCCAGAATGAGTGTTCTGGTTTCCTTGTGGAAAAACAATACCTCCTGCATTGCCCACGAACCGGCAAATACATGCTGGTCAATTTCCTCAGCCCAGCCCTGGTCCGCCACATCCCCCAGCACACTAAAAAATTCGAGATCCTTGCGCCGCTGCTTCAGGCCGGGCGAGGCATATATCTTTGCTTGCGGGTAGAGTTCCTTCCAGTCTCCCATATAAAGATGATGGATCTTGTTCGGTGAAACAATGAATTCAACCTCCCCCAGAGCACGCGTCTGGTTCATCAGTTCCGACTCCGGTGATATGGGAGAATGGACAAACAGTTTACCGGACCTCAGCCTGATGATTGTCATTCGCACCGAATAGGGAAAGCCGAAAAAGGGCACTGGCGGACCATTTGCAATCCAGATATTCTTGTCAAATTGCTCAACAGTATTGAGTGGCACAGCTATTTCCCCGCAGTTTGTTCTGCCTTACCAAGCATCTGGTGTTTAATGACGAAATTGACCGGAGTTGACGAAAACTCAACGACCTTGATCCTCCTCGCTGATGATCGGGGAAATTGGTTGTAGCTTTGTTACTGGCTCGCCGTTGACCTGAAGTTCGAATATGTCAGGTCGCGAATAATGCCCTGCTACATCACTTGCCACCTTTGCCGAGCGAATGACAGCATGTTCTGCCTCGTAGGTAAGAATTGTTTCTTCGCCCGGATCAGCGCGTGCAACCACCTCGCCACGAGGATCAACAATCATGCTGCCGCCAGTGCCTTCATAGGCAAGTTGACGAAAGCGTTCCGGAACATCATCAGGAGAAATCAAGCCACCGGCGGCAATCACGTAGCACCCGCCCTGAGCGGCAAAGGCACGCGACAGCAATTCCTGGCGCGCCCACAACGAAACCGGTGGCTTGGGCGGTGTTTCTGGATCACCACCGGGCCAACTGGCGACATGAAACTGGGCTCCCTGCGCCATCAAGGCATATCCTGGCAAAACCATCTGGTGTTCCCAGCAATTGAGCGCGCTCAACCGGCCATAGGGGCGCTCATATACGTTAAGATCATCACCGCTGCCTTCACCCCATATGGTGCGCTCATCAACGGTTGGCTTGAGTTTGCGATGGCAACCCAAAATCACACCTTCACGGCCTATTGCCAGCATTGTGCAATAAACCGTCCCGCGTGTCCGCTTATCAAGTTCTGCCACCCCAATAACGACATCGGTGTCCGCTGCGCGGGCAGCAGCGCAAAGCTGGTCAGTTTCTGGTCCTGGAATTTCGATTGCCTGTCCGATATACTCCTGTGCCGCGTCCCAGCGGGCCTGGCCAGGTGCGCTGAAAGCAAAAAACGGATAGCCCGGTAACCAGGTTTCACCAAATCCGGCAATATCCGCTCCCTTTTCCCCTGCCAGTCTGATAAGGTTTACAGCCTTTTCCAGCGATGCCTCGCGATTGAGATAAACCGGTGCCGATTGAACGGCTGCTAATATAACTTTTTCCATTACTGCTATGGCCCTGCTTTGCGACAAATATCCAGCATGCTATCCTATAAATGCCGGCCCAGGCAACCGGTCAGCACTCTTTCGCGGGAATTTGGCTTAGCTGTCATCTTTCGATGTTCAGGGTGGTGTCATCTGGATATCAACTCATGTAATGCGTCAGCGCTTTCTCTTTTTTCTTTACGATAAATCC
>JAAEMP010000159.1 GCA_024225445.1 Hyphomicrobiales bacterium | reverse complement strand
TGTACGAAATCAGCTCTTTTGTTAAACCAATTGTATAGTAGGAAGCGCTGAAACCAGCAGCTTGGGAGCCAGAGAGTTGCTCAACATTGTTGATTTCCAACACGTCGGAGGATACCTCGAAAACAGCTGTGCCAATCTGGCTGCTGAGTTCACGATTTCCTTCATCTGACATTTTTCGCCGTTCATCGACAACATGTCGGTTGTAAGCGTCTAATGCTAACAAAGCATAGAGAACATTCTCATTAGTAGCAGCCATAGTCAATAAGCCCTTCTGAAAAATGCAGTTTTACCTAGTTTTTGCGGGAATGCGTAGTCAACTGAGGGTATTAGTTTCCCATTCCTATCCCGGAGCGGAAATGTTTCGCGGAAACCTGGATTAGCTTTCCACATAACGGATAGACGGTTGCGCAACCCGCTATCGGTAGGGCTATCATCTGTGAACTCAAACCACAGCCCGGCAAAACGTACATCGGAGCCAAAAACTCCGGCAAAGTCTCCCGGCTTGACCTCAAACATCGTCTCCCGCTTCGTCTCATCCCGGAAAGCCACCATCAGCGGTAATTGCGGTGGGCCACCGACAAGCGGCTCGACTGGATAACGCCCCTGGGCCGATCTCAGCCTGGGGAAATCCTCAAGCTTGCCATTGCCCTTCATGCCAAATATTCTGAGGATCAGGTAGGGCCAATAGCTGACATATGAGAGATTATCATCTCCCATCCACGCATTCAGCACATAGACGGTACCCCGGCCATCCAGATCAAGGATCACCGCTTCCGTATTGGTGCTGATATACATCCGGCCGCGATCACTTGCTTGCCAGCGCAGGCCCATCACCGCCGACCCCTCCACCATCTTGCCACCAACCTCAGCCTTGGCAATGACGCGGATATTGCGGGTTACGGTTTTTCCGCCCCAGCAGCCATAAAGCGTAAAAACCATAACCAGCATGCCCGCCAGTGCGACAATTGATTTTTTTCTCACAATGCATACCTCCGTGTGGCGAGACCGGCCCGCCAATCATGACTATTTTGAGCAACTGCGCAATTCCAGTGACACCTGACCAAACGCACC
>JAAEMP010000158.1 GCA_024225445.1 Hyphomicrobiales bacterium | reverse complement strand
GGCAGGTTTTCGATGCTGGCGTAATGGAATTCATGGGCCGGAGATATCGTTTCAACCAGATTGGTATTGTTGCCCGGCCAGGGATGGTTTGCGGTGTTTTGCAGCCTGGCGAAGCCTCTGCCCTGGGGCTTTTGATGCATTTTGCACTCGCCGGGGATGGCACCGATCATCTGTGCGGTTTTACCTGACCATTCAATCGAACGGCTCAGATACATTAATCCGCCGCATTCCGCGTAAGTGGGCAATCCGGCTTCAATTGCTGTTTTTATTTGAGCGCGCATTGGCTGGTTGGCTTCCAGTTCCTTCATATGGGTTTCAGGAAACCCTCCGCCGATGAACAGACCATCGGCTTTTGGCAATTGGCTATCATGAATAGGGGAAAAGAACTCCAGTCTGGCACCGCACTGGCTGAAAGCCTCCATGTCATCGGGATAATAAAAGCCGAAGGCCTCATCGCGGGCGATGGCGATGGTAATATCCGGCTGGTCGGAAGGTTCTATCGTTTGTGGCGTCGCAGGGCTGACATGTCCGGGTGAAGCGGCGATCTTCAACAGCTTTTCCATATCGATGCATTGTTCGATGGTCTGCGCCAGCTGCTCGATCAGCGGTTCGGCAGTTGATTTTTCTCCAGGTGTTGTCAGGCCAAGATGGCGTTCCGTGATCACCAGATCCTCATCGCGGTCAATCGACCCCAGAACCGGGATATCGCTATAATATTCAATGGCTTTGCGAAGTTTGTTCTCATGCCGGGAGCTGCCGGTCTTGTTCAGGATTACACCGGATATATTGATGTCGGGATCAAAGGTCGAGTAACCGTGCAACAGGGGTGCGATGCCGCGGGTGATACCAATCGTATCGATAACAAGAATTATCGGTGCCTTCAGAACGCTGGCCATGCGGGCATTTGAATCAGACCCGCGTGGATCCACGCCGTCAAACAGGCCCTTGTTGGTTTCAATGATTACCAGATCGGTACTAGGATCAGCATGGCGTGAATGTCTGGAGAAGGTGGCAAGAATTTCAGCTTCACTCTGGGTGTTGAAATCGAGATTGTAACAGGGCTGTCCTGATGCCAGTTGCAACCATAAGGGATCGATATAGTCCGGACCTTTTTTAAACGTGGCGGTGGTTAATCCGCGATTGACAAAAGCCCTGACCAATCCAAGGGAAACGGTCGTTTTACCCGATGATTTTCTTGTTGCCGCTATCAGGAAATTGGGAACGGATGGTGGGAGCGGTGCGGCCATAAATCTTATGCTGCTGCAGGCAGGTAGTTTTTGTCGCGGTTTTCCCACATCTGGCCGGCTTTATGCTCTGCTTCTTCAATGGTGTCTGCCTGATCCATGGTTTTCAGGGCGATTGCCAGCGTTCCGGTAACGGCAGCCCTGGCATAATCGCTGCCGGCTTCTGCGCGCCAGTGGGCGGCAAGATCTGCAATATCCATCGCTTCATCGATGGGGTGTCTGGGGTTGTCCAGGATTGCCGGCCAGCGCTCCTGGCTCAATTCACCTTCATCCACATTCCACACCTCGCAGGTTTTTCCCGGCCGGCGCTCGGCCTCACCGCCTTCACCGCGAAATACGGCCAGATGCGGTTGTTCCATCAATATTCCCGCTCCGGCATGGATATCCATGAAACCGCGATGGAATATGCCGATCATTTCAGCCGGCGCATCAAGCGGATTGATCATGCGGGTGAATGAGTGAACCGGAGAGCGCAGGCCCAGAATCGGTCTGAGTTCAATCATGGTCTGCAAAGGCTGGGAAATCACCTCAAGCGGCATATAGGCAAAATTGCTGTTTGCCAGATTTTCCGCTACCTGGTGATAATCGCGACAAACCGGCACGCCCAGCTGATGCAGGCATTCGCGTGTATATATGCGGTCGGGCGTGTGTCCCTCTGATCCATGCATAAACACTTTGTGGCCGTTGCGGGCCAGCAGCAATGCGGACAGGATATACCAGGGCAGCTGGCGCTTTTTGCCGGCATAAGATGACCAGTCTATATCCGCCCTGAGCCTGTCGGGGGCGATATCAGGCGGCAATTTGATCTGGTCCTTGACGGCCAGGGCGAAACCGGCAATTTCTTCCGATGATTCCTCTTTCAGGCGCAGCAACATCAGGAATGCGCCGATCTGCTCGGGCAGAGCCTCACCACGCAATAGCATTCCCATGGATTGGCGCGATTCCTCGATTGTCAGTGAGCGCTGTTTGGTTTTTCCGCGCCCCAATATCGCAATGAATTTTGAAAATGGATGATTTTCCTGCATGACAATTTCCGATGAATCGCAATTAGCGATATACTACAGACAGATGAAATTACAATTCTCAGACCGTTTCGCCTTCAGGCAAAAACGGCATTATCCTCATCAATATACCAGAAAGCAGCATGGCAATCGAGATGCCGGCAATGCCCAGCAGAATTTCCGGCAGTGATGGTGTATACGAAGCGATCTGGCCATCGTCAAAAGATGACGAAATCTCCATGCCGGGAAACAGGTCGAGAGGATATGCCTGACCGCCAATGACAATCACATATATCTGGGCCACGCCGCCAACCAGCAGCAGCAGGCAGGCTGATGCCAACCGGTTGATGTTGATATCCTTGCGCCACAATGCCAGCAGCAGCACAGGGGCGAGGATACCGACGCCAATCTGGCCAAGCCAGAATATCTGGCTGTAGATATTTCCGCTGGCCAGTAAAAACCACTCTACATCATGGTTTTTGCTGGCGTATAATTTGGTCAGGTGAAAAATGATGGTAATGAAAAGTACCGTTGCGGTAAAAGTGATGAGCAGGATACGAAACCTTTCAATCATTTGTGGGCTGACAATTGTTGTGCGGCTGGTAGCCTGAACAATTTTCAGGACGATGATGGTGAAGGCCAGGCCATAGACGAAAGAGGAAGCGATAAATAGCGGCGCAAACAGGGCTGAGTCAAAGGCTTCGCGGGCAACGATGAAACCGAATATCGATCCGGTACCGGCGGTCAGCGCCAGGCGCCAGGCAAAAGCCAGATAACCGGCGGGAATTGACAGCCAGCTGAAATTTTTTACCATCATCGCATAAAGATAGACGACAACTATCGCCATGAATCCGGTATAAAGATAAATGTTCCAGGCAAAGACCGATTTGAAATTATAGGTGGTCATGGCGATTATAAGGCGTTCCGGCCTGCCCAGATCCAGCACCAGTACCGCCAGACCGCCGGCCAGCAGTGACAAGGCCAGCAATCCTGACAGCCGGGTAAAAGGCTTGTAGGATTTTTTCGAAAAAACAGTGGAAATGGATGCCACATTGAGCGCGCCGGATGCTGCAATAATCAGGAAAATGGCAAATACATGGGGTGTTCCCCAGATGATCTTGTTGCTCATGCCGGTAACGATGTGGCCATAATGTTCCATATACCAGACTGCAACCATGCCTGCGGCAATGATCGCAATGTGCAAGATTATCAACAGATCAAATAATCCGTTGTTGTTCTTAAGTGATGTGTAAGTGGTTCTTGCCATTTTGTTGCTCATTAGCGATTTGAAATATTACGCTTTTGTCTTTTGCCCATATACATAACTGATTACAGATTCTGGTAACGAACACCCGGATCAAGGCCCAGGTCTTCACGAATTTGCCGGGTGGCGAATTTGGCTACCCGTTTTGAGATTTCACTTTCTCCATCATTCAGGTCGCCAAACATGAGGGCGCCTTTGCCGTCCTTTTCGCAACTTGCCACGCAGGCCGGTTGCTGATCCCTGTCGACACGATGTACACACAGGGTGCAGCTTTCCACGGTACCTTTGCCGCGTGGTGCATGAGACTTCTGGTTGCTCAATGGCTGATGAATAAATGAACGTGCCTGGTAAGGGCAGGCGATCATGCAATAGCGGCAACCGATGCAGGTGTGTTTGTCGACCAGCACAATGCCGTCAGCACGTTTGAATGAGGCACCGGTCGGGCAGACATCGACACAAGCCGGTTTTTCGCAATGCTGGCACATTACCGGGAAAGAAGCCTGGTAACCGGTTTCAGGGTTTTTGACTTCCAGTTTTCTGATCCACTGGGCATCGACGCGCGCATCTCCATCAAGTTTCCAGCCGTTTTCTGCCGAGCAGGCGCTAACGCAAGCAGTACATTCTTTTGTGCATTTGTTGACATCGATCAGCAAACCCCAGCGTATGGAAGAAGATGCCGGCTGATCCGGTGAGCGGGCCGAGGCTTCGGGATAGGCCAATAAAGTGACGCCTGAACCAAGAACGATTGTCGAGACACCGATGCCGGCTTGCTTCAGGAATTGGCGACGGGTCTTGTCAATATGGTGTTTGGCGTGCGGGAGGCCTGTCATTATTGTGCCTCGTTCAGATAGTTTTGCAGGTTGATTACTTTTGCATCGTTGGCCGCCAGGTGCCTGTCATGGACAGGCGTATCGGGTAGGCGGGTCGAGTTCATTACCTGTTCCGGGGTGGTGCGGTGGCACTCAAAACAGTCCAGCTTTACCGCGGCATATTCATGGCAGGTTGAACAAAACTGGCCGGGCGCGTTAACCGGTATGGCGCTACCGTCAGCCGCCCTGATGGCATGACAGTCGACGCAACCCTGCAAACTGGCATCCTCGGTGCGAATGCCCTGGCGCATGGTTGCGTCGCGTTTGTGCTTTAACAGGTTCATGTGGTTGCGGCGCATAAATTCTTTCGGCCTGATACATTGTTCAGATTCTGTTGGCAGCTCAATGACGGGTTCAGGAACACGGCTCTCACTATGGGCGATGCCGGATACCAGTGTGATCATAACCATTAACACTGGCAGAATGGTGAAACGGGTCAGTGATGCAATCCTTGATGTCATGGCTTGTTCTATTCTCCCAGGCCCATCTTGATATATCCTGTCGGACACACATCGGCACAGATATGGCAGCCGATACATTTTGTATAGTCCGTGTCGACATAGCGACCAACGGTGGATTCGGTCTTTTTGACTTTGAATACAGCGTCTTGCGGGCAGAAAATTACGCAGTTGTCACATTCAAAACACATGCCGCATGACATGCATCTCTCGCCTTCTTTTTGAACCTGCTCTTCACTATAGGCGATGATCCGCTCTTCGAAGTTACCCAGTACCTCATTGCCTTCAATATGAACTTCATCGCGTTTTGAGCGGGCAATATAGTTGAAATGGCCTTTGAATAATTCCTCGTGTGGAATAATCTGTGAATTGCCCCGGTCCTCATAATTGTGGACGGCAAAATCTTCATTAAAGGTGCCGCGCCGGGGTGTGTGATCGTAGGCTTGCGGGTCTTTCCCACGCCGGTGCAATTCATCGAGAAGGTTAAAATGATGTACATCCACTTTCGGACGCCTGGCGGGTTCATCCAGCGACAGGAATTCACCAATCGTATCAGCAGCAATCCTTCCATGTCCAATTGCCGTCGTCAAAAGGTGGGGGCGCAGTATATCCCCACCGGCAAAATGTTTGTCCTGATTTTTCAGGGCATATGAACCGTCGACATCGACAAAGCCTTTGCCATTATCAAGTTCTTCAAAGCCGGTAAAATCGCCAAACTGGCCGATGGCTGAGATGATGATATCAGCTTCTATCTGGCGTTCGGTGCCGGGAACCGGAACGGGTGTCATTCCATCCATCGTGCAATCACAGACTTCCAGCGCTGTCGCCCGACCGTTTTCGTCCTTGATGACCTGCAGAGGCATGGTTGAGCCAATGATATCGACGCCTTCACGAATTGCGTCTTCTCGCTCGTGGGCAGCAGCGGTCATTTTTTCTATCGGGAACAGGGAGGTAAGAGTGGCATTCATGCCGTTGCGTGAAAGGGTGCCAGCCACATCATGGGAGGTAAAATCGATGACCGTACCCGAAGGGCGTTGCTTTTCTATAGAGTGGGTTATATGACCCAGGCGCCTTGCCACCGATGCCACGTCGAGAGAGGTGTCGCCACCACCGACCACCACGACTTTTTTGGCGGTGCCTTTTACCCAGCCCTTGTTGAATGCGTCGAGAAACTCGACACCTGATATGCAGTTTTCGGTTTCCTGCCAGCCTTCAATTGGCAGGTCACGGCCATTTTGGGCTCCAATTGCCCAGAATATTGCATCATAATCGTTTTCCAGATCGTCAATTTTGATATCTTCACCAATGCGGGTATTCAGTTTTACCTCGCAGCCCATATCGACCACACGGTTAATCTCCGTGTCCAGCATTTCGCGTGGTGTGCGGTATTCCGGGATGCCATATCGCATCATACCACCAAGTTTTTCATTGGCCTCGAAAATGGTTACGGCGTGGCCATCAATGCGAAGGAAACAGGCGGCTGATAATCCGGCCGGGCCTCCTCCAATCACCGCGACTTTCTTACCCGTATCTTTTCCTGCCTCGGGCAGCCTGATGTTGTTTTCACTGGCCCAGTCACCAATATATTGTTCAACTCCATTGATGCCGACATAGTCATCAACTTCGTTGCGGTTACAGCCATCCTCACAAGGCGCCGGGCAAACACGGCCCATGGTTGAGGGAAAGGGATTGGCCTGAACCATGCGCTGAAAGGCGTATTCCTGCCAGGCCATGCCTTCAACCGGCGGTTTGTCCATGCCACGGGCAATCGAAAGCCAGCCTCGGATTTCGTGGCCGGAAGGACACGATCCCTGGCAGGGAGGGGTTTTATGAACATATGTGGGGCATTTATGGGAATGATCGCCCTGGAAGATCTTTTCCTCCAGGTCCCAGTCAGCTGCAGTCGCACCCTGTTCGAATTGCAGGACAGTGTGTCCGATCTCTTCGTTTACCCTATCGCTCATTTTTTTATTCGCCTTTGAATGTACAGGTCGACTAACGGTTGTTTTGTACTGGTTTGGTGATGCTATCCATCGTCTTCCTCGTCTTCATCAGGATTGGTCGCTCCGGTCATGATGATGGCATTGGAAACCATCTGATGGACGGATAAGATACTATCGATCTCGAAATCATAGCCGGGCATCACCTTGGCGAACTGGGACTTGCAGATCGCACAAATGGCTGCCATATGGGTAACCCCGTGCTCTTCTCGTGCATTGCTGAGGGCTTTCATGCGCGGGGAGGCGCCTTTTTTGCGCAAATCCAGCAGGTCATCGGTCAAAAGACCGCCGCCACCACCGCAGCAAACTGTCTCTTTCCTGATGGTGTTTTCCTGCATGTCAAAATAGTTGTTGCAGGTGGCTTTCAATATGTTGCGGGGAATTTCGAATTGGTCGCCGGGTTTGTCTCCCATGCCTGAACCGCGCGCAACATTGCAACTGTCATGAAAGGTCAGGCGGTATTCGTCATTCTTGGATTTATCAAATTTGATTATCCCACGTTCAACCAGATCCCAGGTATATTCGCAAATATGCTGGGGGACCGGATAATTGGAATCAAGAAAATCAAAAGGCCCGGCAAGTGTATTCAGGAAAGAATAGGCAACACGCCAGGCGTGGCCACATTCTCCAAATATGATTCTTTTTACCCCAAGTTCTTCAGCCGCTTTTCTTACCCGCAGCGAAACTTTACGCATGTTTTCGTAGGAGCCGATAAACATGCCGAAATTGGCTGCTTCTGATGCGGTCGTTGACAGGGTCCATGATGCGCCTGCCTCATGGAATACCTTTGCGTAACCCAGCAGGCCGTCAATATGGGGTTCAGCGAAGAAATCAGCGCTTGGGGTGACGAGAAGAATATCGGCGCCCTTTACATCCAGAGGCAGTTTGATTTCCAGGCCGGTTTCATCTTCCAGGTCTTCTTCAAAGTCCTCAAGTGTGGCCCGCATCGCTTTTTCAGGCAAGCCGAGATTGTTGCCGAGTTCGTGAACCTTGCCGATAATCTCGTTACAATATTTCTGTCCCCTGCCGATGGTATCAAGAATTTCACGTGCAGCCATCGAAATCTCGGCGGTGTCAATTCCATAGGGACAATAAACCGAGCAGCGGCGACATTGGGAACACTGGTGGAAATAACTGTACCATTCATCCAGCACTTCTGTTGTCAGATCGCGGGCACCAACCAGTGCCGGGAAATATTTACCGGCAGTTGTGTAATAGCGCCGATAGACCGAGCGAAACAGGTCCTGGCGGGCGACCGGCATGTTTTTCGGGTCGCCGGTCCCCATGCCATAGTGACATTTGTCAGCACATGCGCCGCATTTAACACATGAATCAAGAAAAACACGCAGGCTTTTGTATTTGCTGACCAAATCTCCCATTTTAGCAACGGCTTTGTCATGCCAGTCATCGACAAGTTCACCTGGAAATCCGAGCTTCTGCTGGTGTTCAGGGGCGGCCTCAAACGAGTGCATTTCCGACATGCAGCCTGGAGCCAGATCAGCCATTTCCAAAGGATCAACGAAACTGTCCATATCCGACGCATGGTCTGCATCATTTGTCCGGGTTGATGATCTGATTTCTTCCGACACTCTGTTTCAATTCCTTTGTTAGCGACTATTTTTCCAGATCTGCAGCCCAGGCAACTATGTGACGCTTCTCACGGGCATTATCGACCTGATTGAGGCTCGGGGAGAAGAAGATGCCGGGAGCATGCAGCAGTTTGGAAAATGGAAAGATGATCATCAGCAGGGCGACCAGCGTCAGATGAACAAGCAAAGGCATATCTGCCGGTAGCGGTTGCCAGTCAAACAGGATCAAACCAAGGAAAAACTTCTTCACCGCCACGATGTCAGTGTGGACGGCATATTTCATGGCGAAACCGGAGGCGCCGATCAGCATAAGCAGAATCAGCATCAGATAGTCGGACGGTGCTGAGATATAGCGTATTGCCGCCAGGATTATTCGACGCAACAACAATCCGGCCAAACCGGCGAGCATGGCAAAACCGGCATAAATTCCGAAGGGCTGAATTAATTCTACCCAAAACCATACCGGTTCAGTGAAATATCGCAGGTGGCGCAGGACAACCAGCAGCAGGCCCAAATGGAACATCACGCCGAATAACCATATCCACTTGTTGGAATTGAACAGGGTTTGAAAGAAAACTACTTCGCGAAACATGCGAAACCCGACACCCAGTCTTGTTTTGGGCGCGGGGGTTGTTGGAATCTTGAGTGGTGCAGGGGTGTTAGCGAATTGATAAATGCGAATACCCAATCCGCCAATCAGACATATTGTGGCTAGATAAAACAGTATCGCATAAATAGCTGTAAGCACCAGTTTCTCCCGAAGTTGGGTTAGTCCGGTCTATTGGACCTGATCTGAAAGACATGGCTTTGCCAGCAGCTTGTCTTTCGAGATAAACCGGCCCCAACTGATTGCCGGTTTTGTTACCGGTCCGGCGGATTCCGCCGGACTTTGTTCACTGTTGAATAGTTCGCTCTTTGTATCAGATACAACCGGTTGGTTTTGGCAGACCGGCAATTTTACAGGCCTGTTTGGCCGGGCCATAGGGAAACAGGGTGTAAAGGTATTTATTCGATCCCTTTTCCTTGCCCATGGTTTTTTTCAAAGCTTTAACGAGAACGCGAATGGCCGGCGCGATCTGGTATTCATCATAATAATTGCGCAGAAAATTGATCACTTCCCAGTGCTCTTCGTTCATCTCGATATTTTCATCTTTTGCCAAAATAATAGCAAGTTCTTCATTCCACTGGGAAAGGTCGGTCAGATACCCTTCTTCGTCATGTTCTATTGTTGTGCCATTCAAATCATAAGCCATTGTCGTTCTCCTTGATCATTATCCAATTATGGGCCTGACACGGCCCAGTCGATTCTTGTATTCAGAGCCAGGAATTCACTGCATCATTTTGTGCAACGAGATCCACAAAGCCATCATAATCTATTAGTTTTACGCCATCGGTGAGTTTATCGGGATCGATGCCGCGTGCATCAAGATCAGCTTTCAAACAGTAAATATCCGCATCACTGCTGGATGTCAAAACCGAAAACCTTGTACCTGATATTGCACCATATACCCCATCTTCGATCAACAAAACGGCATCATTCGAATTGACATGCGCCAGACAGCTCTCCAGGTCGTTTTTTTGAAAGGGTGATTTGTTCACCGTGTGTAAAATACTCATTATTCAAATATCCTAGAAGCTTAATATGACATCCTGATTGCCAAGAATTGTTTTCATTTCTTCGCGTGAAACAAGATGGATGGAAGGTTTTTCTTCCCAGTCATCGTCTTCATCTTCCCAGGTGAGTTCCATCAGGTCATCAAGCGCTAATCCACGTTCATCCATGGATTCTTTTTCAACATAGAGTTTGCTGACATCATAATCTCCCAAAGCTCCGAAAGCCGGTGAGAAATTCTTGATGCCGATATCGGTGGTGTTTTGCCCATTCGACAGCTGAAACACGCCATCATCGATAAAGGCCAGCGAAACATCCTGGTCAAATGCCGCGCCGATCAACACCACTTCGAGCGCTTCCAGGGCATAAATTGTGCCGTAGGGGGCTTTGCGGTTCACATACATGAACTTTTTGACTGTACCTTCAGCTTCTTCCTGCATATCTTCACTCATGTCATATTAATCCGGTTTTCGTTCTAGTCACCAAATGTGATTGTTCGGTCGGCCTGAATGCCTGCTTCGATCAACTGACCCAAACCGGATATCCTGAATCCATCGATTACATTGTCAGTCTCTTTGCCCTGGCGCTTGGCTTCCTTTTCATCAAGGATACCGCGTCGCTGGGCTGCCGCAATACATAGAACCAGGTCCAGATTGTTGTCTTTGCCCAATTGCGCCCAGTTGTTGGGGATATGGCGGTCATCCTGAGGGGGAACCGCCAGTTTGGTGCCGTTGTTGACGCCATCATGGTAAAAGAACACCCGCACAATCTCGTGGCCTTTTGCCAGAGTAGCCCTGGCAAATTGATATGCTGTGTCTGACGCCTGATGGGTATAGGGGCCTTCATTTACTATAATTGCAAATTTCACTGTGTTTTTCTCCCCGACATCGCGGTTTGCCTGGCTTTTTTGATGTGCGAACATATGAATGTTTTTGTATGCTTGGCGAACTGAACTATGGAATTTGTCTTGAGAATAATTCCAGATAAATTATTCTCATTCACAATATCCACGGTTGGATTTCTAAAAATGTATATGGGTCGACATGTTCATTGTTTTGCGTGAACCAGTCCAGGTATCCAAATGGTGCTTGGTAAAGGCCAATCCGGTTTTTTCAAAGAAACGTGGCCATCCGATTCGCTCAATCCATTCGCCCAGCCGTTCCCAGTCGCGGGCATTTTCTTTATATGTGTAGAGGATTTTCAGGACAATTTCCTCGACTTCGGGCCAACGCGGGGGATTGTTAGGCAGGTTTGCCACGACCAATTTATGAAATGCTGGTTTGGACCGGGCATTGGAGTGTTTTCCCCCGACCCAGATTGCTATCTTTGTCGATTCTTCGCTGTTGATCTGCATTGGCGGGCAGGGAGGATAGCAGGCACCGCAGCAAATGCATTTCTTTTCATCAATTTCCAGTGACGGTTTGCCATTCACCATCGCCGGACGAATGGCGGCAACCGGACAACGGGCAACCACTGTTGGCCGTTCACAGGTAGCTGCTACCAGGTCATGATTGATTTTTGGCGGTTTGGTATATTGCACATTGATGGCAATATCTCCCTGGCCGCCGCAATTGATTTGGCAACAAGAAGTGGTAATTCGTACCCGGTTGGGCATTTCCTCCTGGATAAACTCGGAATGAAGTTTGTCCATCAGGCTCTTGACCACACCAGAGGCATCGGTTCCGGGGATATCACAATGCAGCCAACCCTGGGTATGTGAAATTGTCGATACTGAATTGCCGGTACCTCCAACTGGAAAGCCTTCAGCTTCAAGTGCTTTGATCAGGGGATCAACCATCTCGAATTTTGACACCATGAATTCAATATTTGCTCGTGTGGTAAAACGGACATGACCCTCGGCAAATTTGTCACCGATATCGCACAATTTGCGAATGGTAAAAACATCGGTCTGGCGCTGGGTTCCGGCGCGCACGGTAAAAATTTCCTCACCGGATTTTGACACGTGCCGCAGAACTCCGGGACGCGGGCGTTCATGCCAATCCCAGTTACCGAAATTCTTGACCATCACCGGGTGCATGTAATCGAACGGGTCTGGAACGCCAACTTCGTCAGGAAGTCTTGGTGTCGGGGCTGTCTGGTTCATCTGAATTTCTTCCCTTGCTTATTCTGCTGCTACAACCAGCCCGGCCTCTTTGGCCTTGCGCTCAAAATATTTTGCCGATTCTTCATCAAAATCATCTGTTCTGACATAACTTGAAGTGCGTGGATGATTGACCATGTTGGGATCAGGATCGATTTCCAGAGCTTCAAGGAATGCGGGCAATCCAATACGGTCGATAGTTTCACCAATGCGCTCATGTTCCAGTGCGTTTTCAGCGAAGAAATCGATGCACTCACCGGCAAACTCCACCAGATTCTCGTAGTCTTCGTCTGTTTCCAGTTTGATAAACGGTTTTATAACCGTACCCATCAGGTCACCAACTTTCAAAGAGCGCTTTCCGCCAATCAGAATTGATGCTCCCTTGTCGTCACCGGGGGACAGGGCCTTTTTCATAACATTGATGCAATGCATGCAGCGTACGCAGGAATCATTGTCAATTTCCAGTGTGTTATCGTCATTCAGGCTCAATGCACGGGTTGGACACATATTAATGACCGAATCATTTGCATATTTACGGCCAACTTCCTCGACGTATAATTTTACTTCTTCCTGATTGATTTTGATATCATCGCGCCAGGTGCCAATGACGGCAAAATCAGCCCGGTGGATGGCATTTACGCAATCATTTGGACAGCCCGAAAATTTGAACTTGAATTTGTACGGCAATGCAGGTCGGTGCATTTCATCAAGAAATTCGTTGATGGTTTCCCTGTGGGCTTTTTGCTCATTGTAACAGGACATTTCGCAGCGCGCATGACCAACGCAACTCATGGAAGTACGAAGTGCCGGTCCGGCACCACCCATGTCAAATCCGATTTTGTTGAGTTCGTCAAAGGCAAGTTGCACGTTTTCGGTGGTGCAGCCCTGAAACATGATATCACCGGACTGGCCGTGAAAGGCAATCAGGCCTGACCCATGTTCTTCCCAGATATCACACAACTTGCGTAATATATCGGTTGTATAGTGGAACCCGGCAGGTGGCTGAATACGCAAAGTATGAAATTCTTTTGATGCAGGAAAATCGCTAGCAACCTCTGAAAAACGGGGAATGACACCACCGCCATAACTGAATACTGAAACCGTCCCACCTTTCCAGTAACCCAGCTTATTCTGGTATGAATGTTCAAGCTGACCGAGAAGGTCGTTCATCATTTCTTTGTTTTTCGAATCTTTATCATCCCGCAAACGCTTTAGACCGGTGACAAAACTGGGCCAGGGACCTTCTTCGAGCTGGTCAAGACTGGGTGTGGGATGTTTGGGTTTTTCGGTCATCTTAATATTATCTCCCTGATATCGGCCTCAGAAATGTTGTTGCGAACAACACACAGTTTGGATTTCCTAATCATCACTCAATTACAATAATATACAATCCTAATTGGCGCTCTGACTCGCTATTGTTACGGCCATTCTGGCATTGCCATATTGATTAGTCCAGAATAACGGCAAATTGGAACTATATCATTTTATTTATATTATAAATTCAAACATTGCAATATGTTCATTTAGATGTTTGAATGATGTCTGTGAATTGATATGTTTTCGATTTTTTGCGGTCCAGCAATGATGCTATTTGATAAATGGAACCGGTAAAGGGTGTCAAAAGATATCCGAATTCTCGGTGGGTAAAAATTCGCTCAGTAACAGAGTGGTTTCTTGCCAGGGAATGAGACGGCTTATCAATCCTGGCGGCATGTAAGCTGGCCTGCAGTGCTGGCGATTCGTAGTTGAATATTGTTAATATCATCCGCCTGGGCAAGTCGGTTAAAGCAGAAATTGCGGCAACCAAGAAGCAGCGCACCAAATATTATTTCGCATTCTATCAACTGGGAGAAAAATCAGACAGGCAGGGGGTAATATCCAGCAATGTTTTACACAACCTGCCTGGATTTACAGATCAGTAGAATAATGGTGAAGGTATATCATTACGCCTTTTATACGGAATAAGGTATTTGGATGGGGTTGATGATCCGGCACAGCAAAATTTGTATCCCATCTGATTTTGAAAATCGGAAAAATGAACAGGAATAAAAATGAGCAAACTCAGTGATTTTATTATAACAAATCCCCAGGTGGTAGACTTCGAGGAATTAAAACAGGTGATTGCTACAGCGGCGCAGAATGGTGTGTTGCAAATCGAAATGGATATCAAACCCGATTATCGAAATACGCCTCGTAACTGGGCCTGGGTACTGGAAGATGTGTTTATTCGGGGAGAAGTTTGATGGATGGTGAATCTGTGACACCTATTGCCCAATGGGATTTGGCATTCGCCAAAAAAGCCAGTTTGAAGGATATAGAATATGAAAGCGGTATGCATCTTTTGCGTATGACAATCAGGGAAGGTAAACGCATAACGGATGTGAATTTTCATGCTGAAGCTGCCCTGGAAATTGGTGAAGCGATGGTTAGGTGGGCCCGCGCGCAAAACAGTTAAGATGTGGGCAGGTTTGCAGGATTTTGATATTTGCCAGAATGGGGATTGTATTTATAAATTGTGAATCTGATTGACCTTTGCCGATATTTGGGCAAATGGAATATCTAGGGTCCTGACCCTAAGTGCCTTACCCGAAACACTGCCTAGGGTTTCGGATTGGATATTTACAGAATCAAAGAGATTTTTTTGAATGGACCATCTACCGATCTTTCTGGATTTGAAAGACAAGAAAACACTCGTTACTGGCGGTGGCACAACCGCTGCACGGCGTACCGAACGTGCTCTGGAGGCGGGTGCTAATGTTTATATTTTTGCCGACGAATTGTGTGCCGAGTTTGATCATCTGAGTAACCGTCCGCAGATCACTCATTTTAGACGTCTTCCAGTTGCCGAAGATATGAATGATACAGTGGTTGCATGGGGCTGCTCGGAAGATGGCGGTGATAATCTTTTGGTTGAACTGGCACGGGCTCATAACGTTTTGGTAAATGTTGCCGATATTATTGAAGATTGCGATTTTATTACGCCTTCAATTGTTGATCGTGATCCGCTGATTGTAGCCATTTCCACAGGTGGAGCATCGCCAATTCTGGCGCGGACCATACGCGCAAGGCTGGAAGTGATGCTGCCTGCAGCCTATGGTGATCTGGTGCGCTTTGTCGGCCGGTTTCGCGATAAAGCAATGGGGAAGTTGAAAACCGGCGCACAACGATTACGGTTTTGGGAGGCTGTATCTACTGGGCCGGTATCCGATCTGTTTCTGGCAGGTGATGAAGCCGGTGCGGAAAAGCAACTGGACAGGGAGCTTGCTGCTGCAGCCAGTGGCGCATCACGTCCGGGTCTGGGTGAAGTATATTTGGTGGGAGCGGGGCCTGGTGATCCTGACCTGCTTACATTCAGGGCATTGCGCTTGATGCAACTGGCTGACGTCGTTGTTCATGACCGGCTTATTGGTGAGGGTATCATGAAGCTTGTACGCCGTGATGCGGAACGAATTTATGTCGGAAAAATGCCCAAACAGCATATTGTGCCGCAAGAAGAAATATCCCGGATGCTGGTACGTCTGGCCAAACAGGGTAAAAGGGTTTTACGCCTGAAAGGCGGAGATCCGTTTATCTTTGGTCGTGGAGGTGAGGAGATTGAGGCGCTGGCCGCAGAAAAAATTCCGTTTCAGGTCGTGCCCGGAGTTACCGCGGCTTCGGGTTGTTCCAGCTATGCCGGTATTCCGCTAACCCATCGTGATCATGCCCAGGCTTGTGTATTTACCACCGCACATGGTCGTGACGGGGTGCTGGACGTGGATTGGGATGTGTTGCTGCGACCAAATCAGACCGTAGCGATATATATGGGCCTGTCGAATATTCAGCATCTTTGTAAAGGTTTTATCGACAGAGGTGCTGATCCGGATTTACCGGTGGCAATTATCGACAAGGGAACCCGACCGGATCAAAAGGTGGTGATAGCCACGGTTTCAACCCTGCGTAACAAGATAAAAGACGAGAAGCTGGATGGACCTGCAATGATTGTTGTGGGTACGGTTGTCAATTTGCGCAAGAAGCTGTCCTGGTATCAGACACGAAGCGGATCAATGCATGCAAATTACGGTTCCGAAGATGCCCAGGCCTGGTTGCCGGAAAAAACCTGAATTTGCCGATTCAGCCTGTTGTCGCTGGAAATTATAGTCAGCCTGGTCTGTTACGGACCTGCTCCGGCAGCCATGTAGCCAATTCCGGTACTGCGATTAACACAAACACCATTAACACCATAATACCGAACATCGGTAGTGCTGCGCGGGCAATTGTATTCATTTGGTGGTGAGTCATCCCCTGAAGAACGAACAGATTAAAACCGATTGGCGGGGTAATTTGCGCCATTTCAATAACTACGACGATGAAGATACCAAACCAGATCAGATCAATGCCTGCCTGCCTGATCATCGGCTCAACAACCGCCATGGTGAGAACCACTGAAGATATTCCATCAAGGAACATGCCAAGTATAATGTAGAAAACCAGCAATGCCATCAATAATTCAAACTTGGATAATTCAAGTCCGGCGATGAAATCTGCCAGACCACGCGGCAGGCCTGTGAAACCCATCGACAGGGATAAGAAAGATGCACCGGCAAGGATCAGCGCGATCATTGCAGATGTGCGCACCGCTCCCAGCAGGCTTTCGACAAATGTTGACCAGTTCAATGAACCCTGTCCAAAGGCCAGGACCATTGAACCGACTACACCAAAAGCGGCGGCCTCGGTCGCTGTTGCCAATCCGGTATACATCGATCCGATTACCAGCAAGATTAACAGGAGAACCGGTATAAGAAATCGCGAGTTCTTGAGCTTGTCCATAAATGACATGTCTGGTTCCGGCGTAGGCGAGTATTTTGATGATACTTTTGAAACAATTGCTACATAACCCATGAACATTGCAGCCAGAACAATGCCCGGAACGACGCCGGCCATAAATAGTTTGGCGATCGATTCATTGATGGTAACGCCATAGACAATAAGTGTCAGCGAAGGCGGAATCATCAAGCCAAGTGTGGCGGCACCGGCGAGTGTTCCAATAATCATGTTTTCGGGATATTCACGCTTTCGCAGTTCCGGAATCGACATTTTTCCAACAGTGGTTAGTGTTGCCGCTGATGAACCGGATACAGCTGCGAAAACCGTGCAGGCGACAATATTGGTATGCACCAGTCCACCAGGCAACGGTGCCATCCAGGGAGATAATCCCTTGAACATATCCTCAGATAATCGCGTTCGAAAAAGTATTTCACCCATCCAGATGAACAGCGGCAATGCGGTCAAAGTCCAGGATGAGGACGATGTCCAGATCGTTGTCATCATGGCGTCGCCTGGTGGCCTCGATGTAAAAAGCTCCATGCCGACAAAGGCAACGCCCATCAAGGCAAGCCCTACCCACACCCCGGATCCTAACAGAAGGAACAATACGCCCAGGAATATTGCTATCGGTATCAGTTGTTCCATGATTTCCCCCTTCTTTGGCAATTCGTTGCTAAATTCAACAACAATTGAATTATCGTTTTGGTTGTGTAGTTAGTCAGTGCTTGCTTGCTTGAGTTTTTCACTGGTAATGTGGTGATCGCCGACAAATATCAAATTGAGCAGATTGTCCCAAAAACAAATTGCAAGCATGGTGGCGCCAGTAGCCATTGGCAATTGTGGAATCCAGATGGGTAGTGCATCTTGCCCTTGCGAAATGTCGTTGAGTTTCCACGACCAGTAAGTCGTTTTTATCGAATAATAACAAAAGTAGGTGGAAAGGGCTGTGCCGATGGCAAAACACCAGATTTCTCCCAACCGTCGCGATTTGCCAAGCGAGTTCAGAACAATACTGACGCGTATATGAGCGCCATTATTAAGCGCGTAAGCAAAAGCAAAGAATGATGCGGATGCCATGCAATAACCCGCATAGTCAGGCGCTCCCGGGAACACTTCGCCAGTCCATCTCGCCAACATTTGAACAAGTATCAGTAACAAGATCGCCATGAGGAACAGGGCGGAGACAAAACCTCCCAATCGGTAAAAATTGTCAAGAACAGTTCTAATGACTGCAAACGGCGATTGCTTTGTATCAGCTTCTGCCACAACGACCTCCCACTGGCTGTTTATTGGCTTATGTTGCCAGGGGGGTGTATGCCCCCCCCGACATGAATCCAGGACTATTTCATTGAACTAAATTTATCAACAATGGATTTGCCGGCATCGCCAGACTTTTCGAGCCATTCGGCGGTCATTGTCTTACCGATTTCCTTTAGCTCGTCGACCAGGCCCTGGCCAGCTGGCCCAACTGTCATGCCACCGGCACGAAGACCTGCCAGAGTAAATCCGGTGTATTCTTTTGAACGCCAGGTTCCGGAGTACTCAGCCAGTTCTGCGCAGCCGCGAATAACATTCTTGCTGGCATCACTGACGCCACCCCAGACGCCTTTATTGACTATAACAGAATTGCGTGGCAACCAGGCATCAACTTCATAAAAATGTGTCAGGCTTTCCCAGATTTTGCGGTCATAGCCGGTTGATCCCGATGATATCATTGCTTCAGCAACACCTGTGGCAAAAGCCTGTGAAATTTCCGCTGCCTCAATCGATACCGGTAACATGCCAGCCAGCTCGGCAAGTCTTGCGGTGGCTGAGTTATAGGAGCGAAATTTGACGCCTTTCATGTCAGCGACGGATTTGACTTCTTTCTTGAAGTACATTCCCTGAGGTGGCCATGGTACGGAGTACAGGAGAACAAGCCCCTGGTCATCCAGAACCTTTTCAAGTTCGGGCTTTGCCGATTTCCAGAGTTTTTCAGCGTCATCAAAAGACGTCGCCAGGAATGGCACGGAATCAAATCCGAAGACTGCATTTTCATTCTGGTGACCGGAGAGCAATCTCTCACCGATTGGTGCCTGACCGGTTTGAACAGCGCGTTTTATTTCTCCGCCCTTGAACAATGAACCGGAAGGATGAACTACGATTTCGATATCGCCACCGGTGCCGGTTGTAACGCATTTTGCAAATTGAACACCATTAGCCGAGTGAAAGTTGGTGGCGGAATAAGCCATCGGCATATCCCACTTCTCTCCGGCCATTGAACCGCTTACAGCAAAAGTTGCCGCAACCGTGCCCATCAAGGCTTTTTTCAGTAGTTTCATTTCAAATCTCCCTCCGCCTTGTTAACTCGATTATTCCTCCCGCCAGGCAGTAATACGGAGGAATTCATACACTCAGTTAGTGAGTGAAGCGCGAAACCTCATAAGGTGCAAGGTCTATGTTTCTTTTTCTTCCCGATATCAGGTCAGCAATGATACGTCCGGTTTTCGGTCCGCCCGTTAATCCGATGTGATGATGGCCGAATGCGGCATAGATACCGGGCGCTGTTTTAATTTCACCGATCAGCGGTATGGAATCGGAAGGTGCCGGGCGATGCCCCATCCACTCTTCAATATGATCATAAGTCAGCCCCGGGATAGCTTCGTGAATTTGTCTTTTCAGAAGGTTAAACGGTGCGCGGCTTTCAGGTTTATCGAGCCCGCCAAATTCAACAATTCCGGCACAACGAATTCTGCCTTCCATTGGGGTGATTACAAATTTGCCTGAAGCCAGCATCATCGGTGATCTTGGCATGACAGATGGGTTAATAAGTTCGATATGATAGCCGCGCTCACTTTCCATGGGCACCTTGATTCCGAGTTTTTCAGCAAGATTTTTTGACCAGACCCCGGCAGCCAGTACCACTGCATCACATTCGACGAGGCCATTGCCTGTTCGCACACCGCTTGCGTTGCCGTCTTGTGTCTCAATATCGAGTGCTTCGGCAATGATCAGTTCGCCGCCCTGGCCTTGCATATATTCGGCAAGTTTTGTGACATATTTTCCGGGATCGGTGATGGTGCCGTGGTCTGCAAGCCGAACACCAAAATCCCTGGTTCCCTGGAAAATCGGGTCATATTGACTGAGTGCATCCCCCTCCAGTTCATCCCACTCGAAACCCATTTCACGGCGTAATGACCATCCGTAAGCATCTTTATCAAACGCCGCACGGTCCTTGTAAATAAAAACATAATCTGAAGGTTTAAGCCATTTCTCGGCGCCTGTACCCCTGGCTAGCGCCTGATGCTGTTCGAGGCTGTCATAGAGGATCGTTGTTAAGGCCTTTGCCACATGGCGGGTATTTTTCTTGCTGGCACCGCGCATATAGCTAATCAGCCAGGGCAGCAATTTTGGCAAATAGGACCAACGCACAAACAATGGACTGTCAGCGCGCATCAACATGCCAGGCGCACTTTTTAAAAGTCCGGGTGCGTTGACGGGCACTACAGCGCATGAAGCCAAAACGCCGCCGTTGCCATAAGAAGTACCTGCAGCCGGACCTTCGCGGTCGATCAGTTTTACTTTGTAGCCTTCACGCTGCAACCATATGGCGCTTGATACACCAACAATACCCGCTCCAATTATGGCGATAGTTTTTTGTTTCATTATCTGGTACCACCATCAGCACAATTTACCGCATATTTTTGCAATTTATCCAAATTGACATTAATTCCAAGTCCCGGCCCGTCGGGGACTTGTACCATACCGTTTTCGATTGCAAATGGCTCCTCCAGAAGATCTTCAATCAAATAATATTTAGCGTGGTAAAACTCGCAGCCAAGTGAAATATTAGGGCTTGCAGCAATCATGTGAGTTCCCGCCAAATGGGCGATGCCGGTTTCAAACATGTCTCCGCCATAACCGGGAATGTTACTATTTGCGGCAATTTCGGCAATCTCTATCCCTCGCATCATACCACCAGATTTCATGATCTTAACCGAGACACCATCGCATATTTCCTCGTTTATTGCCCGGCGCATATCTTCGGGTCCAAAGACGCTTTCATCGGCCAGTAACGGGGAGTTTGTCGCATTTTTCAATCGTTTCATGGTCTCGAAATCATGGGCAACTACAGGCTGCTCAATGAAAGTCGGGGCGAATGCGTCGATGTCGCTCACACATTTTTCTGCCTCACGAACATCTAATCCCTGATTGTAGTCGATGCGAATATCGAGATCAGGGAAATTTTTGCGCAATGTTCGAATACGCATCAGATCAAAACCGTGATTCTTAAAACCGGTTTTGATTTTGACAATATTGACCCCGTCATCCTGCAACTTTTCGACAAGTGAAAGATCGGTTGCGAAATCAGGATTGGCGAGAGATACAGATAACGGAATTTCACTTCTGCATTTTTCACCCAACAAGGCCCAAACAGGCATGCGCAGAATATGCCCGGCGAGATCAAAAAGTGCTGTTTCCAAAGCTGCCTTTGCTTCTGTGTTATGAACAACAACCAGCGTGGCTTCGCTCATGATTTTACTCAAATCGGCAATCATTGCCCCGATGACCAGCGGGCGAAAATAGCGATCAAGCGCTGCTAAATTACCCTCTGGCGTACCGGTAAATGGTGCCCAGGGAGATGCTTCCCCAAAACCAACCGCGCCGCTTTCGGAAGTCAATTTGACAATCACCACTTCAATATTATTGGCGACGGTACCAATTCCATGATCACGACGTGAATTGACAGGCAACACCAAGTGCCAGACTTTCATATCGATGATCTTTTCATTGATTGCCTTGATTGCCGAGCTGAGCATCATTATGCCACCCATTCGCTCACCGGTGCCATAGGCACCTGAAACGGTTGTGAAATAATATCGACTATCGCATGGGAGTTCATTGTTACTGCTATCCTCAACACGTCTGTCTGCATGCTCACCGGGACATAGTTTACCGATAATGATAAAATGTCAACATATTATCGATAAATTATCTGCATAATTAGTATTCTTCCATGATCCTAATTTATGCCACCCATTCACTCACCGGTGCATTGGCATCCTGCAATGGCTGGGAGATGATATCAACCAGGGTTGGCTGATTGAGGGAAGTGGCTTCCTCCAACACCTGTTTCAAATTTGCCGGATCCTCAACACTCCAGGACTTGATACCATATGCCTCGGCCACCGCGGCGTGGTCTGTGCGATTGAAATCAACATTATGAAAGCGTTTTCCAAAACCGGATTTCTGACCGGCTTTGATCCATCCAAATACCGAATTGGAAAATACGATAATAGTGATCGGCAAGTTATAACGGGTAATGGTTTCCATTTCTCCGCAGCAAAACGCGAAAGAGCCATCACCCAATGCGGCGACAACCTGGGCTTCAGGTTGTCCAAATTGCGCTCCCATTGCAGCTGCCAGGGCATAACCCAGCGCTCCATGCGCACGATTGGAAATGAAATGGCGTCCGGATTTTGGCCAGCGATAAAAGGCTGAAAAATAGGGGCAGGGGGTTCCCGGATCCGCACAAATAATCGCTTCATCGTCCAGGACAGATTGCAAATCGGCTATCACCCGTTCGGGTAAAACGGGAGATTCATCTTTTTGCGCAAGTCGGTGAAATGACTGAAATTTGGAAGTGACGGCATTGAGAACTCTGTTTTTGCCATCGTGATCAAACGTCTTGTTGTGTTTTGAAAGCGCGTTGTTAAAGCGGGCGAGAGTCAGTTTTGCATCTCCAACCAGCGCGGCAGCGGTCTGATAATTTACCCCAATGACTTTTGGATCGCTGTCCAGATGGATAATGGGAGTGCCCGGTTTGGGGCTGTGCCATCGCTCTGTTGTGACTGAACCGGCCCGGCAACCGATATAAAATACAAGATCAGCTTGATCAACGACGGCCTGGGTTTGGGGAACGCCGCCGTTGGAGCCAACGACGCCCAGGGCAAGTGGATGGGTTTCCGCAATGGTACCCTGGCCGGAAACTGTTGTTGCAACCGGAATATTCATCGACCCGGCCAGCTGCTCCAATTCATTTTCAGCGCCCGATAATACAATGCCGCCGCCACAAATGATGATAGCATTTTTTGCCTCTGCCAGCAGGTTCAGCGCCTCACTAATGGCTTCAGGATCAGCCAGAGAACGCGTCGAAGGAAAATGCCCATTGGCTTTTTCACCATGCACTTCATCGGGAACCAAGCCTGTATTCTGGGTATCAAAAGGAAAACCCAGATGGGCTGCACCAGGGGTGGCAGAGGTCATTGTCCTGAAGGTCTCGCGTAACTGCGCTGGCAGGCGTGTGGCATCATCGAGCATGTCATTATGCTTTGTCAGCGGTTTAAACAGGGCTTTTTGATCAAGTTCGGTCAGGGGAAAGCGCCCACGAGAAGTTGTGGCGACATCGCTGGTGATTGCAAGGACGGGAACACTGGACTCATTGGCTTCAACAATCCCGGGCAGAATATAGGTTGCGCCACCACCCGATGGCCCTTCACAAATGCCAACCTTTCCGGTAACGCGCGCATAACCGTCCGCCATATAGCCAGCATGACGCTCATCCCTCGTCAAAATATGGGTGATCGGGTGATCAAGCCGGTGCATGGCATCGTAGAATGGCAGTGTCGTATCACCACACAAGCCAAATATGTAGGTCACATCATGGGCCTGTAACATGCGGACCATTGCTTCGGCACCGCTTAGGGTGTTTTTTTTCTCAGAATCGCCTTGATGGCCGACGGAAATCATTGTGATGTGTTCTCATTCTCGAGAAGGCTAAACAATTCGGTAATTTCAAACATTGCAAAATGCATTAGAATGTAATTCCGCAGTATCAATATTTTTAGTATACAAAATTGTATACAGAGCAGTATGCAATATGCAAAATTGAAATGCAAGATATCGGTTAGTTTGGAACATCAAACCTGGTAATTCGAAATCAAATGAAGGAATAGATTGTGGCAACGAGCGGCAATGTCGACAGGATCTATGAAGATGTGAAGCGCATGACCTCCGGTTTTGCGCTGAAACCCGATGAAAAACTCAATGAACAGGCTATGGCCCGCAAGTTGGGGGCCAGTCGTACTCCTTTGCGCGAAGCACTAAACCGGCTCGTGTCCGAAGGTTTTTTGAATTACAAAAGCGGCCGTGGATTTTATTGTCGTTCATTGGGGGCTGGCCAGGTACTGGAGCTTTATCAGGCTCGAGAGGCGATAGAGTGCAAGCTTGTGGAATTGGCTTGCCTGAATGCAAGTGGAGATGATCTGTCAGATCTGAGTGAATATCTCAAGCAATCGAAAACCAATTATCATGAAAACAAACTGGGCACTGAACTGGTTGTGATTGATGAAGAATTTCATATGAAAATTGCCGAACTTTCAAACAACCGCGAATTATTACGAATTCTTGATAATCTCAACGCCAGGGTCCGTTATGTCAGGACAATCGATCTGGAGGAGCGAAGAGTGGTAACGCCTGGTAACCATGAGGATATTCTTGCATTGATGATTGATGGTAATATCCATGCAGCTGTCGAACAGATGCGAAAACACATTGTCAGAAGCCATGAAGAAGCAAGTGAAGCCGTTCGCAAAGCTTATATGCGTATCTATGTGCCGGATGATATCGAAGAAAGAAGGGCGTAATGATCATATCAGGTGGTAAGGCCGTTTACGGTGCGAGCGTCGGCATTTTGATGCTTGAAGCTCAATTTCCAAGAATTCCCGGTGATATGGGTAATGGGATGACATGGCCGTTTCCCGTATTATACAAAGTGATTCGTAATGCTTCCCCGGACCTGATTGTACGCCGGGGTGCAAAAGGGATGCTGGATAATTTTGTTCAGGCTGGCAGAGAGCTGATTGCTGATGGTGCTGAAGGAATAACGACAAATTGCGGGTTTCTTGCCCTGTTTCAGGATGAATTGTCTTCAAAACTGGAGGTGCCGGTTGCAACATCGTCCTTGATGCAGGTGCCGATGGTGGAAAGCCTGCTGCCCAACGGCAAACGGGCAGGAATTCTGACCATATCTTCTGCAACTCTCAGCCCACAACATTTGCAGAAAGCCGGTTGCAGGCCGGATACCCCGATTGGAGGTACTCCCGAGAAAGGCGTTTTCACCAGTGTAATTCTCAACAATCAACTTGAACTGGATACAGAGCAGGCACGTCGGGAAAATGTAACCGCGGCGATGGAGCTCAAGGATGCCAATCCGGATTTAGGGGCTATTGTCCTGGAATGTACCAATATGGTTCCATATGCTCAGGATATTCAAAAAGCTACCGGACTACCAGTTTTTTCAATCTACAATTTTGTCACCTGGTTCCAGGCCGGATTGAATCCGCCGGATTTCAGATAGTAAAAACGCATTGATCTGTAATCAAACTTGAATGGATTAAGTCGGATCTGGCATTTGGGTCGATTGTTTTTTCATAACAAACGTTCTATTCAACAAATTGTGCCAAATTCAACTCTGCCTGGAGTCTCGGGCTGGACACTAACTTAAAACAAATAACAACTGGCTGGGATGCACCGTGCTGATAGATGATGTAATCGAAATTATATGTGAAGTGCGCACAGAACTGAAAGCTTCAGAACTTTCCAGGGATACACAATTTGATACGCTCGGTCTAAGCTCGCTTGAGTTGACGGAAGTTATTCTGGAACTGGAAGAACGCCATGAGGTTGAAATTGACATCAGTACTGTGGATGCGGCAGAATCTCTGAAAACTGTTGGAGATATTGTCACGACTCTGGAAGAACTTTTGAAATCTGAATCCTGAATCCGGCTTAAATCATGTCCAGCAAACGTATTGTCATAACTGGCCTAGGGGGCCTTTGCGGCCTTGGAAACAATCCCGGCGAGATTTGGGACGCGATGAAAAATGGCGTCAATGGTGTTACCGCGCTGCGGCAGGAATCTTTGCGTGACCTAAAGGTCGGATCTGCTGGTCAGATTACAGAAATTCCTGATATTGGCCTGGAGAGTAAAGATACCATCACCATGGATCGATTTGCCCTGCTTTGCGTTGTTGCTGCCCGTCAGGCATTCGACCAGGCCGGGTTGCAGGCTAGTGATGCCAGTGCGTCACGCATGGGTGCGGTGATCGGGACAGCGATTTGTGGCTGTGAAGCGGTTGAAGATGGTTATCAGATGCTCTTGGTAAAGGGTAAAAAACGCACCAGTGTTTTCACTGTTCCCCGCATCATGCCCGGAGCACCGGCAGCTCAGGTTAGTATGGTTTTGGGCCTGCGGGGTCCGGTGTTTGGTGTTTCTTCTGCCTGTTCTTCTGCCAATCATGCATTTATCAGTGCGCTTGACCAACTCAGATGCGGGCGTGCCGATGTTATGGTGGCTGGTGGAACCGAGGCACCTTTGACCTACGGTTCATTGCGCGCCTGGGAATCTTTGCGTGTATTGTCGAAAGATTTGTGTCGGCCGTTTTCGGCAAATCGCAACGGGCTTGTGCTGGGAGAAGGCGCGGGCGTTGCTGTCCTGGAAACGCTTGAACATGCCAGCGCACGCGGCGCCAACATTTTATGTGAACTGGCTGGTGGGGGTTTGAGCGCTGATGCCGGTGATATTGTATCCCCAACTCTTGAAGGTCCGGTGGCTGCCATTCGTGCCTGCCTGCAAGATGCCGGTTTGAACCCTGGTCAGATCGATTATATCAACGCCCATGGTACGGCGACAAAGGCCAATGACAAAACCGAGACAGAAGCAATAAAAACGGTATTTGGTTCTCGTGCAACAAATGTTGCCGTTTCATCGACCAAGTCCATGCATGCCCATTGTCTGGGCGCATCCGCCGCGCTGGAGGTAATTGCCTGTGTCAATGCCATTCGTGAGGGAGTTGTCCCGCCGACCATCAATTATGATGAAGCCGATCCCGAGTGTAATCTTGATTATACGCCTAACAAAGCTATTGAGCGCAGAGTTGATACAACCATCTCCAACTCATTTGCTTTTGGCGGCACCAATGCTGTCATTGCGATGAAACGTTTTGTTGCCTGAGCGGCAGTGCCCACACATGGTCTTGTCTCATCAAATATGCCCCAGGCGAAGATGACTGCAGCACTTTTGAAATCATGCCGGTTTGACAAGCTTGGCTTTGATATTATCATCAAAGTAGAAACTAATCTTGTTCAATAATTCTAGCTGGAAACCGGCTATGGCAGCCATCTTCTTCAGCGTTTCCAGGGTGAAATAGTTTACGTGGTCAGGATATCGAAAGCCACACCATGCGACACCCATAATACGCCTGTTAATGGATCCAAAATTGGGCACCCTTATATACATGATGCCGCCGGGTTCAAGTACCCGGTAGGCTTCTTTGACGATTTTCACCGGATTGATTTCATGCTCCAGGAAAGATCTGGCGAAAACACCGTGAAAAAACTGGTCTTCAAACGTGGCAATCCCTTCAACCGCGGGTGCTCTGATTGCATAGCCGCCTCGTTTCCGCATTTCCGAATTTGCCCGCGCCCAGAGAACGCTGGAAATCTCAATACCATAGGGAATGAGTGGCTCGGGTAGATTTCCACCTCCCGCACAGCCGATATCCAGTACTTTGCCGTGACCGAAGATTTTTCTGGCCAGATCAGGCGTATGGCGGTGAAACCAGCTAAGGCGCCATCTGGTTAACTTGTCCACTTTCCTCAAGAATGCTGTTTGTTCCCTTCGCTCCTTTTCTATCGCATAGCTTTTTTCCCAGGCCAGGTCATTGACAAAAGCATCATAGGTCGGGACGTTCTTTAAAAAGATGAAACCGCATTCACTACATTGATGTATATTCCAACCATCTTTGGAATATTTGCTTAGCTTATGACCACTGGCACTGGCGCACAGAGGACATACACGTTCGACTATTTTCACTTTGTAATTCCCGAACAATACCGATTGGACGCTACAAAGTGTTTGCAACGCATAATTTATTTTAAGCCAAATAACCGAAACATCACAAGTATTTTAAGGGCTATTCACCAATACGATAATTCCAGTAGCGCAGTTCGTCAATGCGTTGATATTCTGATCTGATTTTGACCGTTTTATGCAACCGTGAAAAACTTTAGTTGCCTTGCGAAACAGTCTCCTGGTTTGTCCGGGTATCTTTTTTGACAATGTCACCCATGGCAAATACCTGGATCATAGCTTCCCGGCCGCGTAGTTTTTGATATCCAATTGAATGCATGTATTCCGGTTTTCCTGCAGCCTCCCAGGTTGTCGCCGAGGTCATGATAATTGTATCTGCGTCTCCAATATGGAGTTTTCCATATTGTTCCAATCGGTTTGCGACATTAACGGCATCGCCGACAAGCGTATAATTATGGCGCTCTTTACAACCAATATTACCGACAACCACGCGACCGGTATGAATACCAATTCGAAGGCGCAAAGGTGGAACTGATGCTGCTTTACGCAGCTTGTTTTGGGCGTTGACGGCAATGACCATATCACGGGCGGCCTCAAGCGCATTTTTTGCCTGCTCATCGTCGGCACCCGGCGCGCCCCAAAATGCCATAACCCCATCACCTATAAATTTATCCACGGTGCCCTTATGTTTAGTTATCTCGTTGCAGATATTGTCGAAGTGGGAATTGAGCAAAGTGGCCGTATCGATTGCATTCAAACCTTCGGTCAGCGATGTAAAGCTGGCAATATCGGCGAATAATATGGTTATCTCGCGCTCCACCGAACGAATAGCGCTGGAACCGGGCTTCATCAGACGCTTGACCAGCGAGCGTGGTACATATTGAGTAAATTCGGACAATGTTGTGTGCATGGAGTTCATCGCCATACTCTGTTCGTCAATCTCGCGAATTCTGGACCTGGGCAGGTGGGTAAATTCATTCAGATTCAGATTGGAAAAATCATTGGCCACCTTTGATATGCGCAGCATCGGTTGTGACAGGCGTCTGGCGAGGAAAATCGAAGCCAGAACTGCGATTACCAAAGCCACTAAACCTGCTAGTGCTGATGTAAAGGCGCGCAGAATTTCATTGCCAAAATCAGCCTTCTTAAAATATGCGCCAAGGTGGTAGGGAACGTTTGAATATCCAGACAATTCGCGTGTTATAAAAATATGGCCGGAGCGTTTGCCGGATTCACGAATTTCCATATCGTAGTTGCGACTGGTGTCAAAATGCTCCACTATTCTGGCCGTGGCCAACTGACGCAAGGATCTGTCCGGGAAATCTTTCAGTGAAACTATGCCGTTTTCCTTAAAAAACCCCGGCATGCGTGAGTGACCGATGACCTTGTTATCGCTGGATAAAATATAGACTGTGGTGTCATTTGCCTGACCCAGTTCAGTAACAATACGGCTCAATGTATGCTGGCCAATTGTCGCAAAAACATAGCCGGAGATTTTGCCCTGCTTTTTCAACGGGAATCCGACGGTGTGGTAGAGAACACCATCAAACTTGGTGGGCTCACCCCAAACCGGATGCTTTACTTTTTCCGGTTCATCATGTGATTTCAGTACTGAGGATATTTCAACGTCATATAATTGAGGTCGAAGTGGTCGAAATCTGCCATCGGGGGTGCGAAAAACACCAGTTTGCCAGCCATTCAGATCGTAAAAAAGCAGCCCTTCGACGATCGGTGAAGCAATAAGCATACCCTGCAACACCGCCTGTTGGGAAGCACGGGTATTCTTGTTAAGCGGACCAACGGCTAACTGGTCCTTGTTATATAATTCTGCAACGGCCAGCAATGTTCGTTCGGCCTGATCGGTTTCAAGGCGGATGGAACGTTCCATGTTGTCGAGCAGAGATACGGCGCGATCATTCAGCAGTGAAAAGGTGTTGGCAAAGTTGGTTGAAACCGAAATGAATAAAACAAGTCCAACCGAAATCAGCACCAGTCCGCCAAACCCGAAAATCATCAACCAGCGCAAACTGATCGAAAACCTTTTGGCACTTTTTTCAGGCTCCGCTATTTTTAACGCCATGGGTTTAGACCTGAGTTAGATTGGCAAATGCCAATTGCAGAAAAATATCTTTTCAGTCTCAAATTTCGTTAGCCGGACCAAATTCATGATCTTCAGCATGCCAGTTTCCGTATATTATCTCATCTGCGCTTCGTGACAAATTACAAGGTGGTTATTTTCACATTATTTGACAAGGGAGACAGCGATCTTTCCTGCAAGTCTGGCATTGTTGCAGATCAGTGAAATATTGGTCGCCAGTGAATTCCCGCCGGTTAATTCGTAAATCTTTGCCAATAGCCATGGGGTTACCGCTTTACCTTTGATGCCCTCAAATTTCGCAGCCTCCACCGCTTTTTTGATATATTGTGCCATAACATCGCGGGTAATCTCGTCCTGTTCGGGAACAGGATTTGCTATCAGCAATCCACCCTGCTGGCGGATGGCTTTTCGGGTGTTCCAGAAATTAGCGATTTCATCGGCGTTATCAAGGCGCAGCGGCGATGCGATGCCGCTGTCGCGGGACCAGAAGGCCGGCAGATTGTCAACTCCCAGAGATACGACCGGGACACCATTTGTTTCCAGGACTTCCAGGGTGCGCTC
>JAAEMP010000157.1 GCA_024225445.1 Hyphomicrobiales bacterium | reverse complement strand
GTTCACCAAAGGCCGGTTATTCACGCACTCTGGACAGCGTTATGATTTTCTTGTGGTCATAAAGACCAAGGCGAAAACCATGCCTTGCCAGAAAACGTGAATAACCGGTCAAATGCTTCCGTGTAAACAAGAAACGGTCTATAGCAGAGCACTTCCATTTTGATTCAGTTTTGATTTTTTTCACTCACGGCTATTCGGGTTTACGCCCGGCCTCCGCGGGGCGGTGCACAGGCGCCGGTCGCTTTTCGCTCCTGATTGCATGATTATTTTAAAGGTGTTCCGCCATATATGAACTTTCCTCCGCAGCGGAGCGAAAGACTGGACAAATGATTCTATGTAAACATGAAGCGGTGCGGACAAAAACAAACACCCGAAGCGGTAGCAACGGGTGTTGTTTTCGACCTGGTCAAAATGGGAGGAGAAAGACCAGATCTTATCGGCCAGAGCTATAGGGAGGAGGGGCTCTGGCGGATTTGTATCAGCTTACGCGGCGTGCGATGGAGGCAATATCACCACGGTTGATGCCCAGGTCCTCAAGCTCACGGCTGGAGAGTCTGGCTAATTCGTTATATGTACGCCGGTAGCTGCGCCATTTTTGAAATCTTGTTGCAATGTTCATTTTACTTTTCCTTGATGTGCCTATTGGCATGTCCCGACCCGGAGCTCAATTGCTCCAAACAGACGCTCATCGCTGTTCTTGAATCCTAAATAGGTACTTTTGGGTAAAATTTCCAGACTAATTTCTGCATTGCAGCATTGCAGAAATTGCAGGGCAGAATAGGGGCAAAATTTACTCAATCTTAATGATTTTTGTGCAGGAGCGTATTAACAAAAATGATATTCAGTCGTAGACTTCGAACTCGAACTCGGCCAGGACCTGGGTGTTGTTGAGAACCACGATATGATGGGAACCGTTCGGATCTCCCTTACCTATACACCAGGAATTCTCAAGTATACCATTTTTCAATGGCATGAATCGTCTGGTGGTGGCTATTTTTCGGTCTTGCGAAGTGGTTGTCTGTGAATAGGGATCATTATCCACACCGACCCACTCTTTGGGAGCAGCGGGCAGGGTAAATATTTCAGTGATCTTGACCAGTTCACCGCTCGGTTTTACCTTAATCACCCAACCAAAACAGACTTTCTCGGGAACATTTGGGATACGGTTGGTTTTTTTCCTGTGGCTGGCTTCACCGTCAATGACAACTTCACCAAAAAAATACTTGTCCAGAACCTCAAGTTCAATAAATTCCAGATCGGAGGCGCTTTTTGCCGGCTGGCTGGCTGACAAAAACACGGCCGCAACAAGAACAAGACGCAAGTTAAGCTGATTTTTGCCCATTATCGTTCCGGGTCCTATTCTGCGGCCTTGATGCTATCTGCCGGTTTGCGTTGTAAAATATCTTTCAGATATTGTCCGGTATAGGAGCGATCGATCCCGGATACCTGTTCGGGCGTACCTTTGGCCACCAGTTCTCCGCCGCCATCACCGCCATTGGGACCAAGGTCCAATATCCAGTCGGCAGTTTTGATGACTTCAAGATTGTGCTCAATTACCACAACGGTATTGCGATTTTCGACCAATTCATGCAGCACGTCCAGTAGTTTCGCCACATCGTGAAAATGCAGGCCTGTGGTCGGTTCATCAAGAATATAAAGCGTTCTGCCCGTGGCGCGTTTGGACAGTTCTTTCGACAGTTTGACCCGCTGGGCCTCACCGCCTGATAAGGTGGTCGCCTGCTGGCCAACGTGAATATAGCCAAGCCCGACGCGTTTTAATGTCTCCATCTTGTCGCGCACCGAGGGCACTGCTGCAAAAAAATCAGCCGCTTCTTCCACCGTCATATCGAGAATGTCGGCGATCGATTTTCCCTTGAACAAAACCTCAAGCGTCTCCCGGTTATAACGCTTTCCCTTGCACACATCGCAGGTGACATAGACGTCGGGGAGAAAGTGCATTTCAATTTTTATCAGACCGTCGCCCTGACATGCTTCGCAACGGCCACCTTTGACATTGAAGGAAAAGCGGCCCGGCATATAGCCGCGTGTTTTTGCTTCGGGCAGACCGGCGAACCATTCACGAATGGGGGTAAATGCACCGGTATAAGTTGCCGGATTTGAACGCGGTGTACGGCCAATCGGACTCTGGTCAATCTCGATAATCTTGTCGATATGTTCCAGGCCTTCGACAATATCGTGGGGGGCGGGTACCGCCCTGGCATTGTTGAGTTTGCGGGCTGCCGCTTTGTAAAGCGTTTCGATCAGCAGTGTTGATTTGCCGCCTCCCGAGACGCCGGTGACACAGGTGAATAACCCCAGCGGAATAGCAGTGGTGACATTTTTCAGATTGTTACCGGTGGCATTTCTTACTACTATTTCCCTGCCTTTCTTTGCTTTGCGCCGTCGTTTCGGCACCGGAATGGATATTGCTCCGGTCAGATATTTGCCGGTCAGGGACTTGTCGCAACCCATTACTTCGTCTGGTGAACCGCGGGCAATTATTTCACCGCCGTGAATGCCTGCGGCAGGGCCGATATCAACCAGATAATCGGCTGACAATATAGCGTCTTCATCGTGTTCAACGACAATCACCGTATTACCCAGATCACGCAAGTGGCGCAAGGTGTCGAGCAGGCGGGCATTATCGCGCTGGTGCAGGCCGATCGAAGGCTCATCCAGTACATACAATACGCCGGTAAGCCCGGAACCGATCTGCGAAGCCAGCCGGATGCGCTGGCTTTCACCACCCGATAATGTGCCGGAATTGCGCGACAGGGTCAGGTAATCCAGCCCGACATCATTGAGGAACCGCAAGCGCTCGCGAATTTCCTTCAATATCTGCCTGGCTATTTCGTTCTGTTTGTCATTCAGTGTGCCGGAGAGGTTCTGGAACCATTGAAGGGCCGCATGAATGGAAAGTTCGGTCACTTGACTGATATGTTTGCCGTCCAGTTTCACCGCCATGGCTTCCGGCTTCAAGCGATGTCCCCCACAGGATTCGCAAGGGTTGGATGACATGTATTTTTCAATTTCCTCACGTGACCAGGAGGAATCGGTTTCGCGCCACCGGCGCTCGAGATTTGGAATAACGCCCTCGAAAGTCTTTCTGGTTTTGTAGGTGCGCAATCCGTCATCGTAATTGAAGTTTATTTCTTCGCCATCCGTGCCATACAGGATAGCCTGTTTGGCTGTGTCACTTAAATCGCGCCAAATATCAGACAGTTTAAACCCGAATGCCAGGCCAACCGCTTCCAGTGTCTGGGCATAATAAGGGGAGGGGTTGGAAGATTTCGACCAGGGCAGGATGGCACCGCCACGCAGTGTCAGGCTTTCGTCGGGAACCACCATCTGCGGATCAACGCCTTTTTCCGTGCCAAGCCCGTCACAGCTGGGGCAGGCACCGAATGGATTGTTGAAGGAAAACAGCCGCGGCTCAATTTCTTCAATAGTAAACCCGGATACCGGGCAGGCAAACTTGGCGGAAAATACCAGCCGTTCGTGGGTTTCATTCTTCGATTTGTTGGCCGAGCCACCGGCGGCTGTTTCACTTGCCGGCAATGGTCTTTCTGCCAGTTCGGCGACCGCCAGCCCTTCTGTCAGATGCAGACAGGTCTCCAGGGAATCGGCCAGCCGGGTGGCGATATCTTTACGCACAACCAGCCGGTCGACGACGACATCGATATCGTGCTTGAATTTCTTGTCGAGGAGCGGCGCATCGGCAATTTCATAGATCACCCCGTCGATCTTGACCCGCTGGAAACCCCTTTTTGTCAGTTCGGCCAGTTCCTTTTTGTACTCGCCCTTGCGACCGCGCACGATCGGGGCGAGCAGATAAAGCCTGGTGCCTTCATCCAGCGCCAACACCCGGTCAACCATCTGCGAGACCGTCTGGCTTTCAATCGGCAGGCCGGTGGCCGGTGAATAGGGAATGCCGACCCTGGCAAAAAGCAGGCGCATGTAATCGTAAATTTCGGTGACGGTCCCGACCGTAGAGCGGGGATTGCGCGAAGTGGTTTTCTGCTCGATGGAAATTGCCGGAGACAGGCCTTCGATCTGGTCAACATCGGGTTTTTGCATCATTTCCAGAAACTGGCGGGCATAGGCCGACAGGCTTTCCACATAACGGCGCTGGCCCTCGGCGTAAATTGTATCGAAGGCAAGTGAAGATTTTCCCGAACCCGACAGACCGGTAATGACAATCAGATTGTCCCGGGGAAGGTCAATATCGATATTCTTCAGATTATGTTCGCGTGCGCCACGAACGGAAATGGATTTCAACTGACTCATCTATTCATTTTTCCTGTGTGCACGGATCAGGCCCTCAATATAGGTATGACCAGGGCTGTTGTCTTATTATAAAACCGCTGGTCCTGAACTGTTTTGGTCCTGATGCGGGCCGACTCACTTTTTAACACTTGATATTTCTACATGAAGAACATATAGTGAACAAGCAAAAGATAATCATGACTTGCCGACTGATCTTTGAAACTCTTGTGTGGATTAAATAATCCGATGGGGTGAGTTTGCAAGCTCAATAGGGCAGTATACTGACAAAACTTTGGCAAGTTGTGGAAACTTCCACAGCGATGTGACCGGTGGATTGTATTTCAGGCCTAATTGAGGCAGGGAAAAAGCAGTAGCGGGTAGAAACTGGAGAATTGAAATGGCAGGTTCAGTAAACAAGGTAATTCTTATCGGCAATCTGGGTGCCGACCCGGAAATCAAGCGTACCCAGGACGGCAGGCCGATTGCCAATCTGCGCATCGCCACATCTGAATCATGGCGCGATAAAAACACCGGCGAACGGCGCGAGAGAACCGAATGGCACCGGGTAGTCTGTTTCAACGAGGGCCTGTGCAAAGTAATTGAGCAATATGTGAAAAAGGGTTCAAAAGTCTATATCGAGGGAGCACTGCAAACGAGAAAATGGCAGGACCAGTCCGGTGCTGACCGTTATTCGACAGAAGTGGTGCTGCAGGGTTTCAACGGCAATTTGACAATGCTTGACAGCCGTCAAAGCAGCGGTGGCCAGTATGGTGACAGCCAATATGGTGCCCAGGATAATTCACCCTCCGACAACCGCGGATATTCCCAGGGCGGCGACGCACC
>JAAEMP010000156.1 GCA_024225445.1 Hyphomicrobiales bacterium | reverse complement strand
CTGCCGTCAAACGACAACCACTGGGGCAACGCGCTGCCATCGGCCAGGGTGGCACTCACCACCAGATTGTCACCATCCACATCGGCGAATGCACCGGCGGGCAATGTGAAAGACAGGGCGTCATCCTCATCAGATGACTGGTCAATCAGAGCGTTGGCCACAATTGGCGCATCATTTACAGCGGCGATATCAATGACAAAATTATCGGTCACAGAGGCAAGACCGTCGGATGCGATAACCGCAACATTGAGTACACCGTTATAGTCCTGGGGCGGGGTTCCGCTGAAGGTGCTGCCATCAAATGACAGCCATGCAGGCAATGGTGAGCCATCGGCAAGATTGGCCGTGATGGCAAGAAACGTACCGTCGCGATCACTGAAAATACCGTCGGGCAGTTGAAAGGTGAAGGGTGTGTCTTCGCTGCCGGTCTGGTCGACAATTGCCTGATCAATTTCCGGTGCATCATTGACACTCAACACACGGAAATCAAATTCATGATCAACACCCAGCGCACCGTCAAAAGCTGTCAGTTTGATATCTATAGTGCCGTTGAAATCCTGCGGGGGAGTGCCGCTGAACGTGCTGCCGTCAAACAGCAACCAGGAAGGCAGGGCCGAGCCATCCGGCTGGCTGGCGGTGATGGTCAGTTGATCTCCATCGATATCGGAAAACGCATCGGCTGGAATAGCAAAAGAGAACGCGCTATCCTCCCCGGAGGTCTGCTGCGCAAGCCCGGCATCGACAACCGGTGCATCATTGACCGGCGTGATTTCAATGGTGAAATTGTCACTGGCCGTAAATTGCGCATCAGCGGCAGTCAGTTCGATATCCAGTATCCCGTTGAAATCCTCCGGCGCACGACCGGAAAAGGTCAGGTTGACCGGATCAAAACTCAACCAGTCCGGTAGCGGCGACCCATCGCCCAGTTTTGCCAGAAAGTTCAATTCATCCGATTGAGCGTCACTGAATGTAGCGGGATCAATCTGATAACTGAAATCACTGTCTTCGGCAGCGCTGAAATCGGCGATTGACGTGATCAGTTCAGGTGCTGAATTGGCAGAGGAGAATTCAAAATAATGCTCGCCGCTGATCGGCTGTCCACCGCCGGTAATGACATAGGAGAAACTGGCAATGCCTGAATATTCAGAATCCGGTATGAAAACCACCTCGCCCGCAGAATTGATTTCAGCACTGCCGCCGACAACGTCCAGAATAGAGTCAAAGGCCAGCACCCCGTTGCCGGAATTTCCGCTGCCCAGCACATCTTCAATATTCAAAATTACCGCATTGGCCGGCAATTCGGCTTCTGGAGCAGCAATCGATATTGATACCTTGGCCGAATCTGCAATGTTGTTGTCATCAATCACCACATAGGTGAATTCTGCGGGGCCTTCGTAGCCTGCAGCGGGCGTAAATGTGATGATATCACCGTTTAGGCTCACTGCACCGTTAAGCGCTCCGAAGACCGAGGCTATGGGAAGCACCGCGTCGGCATCGGCCAGATCATTATCAAGCAGATCATCAGTAGAAATTTGCAGGTCTGTATCGAT
>JAAEMP010000155.1 GCA_024225445.1 Hyphomicrobiales bacterium | reverse complement strand
TGATGTGATTGATCTGCAGAGTTTCAGCTTCACTGACTTTACGACTGAAGTATATGCCCTGGCCAGCGACACGGCGAGCGGGATGCGGATTAATTTCGGCTCCGGTGATGTCCTGTTTGTCGAGAACTTCTATCTGGCCAGTTTTGATGCTGGTGATGTGATTATCTAGTCTGTTTCCAATTTTTCACTTGATATCGCGATAGCTGCGCCATTGAGGCCATCAAGACCGCATTCCTTGCAGCGCTCAAATATCTTGTAACCGGTTACCCGCGAAATGCCGAACTTACGGCACAAGGGGCGTGAGCGATAAAATGGACGCTTACCCTGCATCATCAGTATGCGCTTACAATTAACGTTCGCTGCGGGCGGGCAAATGAAGAATAGTTTGTCTGACCAGTCATGTTAAGCTTGATTTTATTTTGCTCGTTTAGGGCGTCGAACAATGCTGTTGGAGGCTCTATGTATCTGTCGAAGAAATTTGTTCAGCTTCGGTTGAGAAATAAATTAATGGTTTGGATCAACCCGATGTCTGTCAACATTAAAGTTGGTACGTCGGAACCTAATCTAATTAGATACAATGCTTGGCTAGATAAACTGAAAACGCAGTACCGCGTTCGGGGTTTCATAAGAAAACCAATTTCACAATGTTTCACTTTAATTGATTCTTTTTTGATAAACTCAGAGAACTATCAGCCTTTGACGCTCATTGCCGAAAATAGAAAATATCACAAAGTTAAGGATATGGTTGAAAAAAGAAAGGATTTTCAAAATTCTATCTGGTTTCAAGATCTATTGGTTGAGTTAGAAATGAATGGCCAGGCAACGCACAAGAAGATCACGATGCATAGCCCGGAAGAAGTGGAAGCGTTCATGTCTAGTTACGTCGTTGAATTGATTAATAGCTTGATCAACGAAGGTTTCAATTTAGACAAGGCTGGAGATGTTGGTACGGCATTGATCGGGGCGGATGGTTCGATTCACAAATCCAAAGCTGGAGAGCATCGCTTTTATTGCGCGAGGGCCTTGAAATTAAATCGCATTCCCCTCCTGGTGAGAGGCGTTCATGAAGACTGGTATCGCTCTCACATCGGTGGTCGAAAAGACCTCAAACTGCTAGAAAAGCGGCTTCTGGAGGTGCAACACAATCATTCGTGATTTAAAAATATCGCGGCGGCTTCGTGGCCAATCTCAATCAGCAGAAACGCCGGTTCCTCTGTTTCTTACTCGTCTGGCTGGAAACGCGGATCTTTGAGCCATTTGAGAATCAGATTGGCGTTCATCGCATAACGCCGGGCAACCTGTGCAACAGACACACCTGGAGCCAGAGTTTACAAACAGATTGAACGTTGTACCCGCTTCTTTGCCTAAATCAAAACCCCATTTGGTGTCCACTATCTATAAGCGGACACTAACCCGGGAAAGGCGATCGCGTTAGGTGGGGGAGGCCGGATGCACACCAAGGGGCTCATTTTCTCGCCCTCAAGCAGGCGCGCAATAAACTTCAATCGTTCATCCATGGTACTACACTCTTTCCAAGGCATTCTGGGCTCCCCAAAATGCTAATTGTGTAAACTATGTGATCAGAACAAAATATAAGCTATCTCTCGATATGTTCATCATGCACGGCGTAAAGTTTGCGATGGAAGCTCTCCAAAAAGACTTTTATAGTATATTGCAGCTCGACCGAAATGAGGCAGCCCACATGCCAATAGTGCTGTCGTAACCGACATTTCATCGGCGTCACCACGAATCAGGGTTTGACGCAATTTCGCCAAACGCCTGTATTGCAGAAATTTCTTTGGAGTAACACTGAAGGATTTTAGAAAGGCACGTTCCAGGGTGCGAATGTTACAATTTGCCATGGTGCAAATCTGGGAGATGGTGACTGGTTCCGCCAAACTGGAATCGACATAAGAGCGGGCTCTCTCAACGAGTTTAAAGTCATTTGCGTAGTCGCTTTCCGACCCCAGTAGAAACGAATTTTCCCGCTCACCAAATACACGGGAAATTAGCTCGATGGTGGCATCCTCAATACCACTTACTAGTTGATCTAATTCACAACGCGATTGACTGGCATCGCCAGAGGCTGCCGCAAGACAAAGCAATGCAGGAAATAATGCGGCTTTAGCCGATTTTGCAAGCTGCTCACCCATGAATTCAAGGTGAAAAAGCCTGTCTGGCAATATTATGCCAATATCAAGCAGTTTTTCCCGCTCAAATTGCAAGGCAAGCCAGCTGGAATTTGGAGAGAGGGTGGTGTTTAGCTCATGCCCCTCTCCCAACAGGAGTATTGTTCCCGCTGGAACTGACTTTCCACTGAAAATGGTTTCCCCGGAATCATGAAGCAGAAAACCGACGGTTATACGGTCGGTGGGTAACGGGCCGACGGCATAGAGCGGCAGATTGTAGCGCCCCCAGTCGAAACGAAAATTGCCTCTGTTTACTTGCAGCACGCTGCCAAGAAAATGATCACCTTCCAACAGCGTGTGATCCATCGCGCCGTTTTGCACAGCCGCAATCATCGTGTCCGGGTTAAACGAATCCATTTCGATCTTGCTAACTACAGGGTCTGCGGATTTCTCGTGTGTCATTTGCTGTTCCCAGGGCCATTCTTGAGGATTGTCGAAAAATGGATATTTTGTTGCCGCAATGTTTCTATAATGTAACTATCGATTTGGCGATACTATGTATCGGTGTTGAAGGTGCTGTGCAATTTCTTCCATTAGTGGCGGGCCGAAGCACGATCAACTCCAAGCTGAATGTTACTGTAGAAATGTTCATTGAGAAAGGAAGAAAATATAATGGATAAGGGACTTGAAATTGTGGAAACCAATTGGACCACAAGATTGATAGCACCGATGCTGGCGACGGCTATGTTGCTGGTGACAGGTGCGACTGCTCAGGCGGAAAAACCAAATATTCTGGTGATATGGGGTGATGATATTGGTCAGTCCAATATCAGTGCCTATACCATGGGAGTAATGGGATATCGCACGCCCAATATCGACCGTATTGCCAATGAAGGCATGATTTTTACTGATTATTATGGCGAACAATCCTGCACAGCGGGCAGATCATCCTACATTATGGGCCAGAGTGTGAAACGTACAGGTCTTTCCAAAGTTGGCCTGCCGGGCGCCGAAGAAGGGATGAAAATTGAAGACCCGACGATTGCCGGGCTGCTGAAGGCGCAGGGGTATGTAACCGGGCAATTTGGCAAGAACCATCTTGGTGACAGGGACGACATGCTGCCTACCAACCATGGATTTGATGAATTCCTGGGCAATCTTTATCACCTTAATGCGGAAGAGGAGCCCGAAAATGAAGATTACCCGAAAGATCCGAAATTTCTGGAACGCTTCGGACCGCGTGGCGTAATCAAGTCATCGGTTGACGGTAAAATAGAAGATACCGGTCCGCTGACCAAAAAACGCATGGAAACCGTTGATGATGAAACCATCGATGCAGCGATTGACTTCATTGGCCGTGCACATGCTGCCAAAAAGCCATTTTATGTCTGGTGGAACGGTTCACGCATGCATTTTCGCACCCATGTGAAAGATTCTCTGCGAGGCATTTCGGGACAGGATGAATATTCTGACGGCATGGTTGAACATGACAGACATGTGGGCCAGTTGCTGCAGAAAATCGATGATCTGGGCATTGCTGACAATACCATCGTGCATTATTCGACCGATAATGGGGTTCACATGAACACCTGGCCGGATGCGGGCATGACACCCTTCCGTGGTGAGAAAAATACCAACTGGGAAGGCGGCTGGCGGGTGCCATCCATGGTGCGCTGGCCTGGCAATATCAAGGCAGGCAGTGTTTCAAATGAAATCATGCACCACATGGACTGGCTGCCAACCTTCCTTGCAGCAGCCGGTGACAGCGACATCAAGGAAAAGCTAAAGAAAGGTGGCGTCAAGGCGATCGGGCGGGAATACAAGGTTCATCTCGACGGCTACAACTTCCTTCCACTCCTGACGGGCAAGTCAGAAGAAGGGCCACGCAAGGAAATCTTCTACTTCTCTGATGATGGTGATCTGACAGCTTTGCGTTATGCAGACTGGAAAGTCCTCTTCATGGAACAAAAGGCTGAAACTACCATGCGTGCCTGGATCGAGCCATGGACCGAACTTCGCTTGCCGTTGATCTTCAACCTCCGCCGCGACCCCTATGAGCGTGGTTATGCTACATCAAACACCTATTATGACTGGTTGCTTGATCGCGCGTTCCTGCTGGTGCCGGCGCAGGTTTATGTCAGAGGCTTCCTTCAGACCTTCAAGGAATTTCCGCCGCGTCAGGAAGCGGCGAGTTTCAGCCTTTCGAAAGTGATGAAAAAACTCGAAGCAACTTTTGGCTCTCAATAGTCTGACACCAGATTAGCCCGCGCCGCTTGTCGGTGGCGCGGGTTATATTTTTTATCAAACCTTGTGAGTTTCCATTGAGCACCCATGACAATATTCTTGACCTGAAAGCACGCATGCAGCAATCGATCATCGGACAATCCGATGTGATCGACAGATTGCTGATCGGGCTTCTGGCTGATGGCAATCTACTGCTGGAGGGATTACCGGGACTGGCCAAAACCCGGGCTGTTAAAAGCCTTGCAAAAAATATGGCTGCGGAATTCAGCCGCATCCAGTTTACGCCGGATCTGTTACCCGCCGATATCACCGGCACCGAGATTTACTATTCTGACGACGGCAAGGGGCAATTCAAATTTGAACCGGGGCCGATATTCGGCAACATTATTCTTGCTGATGAAATCAACCGTGCACCGGCCAAAGTCCAGGCGGCATTGCTTGAAGCGATGGAGGAACGGCAGGTAACGGTTGCCGGTACTACCCACAAAATGCCTGACTTGTTCATGGTGATGGCCACCCAGAACCCGATCGAGCAGGAAGGGACTTATCCCTTGCCTGAGGCGCAAATGGACCGGTTCCTGATGCATATCAAAATCGATTACGGGGATGAAGATGCTGAAGGTAAGGTCATTCGTCTGGTGCGTGGCGAGAGCGCGCCTTCAACCGGTGGCCAAAAGAAAAAAGAAAAACCGATCTCCCAAAAAACCGTGTTTGATGCCCGTAAAGAGATTGCCGAAATTCACACATCTGCTGCGATTGAAACCTATCTGGTCGATCTGGTGTTTGCCACGCGGTATCCTGAACGATATTCAGACCAGCTTAAAAGCTGGATAGACGTGGGGGCAAGTCCACGCGGCGGTATTGGTCTAGACAAATGCTCCAGGGCCCATGCCTGGCTTCGCGGAAAGGATTTTGTCAGTCCTGATGATGTGCGCGCAGTTGTGCAAAATGTATTAAGGCACCGCCTGATCCTGAGTTATGAGGCCAATGCTGAAGGGATCAGTGCAGATGATGTAATCAATGAAGTTATCTCCCAGGTAGCTACTCCATAACTTGAAAAGGAATTTTTGAATGATTTTGAAGCGTTTTGTATCATTGACAGCCTGGATGATTATTTTAGCGACCGGCTCTCAGCAAACTGCATTGGCAGGTGAACGGGTAAAACCCAGGCTGATATTGCAAATCACTGTGGACCAATTACGTGGTGACATGCCCTGGCGTTATTATGACCGGCTTGGCAAAGGCGGATTTCGCTATCTGACAGAAAACGGCATCATTTTTAAAGATGCCCATCATCGCCATGCCAATACGGAAACAATTGTCGGCCATGTGACGCTGGCGACCGGCGCTGACCCGTCTGCTCACGGCATGATTGGCAATGTCTGGCTGGACAGAACCAGCGGAGAATTGACCTATAATGTGGAAGATGCCCGCTATCCGGTACTGAGCGAGGGAGCAGGGGTCGACAAGAAAACAGAGATAGATCCTACCCAAAGAACGGCCAGATCGGATGGCAGATCCCCTGCATCGATCATGGTATCGACATTCGGCGACGAGCTGAAATTAAATCAGGCGGGAAAATCAAAAGTATTCGGGGTCTCCGTCAAGGATCGTGGGGCAATTTCAATGGCCGGTCATACCGGCAAGGCATTCTGGTTTTCCAAAAGTAAAGGCGAGTTCATTACCAGCAGCTACTATTATGACAAATATCCGCAATGGGTGAGCGAATGGAACGCTAAAAAACTGGCAGACAAATATGCCAATACCTCATGGGAATTGCTGCATGATAAATCCAGCTATCTTTATGGTGCATCCGATGATCGCCCCTATGAAACCGCATTACCCGGATTTGGGCGTGTCTTTCCCCATCCCTTCGGCGAACGGAAGGGTAAGTATTTCACGACATTTTTGACTCTAAGTCCTGCCGGTGATCAGCTGACACTCGATTTTGCCAAGGAATTGATTATCAACGAGAAACTTGGCACAGGTACGGCTACCGATTACCTTTCGGTCAGTTTTTCTTCAACCGATTATGTAGGCCATGTGTTTGGTCCCTCCAGTCTTGAAACCGAAGACAATATCCTGCAGCTGGATGTTACCATGGCTGAACTGTTTCGCTTCGTTGATGAAAAAATTGGCCTGGACAAAACCCTGATAGTGCTTTCCTCAGATCACGGCGCACCGGAAGCGCCGGGATATTTGAGCGAGCTTGGTTTTGAAGCAGAATATATCGATCCCGAAACATTTGATAAGGCGGGTGCAATTGCTGCCCTGAAAGACCGGTTTGGTATCGGCGAGAAACTGATCACCACATATTTCCATCCTTATCTATATCTGAACCGGCAGGAAATCCAAAAAAGGGGGCTGGACCAGGCGGAAGTCGAAAATGCAGTGGTAGAAGAACTCTCGCGTTTTGATGGAATAGCACTTGCAGTATCAAGCAGTGCACTGGCTTCTGGCAATTTGCCTGATACACCACTGATAAAATCGGTATTGAGAAACTTCAACCCCAGGCGATCAGGTGATATCTATCTGGTGTTCGAACCCAATCGCTTCATTAATGATTTTGATGGTTTGACGGTTGCGGCGTCACATGGTTCGCCGTGGCGATATGATTCCCATGTTCCGATCATGTTTGCTGGAATGGGCATTACTGCAAAGCATGTATATCGCCCGGTAGAAACGATAGACGTGGCTCCAACGCTTTCTTCATATATGAACCTCAAGCCGCCATCAGGGTCTGCTGGATCACCACTGATGGAAGTCCTGGAACCGTGAGGGTTTGTAAAAAGAGCAATTAAAACGATCATTTTTGTCAGCGTCGCCCGGATAAGAATGATCCAGGCCTTAACACCAATGAAAACGGTCAATTGATGACGCAGGGTATTTACACTGAATTGAGCGATCTTGTTGCTCTCAAATTTCAGGGACAGGGATTTTCATTCCTGCCGCGTCAGCCGATACACTCTATTCTCGCCGGTCAAAAAGCATCGAGAATGCGGGGTCGAGGCCTAAATTTCGAGGAAATTCGCCATTACCTGCCCGGCGATGACATTCGAAATATTGACTGGAAAGTAACCGCCCGCATGCGCAAACCCCATAGTCGGGTTTATACCGAAGAGCGCGACAGACCGGGGCTGCTGGTGGTGGATCAGCGAATTAACATGTTTTTTGGCAGCCAAAAGGCGATGAAATCGGTAACTGCGGCCGAAGCCGCCGCACTGGGTGCCTGGCGCATGCTTGGTGTGGGAGATCGCGTCGGTGCAACGGTCTTCAACGATCAGCAAATTGATGAAATCCGCCCGCACCGCTCGAGCAAGACCGTCATTCGCATTCTCGAAAACATAGTGCGCCAGAACCATGAGCTTAGTGCAGATAACGGCCAGGTCTCAAATCCCGGGCAACTGAATGTGGTGCTGGAACGCGTCTGCCGATTGATCAAGCATGACACATTGGTTTGCATCATCAGTGATTTTGACGGGGCTGATGAGGATACAAAAAAACTGGTGAACCGGTTGGCCCGGCACAATGATATTATTGCCGGTCTGGTATTTGATCCGCTTGAAACCGAATTGCCGGATCTTGGCCGGCTGGTTGCCGGCGATGGTGAATTGCAGATTGAGGTCAATACCGGTGATGAGAAAATACGGCATGCCTTTGGCGATGTGTTTTCCGGGCGTTTGGCTGAAATTCGTGGTTTTTTGCTATCGCGGCAAATACCACTTTTGCAGTTGCACACCGGCTTGCCCGTTGCCGGGCAGATAAGGAAAATACTGGGGCACAGACCAAAAGTTGCGTCACGATGAGTGAACACCAAAAGCCTCAATCTTCATCTGCTGAAATATTCGGGTCAGACCGGATGTGGGGATTAAAGGAGTTGGCGCTGCCCGAGCCGGTGAACTGGTGGCCGCAAACAGCTGGCTGGTATTACTTGCTGGCGATATTCCTGATTGTAATCGCCTGGTATATCTGGAAATTGTGGAAAAAATATCAGTTCAACGCCTACCGCCGTCAGGGCCTCGCACAATTGGAAGCCATTTCTGACAATCCGGCAGCGCTGAGTGAACTGCCGTTTCTACTGCGAAAAGCTGCATTACATGCCGCACAGCGCAAGCAAGTGGCAGGCCTCAGAGGCAAGGAATGGATCGCCTGGCTAAATGAAAGTGCCGGGCAAAAACTGTTTGAAGAAAGTGATGCGCAACTGCTCGACAGGCTGGCTTTTTCCCAACAACAGGATTTTGATTCTGAAGCAAATTCCACGACAACCGCCACAACAAATGCCACAACAAGGCCTACTGGGCATCTGATCAGGGCGAGCAAGAGCTGGATGAGGTCTCACCGTGCTACAGTTTGAGCTGCCCTGGGCCTTTGCACTATTGCCGCTGCCATTGCTGGTTATCTGGATGGCGCCGGAATTTCGCGATCGTGGCGAAGCACTTCGCGTACCTTTCTTTTCGCGACTGGTGGATATTTCCGGGCTTCATCCGCGCTCAGGGGCAGTCGTTTTGCGCAAAAACCGGTGGCAACGCGTAAATATCGTATTCACCTGGGTTCTTGTAGTATTATCGCTGGCACAACCCGTCTGGGTTGGCGAACCGATTGTCCAGGAAAAATCCGCCCGCGATCTGATGCTGATTGTGGATTTGTCGACTTCAATGGATGAAGAAGACTTCACCGACGCGACGGGCGAAAAGATTTCCCGCATTGATGCTGTAAAGCAGGTATTGGGTGATTTTATCGAGCGACGCAGCACAGACCGCCTCGCCCTTGCCGTGTTCGGTAATGCAGCATTCCCACAGGCACCATTTAGCGAAGACCACAAAACCGTGCTGGCGTTGCTTGATGAGTTGCAAACCGGCATGGCAGGTCCCAGGACCATGATCGGCGATGCCATTGGCCTGGCATTACGCCTGTTTGAAGCAAGTGAATCAGAAAACAAGGTAGTCATATTGCTGACCGATGGCAACGATACCGGAAGCCAGATGCCGGTGCCGCGAGCAGCAGAGATTGCTGCAGCCAACGCTATAACCATCCACACAATTGCAATGGGAGATCCGGCAAGTGTCGGAGAACAGGAACTCGATCTTGATGCATTGAAAGACATTTCGGAAGTAACCGGCGGCAAATCTTTTCTGGCGCTGGATAATGACGAACTGACCAATATTTATGATGAACTGGACAGGCTGGAGACTGAAAAACTTGAGACCCTGTCCTATCGGCCAAAACTGTCATTGTTTCATTATCCACTTGGGTTGCTTGCCGGCGGCAATCTCCTGCTGATTTCAATCATGCTGTTTTCCGTTTCCAGAAGGGGACGTTCCCATGCCTGATCTACTGGCCCTTGAGCAGTTTCATTTCCTTCGACCTTTCTGGCTTGCTGTTATCCCGGTAGCGATATGGTTGCATTTGCGCCTGCGCGTCAGATATTCAGCGGCAAGGCAATGGAAGGGTACTATCGCACCGCACTTGCTTACGGCGCTCACACTGGCTGGAAAAGACACCAAATCCCTACGCCCCTATCAACTGATGAGCGCAGCACTGATCATCGCATCCCTGGCTCTAGCCGGACCGGCATGGAAACGCACAATTACGCCTTTTACCCAGGATAGGGCTCCACTGATAATTGCTCTGAAACTCACACCGAGCATGCTGGCAACTGATCAGCTACCCACCCGTCTCGAACGCGCCAAGCAGAAAATTCGCGACCTGCTATCGCAACGAAAAGGTGCGCGAACTGCATTGATTTCCTATGCCGGCAGTGCCCATGCGGTTCTGCCTTTGACCGATGATGCAGAACTCGTCGAACTCTATCTGGCTTCGCTAATACCCTCCCTGATGCCAAAGGAGGGAGATGATGCCGGAAAAGCTCTGGAACTGGCAGCCAGGATGCTGGCAGATGAAGAAGCACCCGGAACAATATTGTTCATGAATGATGGCATCGACCGTACTTACATCACGAGTTTTGCTGAGCATCATCAGGCATCTGAAGACCAAATACTGTTTTTGGCGTATGGAAATGAAGCCGGTGGCCCGATAAAACAGGAGGATGCCGGTGGCATGACTTTCGGTCTGGTTGATGGTGATGCACCGGGATTTGATATTGAGGGTATCAATGCAGTAGCAAATGCTTCGGGTGCCAGCGTGGTAAGGGCAACACCGGATCTCAGCGACATCAACAGATTATCGGCACAAATCACCAGCCATCTGGTCAACACCATTCAGCAGGACGAAAAATTGCAATGGCAGGATTCAGGTTATCTGCTGGTCTGGCCATTGGCATTTCTGATCCTGTTATGGTCACGACGCGGTTGGAGTGTGCAATGGGGGTAAGAGGCCAGGTGAAAATGTTTTTGCGATTTTTGATAGTGTTCATATTTTTGTTGCCGCCTCACCTGGCTGCAGCGGATGGCTTTCTGGACTGGTGGCTAACCCCGGATCAACAGGGAAGGCTTCATTTCCAGCGTGGTGACTATCTGAAATCAGCACGAAAGTTTGAAATATCAAACTGGAAGGCGACAGCTTTTTACAGAGCCGGCGATTTTGCCAATGCTGCTGCACTATTTGCCAATGACAAATCACCTGAGGGTTATTTTTTATTGGGCAATGCTCTGGCCAAACAAGAAAAACTCGCACCGGCCATTGAAGCTTATGAAAATGCGCTTGAATTGAAACCGGATTTTGAAGAGGCGGCATTCAATCTTCGATGGGTGGAAGGATTATTGAAATTAAGCCAGAAAGAATATGATGATGCCGGTGGTACAGACGGCAAACTTGGCGCTGACAGAATTGTCGTTGATGAGCGCGGTGCCAAAGGAAAAGGCGAAACATCGGCGCAAGAACTACAGGCGCAAAGCGGGTTGTCAGACGAGCAGATCCACGACATGTGGATGCGGCGCGTACAGACAACACCCGGTGAATTTCTGGCCTACAAGTTCCGTTATCAGTTATCGACAGGCGATACTGCAGGGAAAGTCGATCAGCAATGAGAGTATTGTTTGTATTATTTCTTGTATTATTCGCTGTCCCGGCATTTAGTCAGTCTCCTGCTGAGCCACCTGTGGATGCAGATCTGGAAATCCGCGTTTTTCTTGAGCCGGAAAACGGCGTTTATGTTGGTCAGCTTGCGCGGTTATGGGTTGAAATCTCCAATTCCAGCCAATTTGCCGGGGCGCCACGTTACCCTGATTTGCAATTGGAAGGCGCCATCGTAATCATGCCTGACCAGTTAGGTGTCAACTTCTCCGAAAGGGTGCAAGGTGGAACACGCATTGGGCAACGCCAACGCTATGTTATTATTCCACAACGTGAAGGCACGCTTGTAATCCCCGCTCTCAAGGTCACAGTCAGCACATTGGTTGATAACAAGACTTCCAATCCAATTACGCTGGAATCTGAACCAATAAAACTGAACGCGATATTCCCGCCCGGTATGGGAAATTTAGAACAAATAATAACCACGGAAAAACTTGCGGTCACTGAAGGCTACGATCGTGAGGTTGATGATCTTCGGGTCGGAGATGCGATTACACGCACGGTGACATTGCGCGGCGAAAATACATTTGCGCTGGCCTTGCCCGCGATTGAATTTGTCCCGATACCGGGAACGCGTGTCTACCCGGCGCAATCAGAATTCAGCGACCAGACAAACCGTGGGCAATATAGTGGTACCCGCATTGATGCCGGCACCTATGTTCTGGAACAGGCCAGGGAAATTCTTTTGCCGGAAATAGTAGTGCGCTGGTGGAACCCTGAATCAAAATCGCAGGAAAAAACCGTTTTGCCGGCGGTAAGTTTCCAGGTGGATGCAAATCCCGATTTTCAAAACTCTGCTGATTCACAACCAGAAAAAATAAGCTTGGCACAGAAACTAAAACGGGGTGCGTTTGAATTATTTGTCTGGTTCAGGAGCAACATTGTCTGGTTGACCGTGGCCGCGATTTGTTTGTTCATTGTTGCGGCAATGTGGAAACGTTTTTCATCTGTGCTTTTCCAATCCTGGAAAAACTGGCGCGCCAGCGCACGTGTGTCAGAAGCACATTATTTTGCCGAATTTCGACGCGCATGCCTGAGCAACAATTTACCGGACATCACTCGTACATTCTGGCGCTGGATTGATTGTCGATATTCCGGAACACAGATACCTGTTTTGAAAATACAAGACATGAGGGAAATGGATGCTGACATCTCAAACTATTTCACCAGGCTGGAGCAGCAACATTATGGTCGCAAAAAAGAACAGCAGATGAAAATGGATGGACGAGAATTTTACCGCAGGGTAAAGCAATTGCGCAAAACCATTAAAACCCGGCCGTTGACGAATCCAGATCCCGACTTTGCACACTTGAACCCGGGAAGAATTTGATTGGAAACGCCGGCTGGCAAGCCTCGGCATCGACAAAGCAATGAGAAATCCCGGTAACAAGCGCCAGCAATTGCCCTCGTCGCAACCGTTTCTTCAATATCGTAGTACCCTAACCATCAGCTCTACCGGTTTCCACCGATGTGGCGCAACTGGTCATTGCCCAATGCAGCCCCGGAATATGCCGTGTTTATGATCAATTTTCCTATCTGGATGAAAAGCGTCAGGCGCTCGATCTATTGGCTGCTGAGTTGTCTAGAATAGTTACCCAACCTTGATCTAGAACCCTTCTGGTTTGCACGGAAGCATTTGACCGGTTAGTCACGTTTGCTGGCGAGGCATGGTTTTCTTGTGGTCTATAAGACCACAAGAAAACCATAACGCTGTCCAGAAAGCGTGAATAACCGGCCTTCGGTGAACCAAACCAGTTCATCTGCCCAGTTTAATTAATGGCGCAAAACTTGTCCGATCACCCAGATCGCCCAAAAACAT
>JAAEMP010000154.1 GCA_024225445.1 Hyphomicrobiales bacterium | reverse complement strand
TTTCTCAGCCTCTTCCCGAAGTCTGGCCCGAAGCCAGTGTTTTTCCCACCTGATCCTGTTCGCTGACAGCCATTCCTGCAATTCGGGCTTTCGCATGGCTGACGCTGCAATCTGTTCTTCAGGGACTGTATGACAGGTTGCACGGTCAACAATAATGACACACTTCGGAGGAAGGTTCGGAACAAGCTGCGTCTGCCACCATTCAGAAAAGTGTTCGGCATTGAACATATCATGATAATCTCCGCTGTTTTTTTTGCCTCAAAAATACGGAATGCGTCAGAGATCAGACCATCCTCAGGCATGGCATGAATGAAGCACCAGCGGCGCCCTTTTCCCACAGGTCTTTCAGGAAAGTCATCGTCGCCAAACCATGAAAACCTGTTCCCATGATAATGGTGAAGAAAACTCTCATCCGAATATGCAGGTCGGTAGCCTTTCCTGCGGAATCGGCGAATATTGTAAATAAACGTATGTCTCTGCTGACGGACGGAAGGCTTTTCCCGCAATGACCGGGTTTTGGTTTTTGTGCGTGAACAGCTGAATCCCATACGCCGAAGATGGTCACGAACAGTTTGTCCGGGAATGCTCCGGCCCGACAGATTCTGCAGCAGATCATGAACATGGCCGGCATTGACAGCGGTTCCTTCACGATGTTTATTGAAAACATATTCACGGATAAGGGGTTCTGCTGACAACGCTATATTAGTCGGATGATTAGTCCGGTTGCCGCAAAGAGCGGGAGATGCAACCTGACCTGTTTCATGAAAATGACGTATTATTTCGACAATCTGTCGGCGTCCCACACCGGTATAGTCAGAAGTACGACGGTACGGATCTGTCGTTTTAACCGCTTTGCAGTTCCGTCTTTCTTCGTCACAGCGTGAAAACACTCTGACAGCCATCTGCTTCTCATCGGCTGAGACCGGTCTGCCCCGTTTGCGAGGGGGCATTTTAAAATTCTGATTCTTACATGGCACAGGACACCAAAAAAAACTGCACAGAACAAATATAAAAACTGAACAGAAAACCAGATTATGCTTGCTTAAACCAAATTTCTTTTATAAAATATATATTCTATATCTTATTTGTGACTATTGCAAGAGTAATTGTTTAAATTACTGCAAAGAACTTAGCTGACCAGTATATTTTTGGTTCCTTCTGTGCCCGTGATCACAATA
>JAAEMP010000153.1 GCA_024225445.1 Hyphomicrobiales bacterium | reverse complement strand
TGAATCCGGAATCCCGGAAAAAACCGGCCAGATCAACAACAGCAAAACCGGCAACAGCGAAAAAATCTCCCAAACAACAGAAAAACAATATCATTGTCCGTCTGGCAAGAGTTGAAGACATTGAAGCCTGTCGCGCCATTGGCCGCGCCCTGCACGAGAAAACCATCTTTGCCCATATTCCCTGGTCGGACAAAAAATTCGACCGCCAATGTGATGAATTACTGAAGCTGCCACCCAGCAAGGCCGGGCTGGTGGCCGAACTGGATGGCCGGGTACTGGGCTTTGTCTATCTTAGCTGTGGTGAATATTTTTTCGGTGAAGGCCATGTGATAACCACGGTTCAGGTTCTGGCGGTAGACAGTGACAATCTGGGCGCGAAAATGACGCTCAGGTCCTTTACCAGCCTGATCAAGGGCGCAAAGGAATGGGCCGCGACCAGAGGCCCTGATGGCAACGATGTAATGGTGCTGGTAAATGTGACGACGGGAATAAAACTGCGCGGA
>JAAEMP010000152.1 GCA_024225445.1 Hyphomicrobiales bacterium | reverse complement strand
TTAAAGGTGTTCTGCCATACAAACGATTTTCTGGACAATTCGACAGGAAATTGGAATTGTGCAAATGATGTAAACTTGTAAACTGGATTCTGCAATCATGGCCCAACACCCTAAATATCCGAAACTGTTTTCTCCGCTTGATCTCGGATTCACAAAACTGAAAAACCGCTCCCTGATGGGATCGATGCATACGGGGCTTGAAGAGCACAAGGATGGATTCGCGCGCATGGCTGCCTATCTGGCTGAAAGGGCGCGCGGCGGGGTGGGCATGATCATCACCGGAGGCATCGCACCCAATGAAGAAAGCGGCATTGGCGGGGCCAAGTTACAGAACGCCGATGAAATAGCCCAACACAAAATAGTCACCGAGGCAGTTCATGGCGCCGACCCGGAGGTCAAGATCTGCATGCAGATCCTGCATATGGGTCCCCTCGCTTACAACGATAAGCTGGTGGCGCCTTCACCGGTAAAATCCCGCATCGCCCCATTTACCCCGCATGAGCTTGATGAAGCAGGCATCGAAAAACAGATAAATGATATGACCAATTGTGCTGTCTGCGCAAAGGAGGCAGGCTATGACGGTGTGGAGATCATTGGTTCTGCCGGTTATCTGATCAGCACATTTCTGGTCAATAAAACCAATTTACGCACCGACAAATGGGGCGGTTCCTTCGAAAACCGCATGCAATTCCCGATCGAGATCATTCGCCGTATTCGGGCCGCCGTAGGCGAAAAATTTATCATCATTTTCCGTATTGCCGGCATGGACATGTTGCAGGGCGGTATGTCGTGGGATGAAGTAGTTGAGCTGGCAAAACGTATTGAAGAAGCCGGTGCTACAATCATCTCGACCCATTTCACCTGGCATGAGGCACAGGTGCCGACAATTGCCACTATGGTACCGCGAGCTGCCTTTACGCAGGTAACAGGTCGTTTGAGCAAGGAACTGTCAATCCCGACTATCACATCCAATCGCATCAATATGCCACAAGTGGCAGAACGCGTGCTTGAAGCAGGTGACGCCGATATTGTTTCGATGGCCAGACCAATGCTGGCTGATCC
>JAAEMP010000151.1 GCA_024225445.1 Hyphomicrobiales bacterium | reverse complement strand
CACACATCGCATGCGCATGATTGAAGATATGTTGATCCGCCGGTTTGGTGAGAAGACGCAGAAGGATTACATAAGGCATATCGAGAACTTGAGCCGGTTTCTGGGCTGTCCGCCGGATCAGCCAGCGGTGAGGATATTCGTCGCTATCAGTTGCACCTGACCGGTAAAGGTACTTCACCCTATACAATCAACGCTGCCGGTTCAGCCCTGCGGTTTTTCTTCGGCACCACACTGGACGCGATGATGTATGAAAATTTACCAGCACGGTACGCCAGCCCCGAACAACCTATTGGAAGATCACATCTAGAGCGCCTCGAAACGGTTCATATGTTATCAATAGTGCTCTAATTTACCATCAAAAAGCTGGCGGCTCGACACCTGCCTTGCGGCAGGCTGCTATCAGGGTTGTCGCCATCAGCATGGCAATTGTCATCGGGCCGACACCTCCGGGTACAGGTGTAATCGCGGAGGCTGCCTCGGCGCATTCGTCATAGTCGACATCGCCGACCAATCGGGTTTTGCCTTCACCTTTTTCCGGGGCGGGGATTCTGTTGATGCCAACATCAATAACAACCGCTCCCGGTTTTACCCAGTCACCTTTGATCATCTGGCTTCTTCCAACAGCCGCAACCAGTATATCTGCGCCCCTGGTAACGCTCGGCAGATCCTTTGTGCGTGAATGGGCAATGGTGACAGTGGCATTGGCACCAAGCAACAGATTTGCAATCGGCTTGCCGACAATGTTGGAACGGCCAACCACCACGGCATTCAAACCGGAAAAATCCTGTTTACCCAGAGCCTGCCTCAACAATACCATCGAGCCTGCTGGTGTGCACGGAACAAATGCTGTTGCAAGTTCGCCCGTACCCAGTTTTCCCACATTGATAAAGTGGAAGCCGTCAACATCCTTGTCCGGAGAAACTGCCTGGATAATTTTGCCTTCATCAATATGGTCGGGTAACGGTAGCTGCACCAGTATTCCATGAATGACTTCATCATTGTTGAGCTCATCAACCAGCGCCAGAAGTGTTTCTTCCGATGTGTCCTCAGGTAATTTGTGGGTAACCGAATGAAAGCCACATTCCAGAGCCCTTTTACCTTTTGAGCGAACATAGACCTGGCTGGCCGGGTCTTCTCCAACAATGACAACTGCTATTCCGGGAACAATACCCGTATCCGCGATCAATTTGGCCGTTTGGCTTGTAACTTCAGCAACTACTTTGGCCGCTTCGGATTTTCCATCAATTACTGCTGCGCTCATTAAACTGCCTTTGTTGATTCAATAAGTTTTAAGTTTGGGTTGGATAAAAGTCTGCTGGTTTGAATATTCACTGCCGTTTCCACTAGAGCACATTTGATGAAATATGAACCGTTTGATGCCCCATATCGGTCCACTCGGCTAGGCGCGGAGCGTAGCGCGATGCTTGTGCATCGGGCAGGCTTCGCAACAACGCCGATGGGCCGATATGGGGCACCCTGTCTGCTATCGAAGCTGTTGAAAATATGTGATAAACGGGCCGATCGAAATTGTCCACCTGCAGCGTTGAGTTTCGCTTGTGGTACCCCGGCACCCCAAAAATCCATCTTGCGCGAAACTCGCCTTGCATGTGAACAATTTCGATTCGGTCAAACGATTCATATTTCATCAAATATGCTCTAGCTGTCTTCACATTGCAATGCAATGACTGGGACCAAGTGCAATAACACGCTTCCGGCTTCATCGCGCTGGTTGAAATACGACAGAATTTGGTCATCAGCGATAATGTCAAATTTTTTGTTACCGTTCACCTGTATATCATACCTTGTCAAACAGTGCTTCCACTTCTGCGCCATCTGCAGCGCCGGAAAATGAAGAAAAATCACCGTTTTCAAACATTTGCCTGGCACTGTTTACTATTGTTGCTTGAATTAACCTTGAAAGCGCCGAGCCCAGAGATATTCTGGCCACGCCAACATTGGCAAAATCCTCAACCTTGAATTTGGCAAATTTGCCGGCAGCAAGCGCATTTACCGGCGCATTCACGGATCTGCAGATATCAGCCAAATCTTCCAGTGATGGCGGAAGTGGTGCATAAAGCACATCCGCGCCCACTTCTTCAAATGCGCGAAGACGCCTGATCGCTTCTTTCGTGTCGTATTGGCGATTCATGATCCCGTCCGCGCGTGCTGCCAGTACGAAATCTTCATCCAGAGACCTGGCCATTTGGACTGCCGCCTCAATGCGTTCTACAGCCATTGCAAAATCATAAGGTGTTGTATCGGGTAGACTGGCATCTTCTATACAGCACCCGGCAAGTCCCGCTTCGCCTGCCTGCCTGATGGTTTCGGCAACATCTTCGGGCGCATGAGCGTATCCATTTTCCAGATCACCGCTTACCGGCAGACAGGTGGCTCCTGCCAAATCGGCACAATGGGCCAGTGATTGTTGACGTGTGACATCTCCCATATCCTTGACGCCTAATGTAAAGGCATGACCGGCCGATGTAGAGGCCAGAGCTTTGGCTCCGAGCGCTGCAAGCAATTTTGCGGAGCCAATATCCCAGGCATTAGCCAGAACGAACGGTTTTCCAGGAATATGAAGCTCGCGAAAAGTTGGAGAAGCCATCGTAATCATTCCTGGTAGAATGGGAGGTGCTACATTCTGTTATTTATCGCGGATTTCTGTGGCCTTCTGGAACGCAGGCCTTGAACGTACACGCTCGAGATATTGTTTTACATTGTTATCTGGCGTTGCAAATTCATAGAGGCTGGCCCAGCCTGCCACATGAGTAATAACAATATCAGGAACGGTGAATTGATCGCCCATGACATATTCATTGTCACCCAGGCGTTTGGCAAATGTTTTCATTGCATTGTTCCAGTCATATTCACATGATTTGAACACCGCAGGAACGCGTAATTCTTTTGGCAGAACAAATTTGTGTTTTGCCATTACCCAGCACACTGAATCCAGTTCATCATTGGCAAAATGCAAAAAGGAATCCTGTTTTGCCCGTTCAATTGTGCCGGCTTCATGGGTGAATTGCCCGTGAACATCTGCCAGATACTGGATGATTGCGGTACTATCGATAATAGCCTCACCATTAACCAGCAGTGCGGGTACTTTACCGCTTGGATTAATTGCCAATATCTCTTCACTGCGTGGACCTGCGGCAATATGTTCGTATTCCAGTCCCAATTCTTCCAACATCCACAGGGCGCGGAAGGATCGTGATTTGGGTGAGCCAATTATTTTGTACATTTATGTCTCCTAAAAGGAATCAAGAATTCCATACATATAAAAAAACAGGTTATCTTGAAACGATCATACCCCAGGATTTGAGGCTTTCCAGAATTGACTCAGCCGCTTCTTCGGCAGAGTTGGCAATCGTATCAACACGTATTTCGGGATTTTCCGGCGGTTCATAAGGCGAATCAATACCTGTGAAGTTTTTTATCTCGCCAGCCCGGGCCTTTTTATACAATCCCTTTACATCGCGGGCTTCGGCAATTTCCAGGGGTGTGTCGACGTGAATTTCAATGAATTCACCTTCCTCCGCCAGTTCTCGCGCCAATTGCCGCTCTGATCGGAAAGGAGAAATAAATGATACCAGACAAATCAATCCGCAATCTGCCATCAACCTGGATACTTCACCTATTCGGCGAATATTTTCAATCCGGTCAACATCGGTAAAACCCAAATCCCTGTTCAGACCATGGCGAATATTATCACCATCAAGGGTATAAGTATGACGCCCCTGACTGACCAGTTTTTTTTCAACGATATTGGCTATGGCGGATTTGCCCGAGCCAGATAACCCTGTGAACCACAGGATTGCCGGTTTTTGGCCCTTCAGACGAGCGCGGGTCTTTCGAGTTACATCCAGTGCCTGCCAGTGGACATTGGATGCTCTTCTCAGTGCAAAATGTATCGCACCAATGCCTGCAGTTTCGCCTGTTTCCTTGTCAGTCAATGTAAATTGGGAAGTTTCACGACCAACATCATGGGGTTCAAACGGAATACGCCTGGAAAGTGAAATATTGGACACGCCAATCTCGCCTTTTTCCAGCTGGTTCGCCGCAACGTGTTCATGCAGGTCAACATTGATTGAATATTTCAAATTTGTAATAGAGGCATCAGCAAGGTTTGTCATTGATCTGAAATCATAGTGGCGTCCTGCCATCAACGGGTCCTTTGACAACCAGAGTATGGTAGTCTCAAACTGATCAGCTGCCTCAACCGGGTCGCCTGCACTGCAAATCATGTCCCCGGGTTCGAGTGACACATTCGCGCTTAGCGTGAGTTTTGCAGACTGGCCGCTTTGTATCCGGTCAACCACATTACCATTGTATGTGAGTGAGGTGATGCCTGTTCGGATGGCTGAGGGTAAAATGACAACTTTGTCGCCCGGGTGAATACTTCCCGACGAAGCGATACCTGAGGCTTCGTTGGAATTTGGCGTTGACGCAACAGATAGCCTGAACGATGCTGAGTCAATACTTTCGTCATTGAGGAGTTGAGGCAAATTCCTGTCAAGGGACAAATCCTCGCACCAATTTACGTTCCTGTCCTCCAAATACATGGCAATTCCGACGATATTGCCACAATTATTCTGCGCCAGATATTCAAGATAGTCGTTAAACTCCTGTTTAACAGTTTCGAAATTCGATTGCTGATCTGCCGGGTTATCATTTCCTGTTTGTATCAGCAGAAATTTTCGTACACCCAGTATCGTCGAGATTTTTATCAGTTTTCGGTATTGATGATCAAAATCGTGGTGCGGCTCGACTACAATTATCACCAGATCAGTTTTTGCTGTTGCCAGCAAAAATTCATGGCTCCATTCTTCATTAAAACCGGATACCAAATAATTCTTATCGAGATTTTCAATATACGAAATGATCTGTGACCGGGTCTGATCATTGCCGCTGCATACGATAATCTGGGGTGGGGGAGGAGTATATTGATCAGCCATATCTATTGTCAAAAAAGTTACCGATATTAGTCATGGAAGTTTAAACTTACCACCGGGTGTATAAGCTATAAATACACCATTGGTCAGGTTTTTTTTCCCGTATCTCAGCGGATTGCCCTGCAAATCTTCAACATGCCCACCAGCCGCCGATAATACGGCATGCCCAGCCGCTGTATCCCATTCCATTGTTGGACCATAACGCGGATAGAGGTCTGCTGTTCCAGCGGCAAGCAGACAGAATTTCAGTGATGATCCGGCGTTCACCAGACTTTCGACCTTATTTGCATCAATGAATTTCTGGGTGTTCTGGCAGAGGTGCGATCGACTGGCCACGACTTTGAGCGCGTTATTATCCGGCTTGATAGGGACAAGCTGTTTTGACGGGCCTAACCGGTCATTGTCCAGGTCGCACTGAAATTCAAATGCGCCTTCATTTTTCGAACCAATGTATAAAACCGATTTTGCCGGCGCGCATACAGCCCCCAATACCGGCTGGTTATTTTCCACCAGGCCAATATTGACGGTGAATTCATCGCGTTTGTTGATGAATTCCTTGGTGCCATCAATAGGGTCAATCAGAAAAAATGGTGCACTTTCAGGCAAGGTACCATGGGTTTCAGATTTTTCTTCTGTGATCAAGGCTATTTCGGGAAACTCGTTGCTCAGTTTTTCATGGATCAACTGGTCAACTTCCAGGTCAGCTTCTGTCAGCGGCGAATTATCCTCTTTGTAATGTATATTTTCCAGATTGCCATAATGTTTCATTGCAATTCGGGCGGCTGCTAACATCAAAGGCTTGATAACCTCGATTATTCGGGCATGTTCCGGCATATTCAGTCCTTGAAACGCTTGAGTAAACTGTCAGTCGCACTTCTCAAAGCGCCTGCATCAGTTCCCACTGCAACAAATTTGTAGCCCCATTCAACATAAAGCTGTGCAACTTCTTCCTGAGTACCCAAAATACCGGAGGGCATTCCCAGCTTTGCCAGTCTCTCGGCAGTCTTCTTGATTTGGGCCTGTACCTTCGGGTGATTGGTATCTCCCAAATACCCCATCGAAGCGGAAAGGTCGGAAGGGCCGATGAAAATTCCGTCAACACCGTCGACTGCCGCAATTTCATCCAGCTGATCCAGCGCTTCAACCGTTTCGACCTGCAGTAAAACACAAAGTTCATCACTGGCTTTAAGTAAATAGTCCTTTATACGCCCATATCCCGAAGCGCGCGAGCCACCGGCGACGCCTCGCACACCGCCGCCAGGATAGCGTGTGTATTCAATCGCTTTGCGGGCCTCATCGGCATTTTGGACATAGGGTAACAGAATACTTCGCGCTCCAATATCCAATACCCGTTTTATGGTCACCATATCATTCCATGGCGGGCGTACTATAATGCTGGAGCTGCTACCGTTCATTGCCTGCAATTGCGCCATAATATCAGGCACTTCGTTTGGTGCATGCTCCATGTCCAGAACAATCCAGTCAAAGCCGGAATGGGCGATTATCTCAGCGCTGATTGTCGAACATAAAGAACTCCACAATCCAATCTGGGTTTCACCAGCGGCTAGCCCATGCTTGAATTCGTTACGAGGTAATTGCATCGAAGATTGTTCCTGTAATTGGTTTCCGGAAAATCCATATCGTATCTGCTTGAGCAAAACAATTTAATGTTGCTGTGCAATGGATGAGATTGGATGTTTTTCAAAAAGAAAGGGACGGTTTCCCGTCCCTTCCTGGATTTTTGTTTATGGCACGAGACTATTTAAGTGCCTTGTCTGTGATCATTGATGTCCAGGCGCCTTCAGGTTTCTTGGAGATAACCGGATCAGATCCACCTTTCATCAAGGTATCAACCGTGCGCTGGTAATCAGCAGCATCGAGTGAACCATTAGAGCCAGCAGTCAGTTTGGCGATTTCACCCATCATGCGGCGCTGGTGTTTTTCAGTTTGAGCACCAGAGGAATCATTTTCCAGCACGATGTCGGCCGCAGCATCCGGATTTTCTTCAGCCCATTTCCAGCCTTTCATGGAAGCGCGTACGAAACGTACCATTTTGTCCTGGAACGCCGCATCTTTCAAACTGTCCTCCAGCACGTAAATGCCGTCTTCAAGTGTAGCAACGCCCTGTTCCTGATATTTGAAAACTATCAGTTCATCAGCGGTAAGGCCCGCGTCAATAATCTGCCAGTATTCATTGTAGGTCATGGTTGAAACGCAGTCAGCCTGTTTTTGCAGGATCGGATCAACGTTAAAACCCTGTTTCAGGACGGTCACGCCATTTGCCCCGCCGTCAGTAGAAAGGCCCAGTTGCGACATCCATGACAGGAACGGATATTCGTTGCCATAAAACCACACACCAAGCGTTTTGCCTTTAAAATCGGCAGGTGTCTTGATGCCGGAATCCTTGCGGCAGGTTAACATCATGCCAGAAGATTTAAACGGTTGCGCAATGTTGACCAGCATTACGCCTTTTTCACGGGTTGCCAATGCTGATGGCATCCAGTCGAGCACCACATCAGCACCACCACCGGCGATAACCTGTGGCGGTGCAATATCCGGGCCACCCGGCTTGATTTCTACATCGAGGTTTTCCTCGCCGTAAAATCCTTTATCCTTGGCAACATAATATCCGGCAAATTGTGCCTGGGTTACCCACTTCAATTGCAAGGTCACCTTGTCAGCGGCCATACTTGCACCAGCGGCAACCATCATGGCACCTGCAAGTAATGTAGTCATAAGTCTCTTCATTATTATTCTCCCTGTTTTGAAATTATCAAGCCGTTGCCCTGTTTCGGACTGACGGATGCCAAAATGTGACGGCTCTTTCTATAAGAACAATCACACCATAAAATACGGACCCTGCCAAGGCAGCAACCGCAATTTCTGCCCAAACCATATCCACATTCATGCGTCCCATTTCTGTGGAAATGCGAAATCCCATGCCAACAATGGGCGTTCCGAAAAATTCGGCAACAATCGCACCAATCATTGCCAGTGTGGAGTTGATTTTTAGAGCATTGAAGATAAACGGAGCCGCAGCGGGCAACCGTAACTTAAACAATGTCTGCCAGTATGAAGAGGCATATGTACGCATCAAGTCAAGCTCCATGGAACCCGATGCGGCAAGTCCGGACACCGTATTTACCAGCATTGGAAAAAACGTCATGACTATCACTACGGCAGCCTTCGATGGCCAGTCGAAGCCAAACCACATGACCATGATTGGTGCGACACCGATGATTGGCAAAGCCGAGACAAAATTGCCAATCGGCAATAAACCACGTTGAAGGAAAGGTGAGCGATCAACCGCAATGGCGATCAGGAAACCGGAACCACAGCCAAGAACAAACCCGATCAATGCCGCTTTCATAAATGTCTGACGAAAATCCGCCCATAATATATGGGTCGAGGTAATAATTCTTTCCCAGATCATTGACGGTGGGGGAAGTAGTATGGTGGGAACATTAAACCCTCTGGTAGCTCCTTCCCACAATGCCAGAAGAGCTGCTCCAAACAAGACAGGCACAATAACATTGCGCATTTGCGATATCAGAACTGAACGGATTTTCCTTCGAACAAGCCATTCGTTAATGGCCCAGGCCACCAACCAGAAAGCTATAGCCGTAAGAAAAATTTTCATCAGCTCGCTTTCCCGCTAACAAAACCCATCCGCTTCATTACAATTCGGTCTATCACACTAACCAGCATCACAAGGGTAGCCGCCAGAGCCGCAGCTGCAAACAGGGCTGACCAGATCTGGATAGTTTGACCAAAATAGGAACCAGCCAGCAATCGCGCACCCAGCCCTGCGGCCACCCCGGTTGGTAATTCACCAACAATTGCGCCAACCAGAGATATCGCCACCGCTACTTTCAAAGAAGTGAACAAATAGGGCATGGAGGACGGCCAGCGCAACTTCCAGAACAACTGCGAATTGCTGGCATTATAGGTGCGCATGAGATCCATCTGGCTGATAGCAGGACTACGCAATCCTTTCACCATGCCAACAACTACCGGAAAAAAGCTCAAATATGCTGAAATAAAGGCTTTCGGTAAGAGACCGGAAATGTCCACAGCGTTCAACACGACAATTATCATCGGTGCAATAGCCAGGATTGGAATGGTTTGACTGGCAATAACCCATGGCATCATTGATTTATCAACCGCGCGATTATGAACGATCAGCACAGCCAGGAATATGCCGAGTATCGTCCCGAAGACAAATCCGAGAATGGTCGCGGAAAGCGTTACCCATGTGTGAAATACCAGGCTGCGTTTTGAAGTTATTTTCTTTTGAACAGTGGTTTTCCAGATCTCGACAGCCACCTGATGGGCGCCGGGAAGCACCGGGCGTTCCTGATTTAGTGTATCACTAACCAGTTGTGAGAAGCTCCAGTCGACGCTGGCTTTCTTGTAACGATCAATCTGCCATGGAGAATTCATCCAGACGGCTGCGGCATACCAGAAAACAATTATCGCGGCGATGACAGTCAATAGCGGCAGGATATTTGATCTGGCTGTCATACAAAATTCCCGGTATCAGATTTCAACCTGTCAGAGTTGAGACACAGTAATTTGCTACTCATCATATGAGTGCCCCGCTTTCAAACCTTCGCGAACCTGGTGGGCGATATCAAGAAAATCTTTGCTTTCTCGGATATCAAGTGGCCGCTCACGCGGCAATTTACTGTCAATCACCTCATGAATTCGACCGGGTCGCGGTGACATCACGACAATTTTTGTCGACAGATAAACGGCCTCGGGAATGGAATGCGTGACAAAACAAATGGTTTTATTGGTGCGATCCCATAATTGCAGTAATTGTTCATTGAGGTGATCGCGGACAATTTCATCCAGAGCGCCAAAAGGCTCATCCATCAGCAGCAAATCCGCATCGAATGCCAGAGCCCTCGCTATCGAAGCGCGCTGTTGCATGCCGCCGGAAAGTTGCCATGGGAATTTCTTTTCAAATCCGGTCAGATTGACCAGTTCCAGGGTTTGTGCGATTCGCTGTTCTTGATCGGCTTTGGAATACCCCATTATTTCAAGTGGCAAGGCAATATTGCGTTCTATCGTACGCCAGGGATAAAGGCCTGCTGCCTGAAAAACATAACCATAGGCCCGGGACTTACGGGCTTCCTGAGGGCTCATATCATTGACGCTGATTTCGCCGGATGTGGGTTGTTCCAGGTCAGCAATGACTCGCAAAAATGTGGTTTTCCCGCAACCGGACGGCCCGATAAAGGATACAAAATCGCCCTTGTCCACTTCCAGATCTATTCCGGACAATGCGTGAACTGGTCCGTCATTGGTCTCAAAAGTCAAAGAAAGATTTTTAGCCGATACTACGGTAGTGGCCTCATCATTCATTCAGTCCGGTCCTTTTAGATTTCCTCAATGATCCCTGCAACCGCTTCAAGGACACTCCCAGGCGACAATATGCAGGCTGTCGGTTCAAAAAATCAAACTCCGCTGGCCGGAATACCGGTACGCTCAACTTTACGCGGTGCGGTAATTTCTTTCCACTGCGACAAAGCCCTGTTTACCGCCTGGAATGGTTCGCGTGCAACAAATTTGCCATGCCCTTCCCGGGTTTTGATTGCTCCCTCTTCGATTGCAACCGCTCCCTTGGTCAAGGTATATCGTGGCAGGCCTTTGACTTTCTTGCCCTCAAACACATTGTAGTCGATAGCTGATTGCTGGGTGTTAGCTGAAATTGTCTTTTCCAGTGCCGGATCCCATACCACGATATCGGCATCTGATCCTTCAAGGATCGCTCCCTTTTGCGGGTAGATATTGAGAATTTTGGCGATATTGGTTGAGGTCACCGCAACAAATTCATTCATCGTGATACGCCCGGTCTCCACCCCGTATGTCCACAACATCGGCATACGGTCTTCCAGACCTCCAGTACCGTTGGGAATCTGGGTAAAATCACCAACACCATAGCGTTTTTGTTCAGTGGTGAAGGCGCAGTGATCAGTTGCCACAACCTGAAGAGAGCCGGCCTGCAGACCTGCCCAAAGCGAATCCTGATGCTTCTTGTCACGAAATGGAGGGCTCATGACACGCCGTGCCGAATGGTCCCAGTCTTTGTTGGCATATTCACTTTCATCAAGCGTCAGATGTTGAATAAGCGGTTCTCCATAAACACGCATGCCATTTTGACGGGCGCGGCGAATGGCTTCATGGGATTGTTCACATGACGTGTGCACCACATATAATGGTACACCGGCTGTATCGGCGATCATGATTGCGCGATTTGTTGCTTCACCCTCCACCTGTGGCGGACGCGAAAATGCATGAGCCTCGGGACCATTATTTCCCTCAGCCAGTAATTTGGCCTGAAGCTGGGCTACCACATCGCCATTTTCAGCATGCACCATGGGAAGCGCGCCCAATTCTGCACAACGCTGAAATGATGAATACATTTCATCATCATCCACCATCAATGCCCCTTTATAGGCCATGAAATGCTTGAATGAATTAATGCCCTTCTCACGCACAACGGTTTCCATTTCATTGAAGACCTGCTCGCCCCACCAGGTAATCGCCATGTGGAATGAATAATCGCAATTGGCTTTGGTCGACTTGTTGTCCCACATCTGGATTGCTTCAAGTAATGACTGGTTGGGCGCAGGCAAAGCAAAATCGACGACCATGGTGGTGCCACCAGCAAGCGCCGCACGTGTGCCGCTTTCAAAGTCATCAGTCGAATAAGTTCCCATGAACGGCATTTCCAGGTGGGTATGGGGATCAATGCCGCCCGGCATGACATAACAACCTGTTGCATCAAGCGTGGTATCACCGGACAGGTTTTCTCCAATCTGGCGGATCTTTCCGTTCTCGACAACAACATCTGCCTTGTAAGTTCTGTCAGCGGTGACGATTGTGCCGTTTTTGATTACTTTGGTGGTCATATTATTCTCCCTGTGTCTGCTTGAACCAGGCAAGCCGTCTCTTGATCTTTATCTTTCTCAGCCTGATAGTGATGTATGCTGCTTTCAAATATAGTAACCTTGCCGGGTCGCTATTTGAACAGTGAACTGATCGCCGGCGCCCTCATGCCAATCGGAGCGTGCCGACAGGCGCAATACAGCAGTCAAATCAGTGCTTGACTGTTGATCTTCCGGTTGATCCAAAAGTATGACTTTTGAGTTGTTGCTCATTCAACTATTACCGCGGTTTCTACAACCGCATGAAACAGCACATCCGCTCCGGCGCCGGCCCATTCCTGGCTTATATCTTCCGCTTCATTGTGGCTTAAACCGTCTACGCAGGGGCACATTACCATGGCGGTGGGAGCCATGCGATTCACCCAGCAGGCATCGTGACCTGCTCCTGAAACGATATTGCGGTGTGAATAACCAAGCCGTTCGGCGGCATCACGCACTGCCTTCACACAATTATCGTCAAATTTGACCGGATCAAATCCGCCAACCTTTTCGATCTCGATGCCAAGACCCATTTCTTCACAGATTTTCTTCGCACCTTCATCAAGGCGTCTTTCCATATCCTGAATGACCTCAAGATCGGGAGAACGCAAATCAACCGTAAATACCACTTTTCCCGGAATAACGTTTCGGCTGTTTGGATAAACATCGATATGTCCGGCGGCACCAACTGCATCAGGCTTGTGCGACCAGGCGATTTCATCAACCATCTGCAGGATTTTTGCCATGCCAAGACCGGCATTTTTTCGCATTGGCATGGGGGTTGATCCGGTGTGGCTGTCTTTGCCGGTTATTGTTACCTGCGTCCAGCTCAGACCCTGACCATGTGTGACAACCCCGATATCCTTTCCTTCAATCTCGAGAATCGGGCCCTGCTCGATATGCAATTCGAAAAAGGCGTGCATTTTGCGCGCGCCGACTTCTTCTTCACCCTTCCAGCCAATTCGCTCCAGTTCATCACCGAATTTTTTACCTTCCGCATCTTCGATCTGATAGGCCCAGTCCTGTTCGAGCATATCGGCATAAACACCGGAAGCCAGCATAGCCGGGGCAAAGCGTGTGCCTTCTTCATTCGTCCAGTTGGTTACAACAATCGGGTGTTTTGTCTTGATGTTGAGGTCATTCAGGGTGCGAACAATTTCCAGACCCGCCAGCACCCCTAAAACGCCGTCATAACGCCCGCCAGTTGGCTGCGTATCCAGATGAGAACCGACATAGACCGGCAGTGCATCAATGTCAGTTCCCTCACGGTGCATATACATCGTGCCCATTTGGTCTACACCCATGGTACAACCGGCATCCTCGCACCATTTTTGAAACAGCTTGCGGCCCTCGCCATCTTCATCGGTGACCGTCTGGCGATTGCTGCCGCCAGCAACACCCGGTCCGATTTTGGCCATTTCGTGGATTGATTCCCACAGACGATCTGAGTTAATTTTAAGGTTCTCACCCGGTGCTGACATATCGTTCTCCCAAAGTATTTTTCCGGTGAAATTTTGTCTTACTGGATTTCACCAGATTTCCTAAGCTCTTTATCAACCCAAACCGCCAGTGCTGATTTTATGTCCTCTGGTCACAAAGCACAGATAAAACCGCACATCTGCAAGCCGGTTATTTTTTGCCATCAGGTAGGAAACGCAAATTTTGCACCTTCCTTGATACCCTTTGGCCAGCGTGTGGTAACGGTTTTCAGTCGCGTATAAAAATGCACCCCTTCGGGGCCGTAAATTGAATGATCACCAAACAAAGAACGTTTCCAGCCGCCAAATGAATGATAGGCAACGGGTACCGGTATCGGCACATTGATACCGACCATCCCGACTTCGATATCATCGGCAAATTCCCGGGCGGCATCACCATCACGGGTGAAGATCGAGGTGCCATTGCCATATTCATGGTCGTTGATCAGATTGACAGCCTGACCATAATCCTTCGCCCGCAACACACTGAGAACTGGCCCAAAGATTTCTTCCCTGTAGATTGTCATGTCAGAGGTAACCCGGTCAAACAGGGTTCCGCCGACGAAATAACCATCTTCATAGCCCTGCAGTGAGAAATTGCGGCCATCAACCACCAGTTCAGCGCCTTCCTTGACGCCCTGGTCAATATAGCCTTTGACTTTCTGCTGATGGGCTTTGGTGATGACCGGTCCCATTTCTGCAGTTTCATCAGTCGACGGGCCAATTCTTAGTGACTCTATGCGTGGGGTCAGTTTCTCAACGAGTATATCGGCCGTCGCATCACCAATCGGCACAGCGACTGAAATTGCCATGCAACGTTCGCCGGCAGAACCAAATCCTGCCCCCATCAGCGCATCGGCTGCTTGATCCATATCCGCATCAGGCATGATTATCATGTGGTTTTTTGCGCCACCCAATGCCTGTACTCTTTTGGCATTGGCAGTTCCGCGTGAATAGATATATTCTGCAATTGGCGTGGACCCAACGAATGAAACCGCCTTGACGTCGCGGTGGTCCAGCAGCGCATCAACGGCCTCCTTGTCGCCGTGAACAACATTAAACACGCCTTCTGGAAAGCCCGCCTCCTGAAACAGTTCCCATGTCAGCATTGGTGCAGAGGGATTACGTTCTGAAGGTTTGAGGACAAAAGTGTTGCCGCAGGCGATAGCGATCGGATACATCCACATTGGCACCATTGCCGGGAAATTAAATGGCGTTATCCCGGCCACAACACCCAGAGGCTGGCGATCAGCATAAGAATCGATCGAGGGCCCGACATTGCGGCTGAATTCACCTTTGAGCAAATTGGGAATTCCACAGGCAAAATCCACCACTTCGATACCACGGCTTACCTCACCCATTGCATCCTCATGGGTTTTGCCATGCTCGCGAGACAGTTCACGGGCAATATCCGCCGAATGTTTGTCGAGCAGATGCTTGAAATTAAACATGTAGCGGGCACGCTTTAACGGCGGAGTATAACCCCATTCTCTGGCCACAGATTTTGCACTGGCCACCGCTTCGTTCACTTCATCAACGGTTGATAGTGGCGTTTCACCGATCTGTTCACCGGTTGCCGGGTTGAACACGCCTGAAGTTCGTGATGTGGATGAGCTTAATTTCTTGCCGTGGATCGCATTCTGGATTTTATACATGGCCAGTTGTTCTCGCAGTAGAATCCGCTGCCGGTTCAAACAGGTCGTGCGGAATGGAGTTGTTTAAAGGTATTTTTTTACCGATTGGTAAATATTAACATTCATATATTGATGGTCAAGGAAAAATACATAGCACCGGTGAATTTATCTTGCACCATTTGAATTGCTCATTTGAACTTTCTTCATTAATAGTGGCACGATGAAACCGCGAGCAGAATCGACACGACGTAAAACCCGCATCCAGCGAGAGAACCGGGAACGAATCCTGGAAGCGGCCCTGGATGTTTTCTCCACATATGGGTTCAGAGGAGCAACAGTTGACCAAATTGCTGTTGCTGCAGGAATGTCCAAGCCCAACCTGTTATATTATTTTCGCGGTAAGGAGGACATGCAACATGGCTTGCTTGATCGATTGCTTGATATCTGGCTTGATCCGTTGCGAGAACTGGATGCTGATGGGGAACCGCTTGACGAAATTCGCAGCTATATCAAGCGTAAACTGGATATGGCGCGAGATTACCCGCGTGAAAGCCGGCTTTTTGCCAGTGAGATATTGCAGGGTGCGCCCCGTTTGCGGGAATTGCTGAGCGTTCAGCTAAAAAGCCTTGTCGATGAAAAAGCCAAAGTTATCCAGAATTGGATGGATCAGGGTAAGCTTGCCAAATGCAGCCCTTATCATTTAATCTTTTCGATCTGGTCGACCACCCAGCACTATGCGGATTTTGATGCCCAGCTGAGAGCTGTTCTGCCACCGGAAAAGTACGTTGAAAGCCGATTTGAGGATGCCGAACAATATCTCGAACAATTATTCCTTCATGGATTGAAGCCCTCTATTTAACCCACCTGAAAACTGAAGTGCCAAGGAATTTTCATGACTTCCAAACTAATTCCGGTTGATGAATTTGATTATGTCGTATTCGGAGGTACTGGAGACCTTGCTCGACGCAAACTTATTCCCTCGTTGTTCCATCGTTGTGTTGATGGCCAGATTTTGGGAAATTCCCGTATTGTCGGGGTGTCACGCGCAGCCATGAGTGGCGAGGATTTTCGTCAATTTGCCAGTGATGCCCTGGATAGATCAATAGTTGGTAATAATGCTAAAACGTCGGATCAGACTTCCGGTGCTGATGATGAGGAATATCAATCCCGCAAACAGGAGTTTCTGAAACGGCTGCATTACATCCAGGTCGATGTATTGTCTGACGCCGGTTGGCCGCAACTGGCGCAGTTACTTGGTAATGAGGACCGTCTTCGCGCCTATTATCTTGCCGTCGGGCCGTCCCTGTTTGGCGCCATTGCCGAACGCTTGCATTCCAACGGCCTGATTCGCGAACATTCACGACTGGTGATCGAAAAACCAATCGGCCACGATCTGGTTTCGGCCAGAGAACTCAATCAGACAGTTGGGCGTTATTTTGATGAAAACCAGATTTACCGTATTGATCATTACCTGGGTAAAGAGACGGTCCAGAATCTGATGGCTTTGCGCTTTGCCAATGCGCTTTATGAACCTTTGTGGAATTCCGCCCATATTGACCATGTGCAGATTACTGTTGCCGAGAGTATCGGAGTGGAGGGGCGCGGCGGTTATTATGATAAATCCGGTGCGATCAGGGACATGGTACAAAATCACCTGCTGCAACTATTGTGCCTGGTTGCCATGGAGCCACCTGCATCCAACGATGCTGATTCCGTTCGCGATGAGAAATTGAAGGTGTTGCGTTCGCTGGAACCGATCACGGCTAGTAATGTGGAACAGCTCACTGTTCGCGGCCAGTATGGCAGTGGCGCCATACATGGACAGCCGGTTGTCGGATATCTGGATGAAATAGAGGGTGGAGAAAGTTCGACCGAATCTTTTGTTGCGATAAAGGCTGAAATAGCCAATTGGCGCTGGGCCGGGGTGCCTTTTTATCTGCGTACAGGAAAGCGCCTTGCCGAACAGGTGTCAGAGATATCCATACAGTTCAAACCGGCTCCGCATAATATTTTCCCGGAAGGAGTTGCACAATTGAAGGCCAACCGGCTGGTCATCCGTTTGCAGCCTGATGAAGGGGTGAAGCAGTGGATCATGATCAAGGATCCGGGACCCGGAGGCATGCGCCTTCGCCATATCGCGCTGGATATGAGTTTTGCCGAAGAGTTCGAAGCCCGCTCAATTGATGCCTATGAAAGACTGCTGCTTGATGTGATCAGGGGCAATGCGACATTGTTTATGCGCCGTGATGAGGTCGAGGCGGCATGGAAATGGATTGATCCGATTATCTCCGGATGGGAAGAAAACAACCAGAAAATACACAAATATACCGCTGGCACCTGGGGCCCGACAGCTTCTATCGCATTGATTGAGAGGAATCACCGCACCTGGCATGAGGATGTTGATAATTGAGTGAGTTGAAAAGGTTTAAAGACAGTACGGCGCTTGCTGAAGCCTTGGCCGAGCGTGTTTGCCATGCTCTGGTGTCGGGTATCAACAAACGTGGAAAAGCCATATTGGCCGTATCGGGGGGAAGTACACCAAAAGTATTTTTTAAAGCTCTTGGCACCAGATCCATCAACTGGGAAAAAGTTGTTGTAACCCTGGTTGATGAGCGCTGGGTTGATGGCGATGATGAACGTTCCAACGCCCGGCTGGTACGCGAAAACCTGCTAAAAAATAACGCATCAAAGGCCGCTTTTTTCCCTTTATATCGCGCGGGTAAAATTGATCAGGCAATTGGTCATCTGGAAAAAGACCTGCAAGCGCTGCCTTTGCCGTTTGATGCGGTAATTCTGGGAATGGGCGTCGATGGCCACACCGCCAGCTTTTTTCCCGGCGGCGATAATCTTGACGCTGCAGTGGATAGCAATGGGAAAAATCTACTATCCACTATGCGCGCCGGTGGAGCTGGCGAACCACGGGTAACCTTTACCCTGCCGGTACTGGTTGAAAGTGGATTTCTGGCATTACACATTGAAGGTGCAGACAAACTGGATGTGCTAAAACAGGCATCGGGCGATGGTGATGCCAACGCCATGCCGGTGCGGCATATACTTCGGGCCACAGAAAAACTGGAAGTCTACTGGGCTCCATAGACGATTCACCTGAATCCTGTCTGAACTTGTATTACAGTAGTCATGGGCGGCTCCTGTGAATTGCAATAACTTCGGTTAATGTCGCCGTAATTCCCACCTGACTCGTTTTGGCCACTTGTCGATATTTAGCCGGTGAACACTTGTGAATAGTTCTATTCCTGGTCAAATCAGGCGCAATTCGCCATGCACCTTCCAATTCCACCAAATATAATTCATTATAATCCCTACATCACATTTGTAACCCGGGATTGACCGATGAGCATACATGATGAAATAGCTGCCCTGCGCGAAGTGCCGCCGTTCGCGATGCTGGATAACAGCAAACTGAAACTTCTGTCTTTTGTTAGCGAACTAATGAACTACAAGGCCGGATCAACTGTTTTGAAGCAAGGAGAGACTGGTGATGCGGCGTATGTTCTGATAGACGGCCTTATCGAAGTTTCAATTGTTGATGATGATGGTGTTACGTCCACTTGTGAAATGGGAAGGCATACTTTGTTCGGTGAAATTGCCGTTACAAGGAATACTTTACGCGCGGCTACCATAACAGCCAAGACTGATATCATTGCCTTGAGGATTTCAAAAGAGACGCTTAATGATTTGATTGCTGAGGAACCCGATCTTGCAGAGCGGATTGCCGATCATATCGAGAAGTATGAATTGCGGTAATGGTATCGACGCCCCAGGCATGCCGCAGCCAATTTCCAACGCATCATCAATAACCTTATTATCTTTTATTGGTGTCGTCATGACAATTACGGCGACAGTTCACCCCCATGTCCCCTTTCAAGGTTTTGGGCCCACGCTTTTATGGCCCTAATTAATTGCCCTTCTGCTTTGTTGCAGTGCTTGCCCGACCAACCAGATCGCGCTACACACTGCGTCTCACCGGGTGGAGCGGCCTGGAGCCATAATAGGTTTCATTATCAAGAGCCTTTGGTATTAATAGACAGCAAATGAACAGGAATTGAAATGGAACTGAACAAAACGGTTGCAGAAGTAACCCGGCGTCTGGTGTTGAGGAGTAACGATACCCGCAAGACCTATCTGAAGGCGGTTGACGAGCAGATTGAGCAAGGCCCGAATCGTACCGCTTTGTCCTGTTCCAATCTGGCCCACGGCTTTGCCGCTTGCGGAACCGGGGACAAGCAGGCTCTGTCCGGTGATATTGTGCCCAATATCGGGATTATTACCGCCTATAACGACATGTTGTCAGCCCATTATCCTTACAGGGATTTTCCGGATCTGATCAAGGGCGCCGCAAAAAAAGCTGGCGGCGTGGCGCAGGTTGCCGGTGGCGTTCCGGCCATGTGTGATGGGGTAACCCAGGGTCAGCCCGGGATGGAACTCTCGTTGTTTTCACGCGATGTAATTGCCATGTCCACCGCTATTGGTCTCTCACACAACATGTTTGATGCCGCCATGTATCTGGGCATATGTGACAAAATTGTACCGGGTCTGATGATTGGTGCCCTGACATTTGGACATATTCCCGCTGTTTTCGTACCTGCAGGTCCGATGCCTTCAGGCCTGCCCAATGACGAGAAGGCCAAAACACGCCAGCTCTATGCAGAGGGCAAAGTCGGGCGTGATGAACTGCTTAGAGCAGAAAGCGCTTCCTATCATTCGCCCGGCACCTGTACATTTTACGGAACCGCCAATTCCAACCAGATGCTGATGGAATTCATGGGGCTGCATCTGCCCGGCTCGAGTTTTATCAATCCGGATACGCCCTTGCGAGATGCATTGACCCGCCAGGCAACAACACGCGCTTTGGCGATAACAGCTCTTGGCAACGAATTTACCCCTGTCGGTCATATGGTGAACGAGAAAACCTTCATCAATGCCGTCGTTGGTCTGCATGCCACCGGTGGATCAACCAATCACGCACTGCACTTGATTGCCATGGCCAGAGCTGCAGGGATTCAGCTGACACTGCAGGATATGTCGGATTTATCGGCTGCCATTCCGTTAATGGCACGGGTTTACCCCAATGGTCTGGCTGATGTGAATCATTTTCATGCAGCAGGCGGGTTGCCTTTTCTGATCGGTGAGATGATAGCCAGCGGATTATTGCATGAAGATGTGAAAACCGTATGGGGCAAGGGCCTGGCCGGTCATGCACAAGAACCGAAATTGAATGCGCAGGGCGGTGTTGAATGGCAAAAGGCACCAACAGCGCCCGGGGATTCAAAAATTCTTGCAAAATACGATAAACCTTTTGCCCAAACCGGCGGGTTGAAAATTCTCCATGGAAACATCGGTGAAGGTGTCACCAAAATATCCGCAGTAAAGCATGAACATCATGTTGTTGAAGCACCCGCCGTGGTTTTCGATGATCAGTTTGATATTGTAAGGGCTTTTGAATCAGGCGAACTGGACAGGGATTTTGTTGCCGTATTGCGTTTTCAGGGGCCGCGGGCGCGAGGCATGCCGGAACTGCACAAGATGACCCCGCCGCTTGGCGTTTTGCAGGATCGTGGTTTCAAGGTTGCCCTGGTCACCGATGGGCGCATGTCAGGCGCATCAGGCAAGATTCCAGCAGCAATTCATGTTACTCCCGAGGCCGCAAACGGCGGCATGATTGCCAAAATCGAGAACGGTGATCTGGTGCGTCTGGATACAATTTCCGGCAAGCTTGATGTTTTGGTAAGTGGAGAAATACTGGCAAATCGAAAACCCGCCAAATGTGATCTCGCATTTGCCCAAACAGGCATGGGACGCGAATTGTTTGCCGGAATGCGGGACCGTGTTGGTGGTGCCAGTGACGGGGCCAGCATATTCTGATGCAAGTTGGTGTGGGTGTTATATCAATATTGTATCATATTGCGCCGTTGGTCTGAAAGTAACATTCAAATTCACCAGAAAGCGTGAAAAACCCGCCTTTGGTGAACCAATCCGGTTCATCTGCCGCGTTGCAAAACTTGACCGGTCGCCAGAACGCCCAAATACATTATCGGGTTATGCGCCTTGCACAGTGAACCGGTTTGGTCCATCAAATGCTTCCGTGTAAATAAGACAAGCACTTCCGGTTTGGATTGAATCATTTGACTTGTGTTTCACGTTTGCTGGCAAGGCATGCTTTGCGCAGTGGTCTATATGACCATAAGCGAAGCATAACGCAGTCCAGCGGGCGTGAAAAACAAGCCTCCGCCATATTCTTGGGGCGGCCCAAATCAGCCCCCAGAATCTTATTGGGCTGCGTTGCGAACCTTGCCCGATATACAAATCGCCCAGATACATTTTCGGGTTCCGCGCCTAGCCGAGTGAACTGATTTGACTCCATCAAATGGTTCAATCTAAACCGGAACTAGGTCATAGACTCATGAACATGATCGAAATGGTGTGAATCAATTGGTTCAGATACAAGGTGCAAGTTCGGAGCTATGGTCAATTCTGGTGTATAGGCGATTGATCAAGCGGCGATCTGATTGGCTTTTGATATTTCAATTCCATCTGTGAATTTGACCCCTCTTATTACCTTTGTCAGGAAAACAAATCCTCTTAATCGTCTCCATTTTTTCTCGGCGCACCGGCCCAGTTTGAACATCATTTGCAGCATACCATCGCGAGAAAGGCATCCCTTTGAGCGCCTGGTGCGATGGCGGATCGTCGCGAAGGTTGATTCAATCGGATTGCTTGTTCGGATGGACTGCCAGTGCTGGGCGGGAAAATCATAAAAAGCCATCAGTTCGGCGCGATCTTTGTGCAAACATAGCGCTGCCTTTGGATATTTGGGCTCGTATATTTCGATGAACAAGTCAAAAGCCTTTTGCGCATCTTCCCGGGTCTCTGCCTGCCAGATATAATGAAGCGATTGCTTGGCTTTTGGCTGGGATAATTTGGGCAGGCAATTGAGCACATTCATCGTCTTGTGCATCTATTATCTGGCAGGCGATGTTTACATCGCCGAGAAGGCAGCAGCGCTGCTGGCGGGTTTTGGGATACACCTGCTCAAGCGCTGCCCAAAAACCCATGGCGCCGTCACCGATCGCCAGTTGCGGTGGGTTCATGCCGCGAGATTTGAGCTTCAATAATACCTCCCGCCAGCTTTGGGTGGATTCGCGCGCACCGTCTTCAATCGCCAGGAATTGCTTTTGACCACGCTCATTCACTCCGATTATTACCTGCGCGCATAGCTTTTCCTGCGTGAGCGTCCGGGGAAACCCACCTGACACAGTTGTCTTGCGCGCGTTAGTGTCCATTTGTTTTAGTGACATTCAAAGGTTTGAGTAAATCAAGAGCAGCTATGCTGCCAAACGTGCCATTTTTGAGAAAGTGCTTCAATGATCGTTTGTGATCCACAGTAGGGACCGGTTCACTCTGTTAGGTGAAAAAGGTTAAATGTCCTATGCGACTTTGGAGTATCGAATGGCCTGGGATCGTCAATCACAATTAAGTTAGGTTCTTTATGGCGACCATAGAATTTCCACAGCAACTTCAATGAAGCGCACTAGACAAGTTCCAACATCCAGTCGCCATGATTTAAATCCCGCCACAGATGATTAATCTTCGGGATTTGGATTAAGTCTACGTGACTCAAAATCACGTTTCGAAAACTGATCCGTGTTCTGATTTCCGATCCAAAACTCGAAAATATCCAATCCTTCGTCAAGTTTTTCGATATGCGCGATTTGGGTCGTTTCCTCTTCCTTCATTGGAGCTTCTAATCCTGTTTTTGTTGATGCATCTCCTTCAACGACATAGCTAAAGCGTTTGACCGTGACAGAGTTCGTCAATATTTCATTCCCATCAAATTTCAGACATGAGTTTGGCTCCACTGTTACGCGGACGATTTCTGGACCAACAACTTCGAAATAGGCAGGGTTTGGAGGAATAAATGTATGAAAAAGCAGATGTGCAGGAGCTATTATTTCGGAGGGAACCAAGAAGGCCACCGATGCCGTTCGGTCCACGGTTGTGCCGGAGTAAACTTCTAAATGCAGCGGTTCTTCGCGGTCGCGGTCCGAAGTGGTTTGATAAGATATCTTGCCTTCGGTACTCATCGCGATGCGGTGAAGATCTGCCTCATCTTTGATGTCAGGTAGTGTAGTGAAATATGTACAGGCGACATTTTCTAGCTTCCGTGTGCCCGCGAGGTTCCAGAGACCAGACCACAATTCCTCACTTGACCTAATTAGATCGATGGTTTCCGGTTTCGTATGGTGGTAAACTTCTAACGCGAAATCATCATTTGGCAGTCTCAAGCTATTTCCGGCGATAAGAGGAGCCAGCGGTGTATTTTCCGGCCCCTGAAAGGTACAACGGTACAGTTGCGCGCCATCATTATAACAGCGCACTAGCTCATTCGAACTAATATGGACAAAGAGTCGAACGGCTCGCGTACCCCTCGGGGCAGCTACATCCATGCTGAATGTTGCACGATGGTGGCTGAGTATTGACGGGGGGTTATTGGGTACATGGAAAGAAAGCTGCGGAGGACCAAAAAAACTGGGCAGAAAAAACTTCTTGCCATCGAATCCGATTAGTACATCTGGCAGGAAGTAAGATTTTCCCTCGCCATGACATAGACGCAATTTGATCCAGCCTGGGAACCGGCGTCCACTATTTGTCGATACAGCCCCCGAAACGCGTGTAGGAGGCCCAGCTAGGTTACCCCAAAGAGATACGTCTTTTTCCAATGCTGTATTAACCTTTTACAATTTTCTCGAGTTTGGTTTCGAAAATCAATGTATGCAAGCAAATTCGAACCGGCTTCTTATTATTAGATGACGACCCCTAATAGGCGCTAAAGACAGCAATGGACAGCACATCAGACATTTCGAATGCTGACGAATATCATTGAGCTCTGATGTTCAAAAAAGCTAACAGAAAAATATAGTGATGGCTTAATCATCATTAACCTTAGGCGTCGCGAACGCGACCCATTGCGGTTAAACGAGCCTATAGGTCTGCTGGAGCATGTGATTCGCCTCTGTTAATGCCTCAGGCGACGACGGATACCCGCTTCCGTGTCCTGCTGATCGGCCTCGTACTCATAGGTTCGCACCATCGACATAAGCAGAGACGAGGAGACGAATGGGTGCGTGAATTGAAGTGCATCGGCCCACTTGTGATACTTTTCTGCGAGTTCGCGCTCCTGCGCGCCACCTTCACCGCGCCAGTGAACGCCACGCGCATTGTAAAGGCCGGTGTGAGTGCCGTTTGAAACCTTTTCCGACTGAATGTCTTCCATTACGTCGCGAACAACTTCGTTTGGCCACACCCCATCTTTGCCGACTGATACGCTTGAGAAAAGTTTGCCAAGGCACTTATCGGCGATGTCAACACGGTCGAGTTCCGCGCAGGCCTTGCGTACAGTGGAAACCCATTCGGACAGCTTTTTGCGCTGATCCTCTTCTGTAGCCTTATCCTCACCCGGGATGCGTTCAAGGGCTTCAAGTAGACGGTAACCTTTAGTCGCAAGATGCTCGCGACCTTCCGCAACGCGATACTCAGGCGGGTCTTCACCGCCATCCTTTCGTTTGTAGGCCCAAACTACGGCCTGCACGAACGTGTCGGGGTGTTCTACCACGTAGCGTTCGAGGTTGGGGATTTGATGGCCGTCACCGCCGCGAAAGCTGCGGGCAAGTACATCGAGATAAGCAAACTCAAGCCCGGCTTTATCTTCGAGGGAAACATCCGGGTTACGATCAAGCAGCTGGAAAGCTTGCTGGATGTCATAGTCGTGTAGCTGGTATTCTCCAGCCTTGTCGTTTCCGTCTTGCGCCATGCCCGAGAGCATCTGGACAAGAAGCGGCGGACGTATCTCATCCAGCTTGAAGTGCACACCCGCAAAAGCAGCGCGCGGTCTATTCGCGTCGAGAAGACGGCGCACGCCCTCGTTGTTTTCATCGGTCGCATCGAACGCGAACTGAGGCACAACATCCTGCCAGTAAATGGTACGTGCTTTTTCCGACAGTTGATCAACGAGTTCCCAGGTTGTGCGGCGATAAGGAGAAAGCAGCAGCAGGCGAAGAGCTTCGTCTTCCGTCAGTACTGCGCGCAAGTTCTCATAAAGGGCCTTGCGCCGATCTGCCTTTATCGCCCACATAACCCCTGCAGCCATGCCGTCTCTGCCGGTTTCATCGGCGAGTGGTCGCAGGCACTGAATGACGAGATTTGGAAGCTGATCTTCAGGAAGAATGCCGGTCGCCAAATACGCACCTATCTGGCGTTCCGAACTGCCCTTGGTAGCAAGATCAAATACGCCGTCGAGGCCACGCGCATCAACAACCTTGGTCAGCGCATCAATGCGAAGCTTTTCAATCCGCTTTTCACGTGCCTGAAAGTCAGTTTCCTCGTCGATGAGTTCATCAGCAGATTCCTCAACCCAACGCTGCCGGAAAAGCCATTCGTACCGATTGACCACATCTTTTGGGGTCATGGCATCGTAAATGGCTCGTGCGGTTTCTGAGAGGCTTGCATGTCCTTCCGTGTCAGCTTTCTTCCGGCCGCGGCGGGAGAGCATTGTCACACGAATTTTTTCGCGAACCTTGGCGATGCCTTTATCGTCGGCACCGCCTTTGTGCCATTCGTCAATGATTTCCCACACCCGCTCCTGAAATTCAGGGCCAAGCGCGTGCAGCCTGCCGATGAGATCACAAAGCATCTCCACCGTATAGAACGGCCTGCTCAGAGCAATCTTGACCATTTCGAGGACGAACGCGTTGATGGGTCCCCAGGTCTTGAAGGGTTCGCCAAATCCGTAGCCATCAGGGCGCCACTTTGGCTTGTGGCTGTAGGTGCCAACGCGACTGCCGTAGTCGCCAAACTGCTCAAGGCAAATTTTCCAACCGATAGTCGGATGCTTGTCCAGTAGCATGCGTATGGCCTTGAGTCGCGTCTCATGGTCTGCAGCAGTCTGCGGCACCCACGCGCGAAAGATCGCGCCGAGTGAACTGATGGGCTTGTTCGCCCAATTGTCGTTAATTTCAACTTCAGAAAGCCAACCCAGAATTTTCACAACACGAGGGAAGGTCGCAGGATTCCAGGCTAGCCCCTCCAGCGCCCAGAGCAGGCCGGTACGAGGGCAAGACGAGCCGAAAATACTAGTGTCAGCAGCGCGAAGTAGCCCCAGTGCCTCGGGCTGCGCTGAGCGAAGGTCGCGCTCGATGATATCGAGAAATGCATTCGGTGCAGCTTCCGCATACAGTGGAAGGTCGCGGTCATTTGCTTCCAAATTGCGCGTCGAGATCGGCTCAAGAATATCTCGCACCAGCTTCGCGGCAGCCAGTTCGCCATCGAAGCCGAGCCTCTTGCCGAACAGGTTTTTACCGTGCACAGCAAGCAAGACAAGCGTTTCGGAGATGCCTTTGCGGACTGCCCCTGAAAATTCTCGTTTCTTGCCATGAATAGATGCTGCCCAGCGATCCTTCTCAGGAAGATCAAGCGCGGGATCGTCCTCTCCAAGCACCATACGAGCGATTTCGAGAAAACGGTCGAGATCGTCTTTGGTGAATGCATCTGCGATGGCAAAGAGAGAGTCAATCTTCGAGATGACCCCGCGATAGCCGCCGATTGACCATACAGGGGAGTCGTTTAACTTCGCCAGTTCCTGAACACGCTTTTCAAGCGTATTAAAGGGAACGTCGCCAGCCAGCAGCGAGAGCGCCGTCTGGTCTGCCACGTTATGGATATCCCATGCGCCGAGCAACACCAGTGGGATAATACCCGAAGATGTCCCGGGTTCCTCGGCCCAAACAGGGGTGCGGATCGCAGGAGTTGTTGAAAGCTGGCGGCGCAGGACGGTCAGGGAACGGCCAGACTTGTTGGCGAGTGAAGTTAAATCATCGCGTTCTTTGTCCATTGCTTCGAGGGCTTTATTGAAGGCTTCGTAGCCAAGCGGTTCCAGTGTAATGTCAGGCTCGGAGTTGGTTGCATTGCGCGGATAGACGACAATGGTGCGCAGCACGGAACTATAGGGCCCGAAGTCGCGCTCAACCTCTCGAGTATGCGCAACAGCGATAAAATCAGTGTTACCCTGCGCGAGTTTGGGCAGCACACCGGGCTCGTCGAAGACAAGCACGCGGTCTTTGTACTGTTCGAGTTCTGGCCCTGCCAAGACTAAACTGAGGAAGGCGAGGGCTTCTTCAACGGAGTCGGCAGCGATCACGAGGGGTTCGGCACGGTCTTTCGTCATGAACCCGCTAACTTTGTCACCCGAAGCCTTAACGGCGGTGCTGAAGAGTAACGGGTGAAGCGCTGGGTCTGTGACATTGGCCCAATCTGTCCAGCAGCGTTCAAGCGTCCTGACGCCGCTAGATGGGCGATCCGTCTGGTTTGCAAACCAGGTTTGCGCCGCGATCGATTGTTCCATCCATTGTTCAAGGTCACTGGCATCGTAGGCGCGAACATCTTTCCAGATATTCTTTGCCTTCATTGTAATGATCCAGGTTGTCTTGCCCGACCACCGTCGGGGAGTTACAAAAACGAAGGTGATATTGGCCTGGTCCGCCTTTTTGGTTGCCTTTACGCTTTTTGCAAAATCGCTGTCTGCCTTGCCCTTGATGTCTGCCGTTACGCCGAATTCCCATCCGGAGATGCCGGAAGGAATCCATGGTGTGCCGGAATTAGCTTCGATAAGGCCGTCCCAGCCCGGGCGCTCGGCGTCGTTGTTGCCGGGAAAGTCGACTTTTTGGAGGTCATGACCCGTAGAGTGAACAAGCGTTCGCAGCAGAACAGAGAATTTGGCGCGCGCTAGGACCGTCGTCGTGTACCAATTCACGAGATCGTTAGCTTGCACGTTTAAAAATGGAGTCACGTAGGCGCGAGCCTTTTGGGCCGCACCCGACGTCCTGCCGGCTTCTGCGTCATATGCGGATTGTAAGTCAAGGATTGTCTTGGCGGAAACGCCGAAGGCGCGTTCGACACGTGCTGCCATATCAGGTGTCGCAGATACTTTTCCGTTCAGGAAGTTCGATACGCCGGGACGGCTGATGCCGATCAGTTTTGCCGCTTCGGTAACCGTTACCTTACGGGGATTGATGACATTTTCGCGGACATATGCGCCCGGATGAACAGGGGGTGATTCATTAGCCATAAACGAAATATAGTATAATGTAATGTGTAAGGCAACACCTTACATTGTTTCTTTTTTAGGCACACTTGCTCCCAGATTTCGGTTGTCCCGGGTCAGGTATTATTACGGTAATGGTATGGACGCCCCGCACGGCTTCTAAATGAGCCATAATGGAAGCGTTAACAACGATTCTATTTACAGGAGGCGTCCATGACTAATACCATTACCACTATAGGGTTAGACCCGCTGACCGGCAGGTGAATGCTTGCATTCACTGAGAGGTTGGCAAAGACTGTTTTCCAGGTTCACTGCTCAGATAACGCCGGCAATCCGGTGTT